>NZ_RAWA01000055.1 GCF_003611675.1 Corallococcus sp. CA053C
CCGCCGCCCCGCCCACAGGAGCCGCACCCTTGCGCCTCGGTAACTTCTCCGTCAGCCTCGCCGTCAAGGACCTCGCCGCGTCGCGCACGTTCTACGAGAAGCTCGGCTTCCGTGTCATCGGCGGTGATCCGGCCCAGAACTGGCTCATCCTGCAGAACGAGACCAGCACCCTCGGCCTCTTCCAAGGCATGTTCGACAAGAACATCCTGACCTTCAATCCCGGGTGGGACCGCAACGCCCAGCAACTCGCCGACTTCGACGACATCCGCGAGCTCCAGCGCACCCTCCAGGCCCGCGGTCTGACCCTCTCCTCCGTCGCCGACGCGTCCTCCACCGGCCCCGCGAGCCTCATGCTCGTCGACCCTGACGGCAATCCCATCCTGGTGGATCAGCACGTCCCGAAGCCGGAACGCTGAGGCCGGGTCGCACGGGCCTCACGCAAGGGGGGCGGAAGAGACACCGGTTCTGCTCTGAATTCTCAGAGTTCGATTTGACCGGCGCTCGACAGGATTCCTACCGTCTCGTCCCGTTGCGCCCAACCCGACGCGCGGAATCGAGACGGAAGATGAGAACGCTCCTGTTGTGTGGACTCACGATGGTGCTGGCGCTGGGCTGTTCGGACGGACCGGCGCCGCAGGTGGATGAGGCGGAAGGCTTCGCGCTGCTCCAGCGCGACGCGACCACGCTCGAGGCGACCTACCGCGCGGGCGGCGCGTCCGTTCGCGCGCTGGTGGTCGAGACCTCCCAGAACGTCGTCGAGGTGACGTACGACTTTGGTGAGACGGTCATCGGCTTCCACATCGACTACAACCAGGGCGTCGGGAACTTCTCGCCGAGCGGCAACCCGCTCGATGCGGCGCAGGCCCAGCTGCTCACCCCGCTGCTCGAGGGGCTCTCCAAGGCCGTACCGGAGGAGGATGGGCAGCGCACGCGCGTGGAGAACGCGGCGATGCGCCAGACGAGCTTCATGCAGATCGTGCCGGTGGGTGAGCTGCTCACGCCGTACCAGTTCGTCTCCGAGCGCGGCTGGACCCACATCTCCTGCTCCTGCGGCAACCAGTACATCGGGTCCGGCTACTACCGTCAGGCGGGCATGGGCTGCGGCTGCAACGGCGGCGACAATGGCTGCAAGGGCCGCTGTGGTCAGGGCTGCGGCGTCACCAGCACCCCCAAGTGCGTGGGCACGACGGCGTACACGCAGGACTGCGCCAAGCACGACTACGGCCTCGGCAGCTTCGCGGCGGCCTCGGACGACTATTCGTTCGCGTCCAACAACTGCAGCTGCAGCGGGGTCGGCACCTGCTACTAGCCTCCTGTCCCAGGCTTCTCATCGCGTGGGCCGTCGTCGCGGGCGCGGTCCTCGGATGCAGTCGCGCCTCCGGTCCCTGTCCTGATGGCGCGCGGCTGCATGGCCACGCGCCGCCGGAGGGGACCCTGCAATGGTGCGCCAGGCCCGACGGCACGAAGCATGGCCGCTGGGCGGAGTGGCACCCCAACGGCAAGCTCAAGACCGAAGGCAGCTACGTCGACGGCAAGATGGAAGGCCGCTGGGTGAGCTCCTTCGAGACGGGCGTGAAGCAGTCCGAGGGCGAGTACCGCGGCGGCCTCAAGCAGGGCCGCTGGACGCTCTACTACGAAGAGGGGCAGAAGAACCGCGAGGAGCTCCACTCCGCCGGATCGCGCGAGGTGAAGTGGAGCGCGTGGCGCTCGGACGGGACGAAGTGGGCCGAAGGGACCCTGCTCGGGCACCGTGCGCAGGGCCTCTACTCGGAGTGGCACCCGAACGGGACGCTGGCCGTGCAGGGCCACTACGAGAATGGCGAGAAGACCGGTGAGTGGAAGTACTGGAGCGTCGACGGAAAGGCCTCGGCCGCGCCGCAGGGCGACTTCGCGAGGGACTGAAATCCGTGAGGCTCCACCGCACGCTCGGGCCCGCCGTCGCGCTGCTCCTCGCGGCGGCGGGCGCGTGTGGTGGACCGCCCGCTCCCGCGGCGCGGCGACAGGCCGTGGTGGGCGGCGTGCCCGAGCCGGCCTCCCCGGCCGTGGGGGCCATCCTCCCGGTCGCGCCGACCTGTGGCGAGCCGGCCGAGGCCTCGCCCATCCTCTGCACGGGGACGTTGATCGCGCCCCGGGTCGTCCTGACCGCGGCGCATTGCGTGGAGAACGTGGACGCTCCGCAGCTGCTCTCGGTGGTGTTCGCGCCCGAGCCGGCACGGGCGCTCACCGCCGAGCGCGTGCGCGCCATCGAGGGCCGGCTGCACCCCGCCTGGAGTGCGGGGGCGCATGACGTCGGGGTGCTGATCCTCGCCGAGGATGCGCCTGTCGCGCCGGTGCCGCTGAGCCTGTCGGCGCTGCCGGCGGACGTGGTGGGGCGGACCACGCGGGTGGTGGGCTTCGGTGTCGACGAGCAGGGCCGGATGGGCAGCCGGCGCAGCGGCACGGCCCGGGTGACGGCGGTCCATGAAGAGACCTTCTCCATCTCGGCCGCGCCCGGGATGTCGTGCGGCGGAGACAGCGGCGGCCCGTCGTTCCTCGAGTTCGACGGCGCCGAGCGCCTCGTCGGCGTCACCTCGTATGGCGACCTGGCCTGCACGACAGGCACCAACATGCGCGTCGACGCGCATGCGGCCTTCGTTCAGGCGATCCTCGACGAAGTCGCAGTGGCGCCGCCCACGCGGCCTCCGTTCGACCCGAGGGTGGACGCGTGCACCGCGCCGTGCCGGAGCCACGCCGACTGCCCGATGGGGATGGCCTGCGTTACCGGGACCGGAGGAGGGAAGAGCTGCGCGGTGGCGGGCCTCGAGGCCGGTCGCTTCGGGGCGGTCTGCACCGGGCCCGACGGAGAGCGGCTGTGTGTGAAGGCGGGCGACGCATGTCGACTGTGGCTGCCCTGTACGGAGGAGACGAGCGGAGGCGGCTGCGCGGTCGCGAGGGGCCGCGGTGGCACGGCGGGCAGGAGCGGAGCGGGGAGGTTCGCCGCGCTGCTCGCGCTGGCGGTGTTCCTGTCCGGCCGGAGCAGACGCCCCTCCAGCAGGCGGTGATGGACGCTGGCGGCGGGGTCTCCTGCGGCAAATCCGTGGCGCCATGACGCGCATGTCAGGAATCAACGGCTCCCGGCGGTGCGAGGCCCCACTTCCTGCCGATGTGAGCCCGTCCGGCATGGTGATTGCGTATGCAGTGCGCCACCACGATGGGGAAGTGACAATGCCGCGTTTCATCTGTCTGATCATGCTGTGCCTGGCCATGCCTGGGGCTTTCGCCAGGGCCGGGGAACCCGTCACCGCGCCGTCCGAGGCGTCGTCCCCGGGCTGGTTCGAGAATCCCACCCGCTCACGCGGTCTCGTGAGCCCCACCGCGCTCCCACTGCATGCGGGAGAGGGATTCATCGGTCAGCAGGCCCTCTTCATCACCGCCGCGGAGCTGGGGCTCAGCGAGCGCGTGTCCGTGAACGTGGCCTCGGTCCTTCCCGTCGCACTGGCCGTGGGCTACAGCGACGTCCAGTTCAACCTCCTGGCAGGCCTCAAGCTGTCGCTTCCGCTGACAGAGCGGCTGCATCTGGCCTTCGGAGCGCAGGGCGGCAGCTTCAACAACAACCTCCCAGGGATGCGTGACATCCATGGCGTCGGGGCCTACGGCATCCTCACCTACGGAACGGGCGACGGCTCCCTGTCGCTCACGGTCCAGCCCATCGTCACGTGGGAAGGCGGGGACAACGAAGGGTTCGTGATGGTGCTGTCCATGCTGGGGGGCTTCGTCCGCATGGGAGAGCACTGGGGCCTCGCGGGGGATGTCGCGCTGTCACCGGGCGAGGGCCTCGCCGGCCCGTTCGCCTTCGCGACGGCGGGCGGGCGGCTCCTGGGGCAGCACTGGTCCGTGGACCTGGGGCTCCTCGCCGGGAAGCACTTGCGTCACTACAAGGGGGTCTCCGTGGTTCCCGGCGCCTCCTTGCTGTTTCACTGGGGCTGAGCCCTCCGCCCCTCCCCGGCGAGCGACTCCTCGAGCCGGAAGTACGGGGTGTCGTCCGTGGCGCCAGCAGGCGCTGCCATGGAGCCCCTGGCCCTCGTGTCGCTCCACGGCCCGCCGGCCTGCCCGTCCGGCCCTCATGCCGCACCGTGTCCACCTCTCACGGTGAAGACACCGCCATCCCAACTGGGGGGAAGCCATGGACGTCAACGAGATCATCGACCGGGCCCGCGACAGCATCACCGTGAAGCGCGTCTACGGAGAGGCCATCCAGCAGGGTGGAATCACCGTGATTCCCGCGGCCCTGGTGGCCGGCGGGGGCGGAGGCGGAGGCGGCGAGGGGCCGGCGCTCCAGCAGGCCGCGGTGGAGGGCGAGGCCGTGAAGGGAAGCGGCTCCGGCAGTGGCTTCGGGCTGAGGGCCAGACCCGCGGGCGCCTTCGTCATCCGCGAGGGCAACGTCTCCTGGGTCCCCGCCGTGGACGTCAATCGCATCATCCGGGGAGCGCAGTTGCTCGCGGGCACGGCGATCCTCCTCTTCGGCCTCCACCGCCTGCTGAGCGCACGCCATCCCGCCCGCCTCTTGCGCGCGCTTGAAGCCGAGCTCGCGCACTCGTAACCATCGCGCGGCGGGGGAAGGGGAACCCGGCGACTCAAGGATTCACGCCCTCGGCGTCTTGAAGGAGGCGCCCTTCTCTCGCGGCGCCCCGCCGCGTGGGCCCGCTGACGCCCGAGGTCCGCCTCGCGGCCGGATGCGCACGGGCGCGGAGCGGCATGCCGTGGCGAAGTCCTCGCCTCGCGCCACTCCCGCAATCCAGATACAAAAGAAACATGATTCCGCTGAGTCCGTGCAGGGGCTCCCCTCGCGCTGACTCGCGAGGAGCCCGGCGGTGCGCGGCTGCGTGTGGATGCGACGCGTGTTGCGTGCGGTGCGCACGCGGCGGGAGCACGGCGCGCGGCCCCGGCCCCATGAAACACGCCGGAGCGCCGTGAGCGTCGGATTGGCGTCTGTCTTGCTTTGTCGGCGTCACGCCCGGGCCGTGATTCACGCGACCCCAGGAAGGATGCGACATGAAGAACGCCTGTCTGCTGCTCGCGATGCTGTGCGCGGTGGTGCCGGTCAGCTCCCGCGCGGACGAAGGACTCGCCGTCGTGTGGCGACGACCACGAATGCACGAAGCGCAACTCCCAGCGCGCCAACCGCGACCAGGTCCGGGCGATGAATGACATCCAGCGCGCGACCAACGCCCTTCAGCCGGACGTCGGCGGGGTGTGGCCCTCGAAGCCGGGCCTCCAGGGGGGCGGCGAGCCCATCCAGAAGCCCCAGGGCGTCATCATCAACGGCGACCTGACGGAGCACTGGTTCGACTGGCAGGTGGATCTCTTCGAGCGCTACTACACGCTGCCGGGCACCTTGCGCTGGCCGCTCTTCATTGGTCTGGGCAACCACGACTATGCCAACAACGTGGGCGATGCCTGGTGGCGCGAGCCGGCCTACTACTTCTCGCTCGGGAACAACGGCGCGGCGGCGAACGCCCGCGACTTCATCAAGACGATGATCCACTGCGACAAGGTGCCCAACTTCCCGGCCGCCCTCATCCAGGGCTTCGACAAGCAGAGCCTCGCGTACTCGTGGAACCAGGGGAGCTACCACTTCGTGCAGCTCCACAACCACCCCGTCTACTCGGCGAAGGCCATCGACGTCTCACCGTCCATCGCCTGGCTGAAGAAGGACCTGGCCGCCGCGACGGCCGCGGGCCGCAAGATCATCCTCAACCTGCATGACTACGGGGATCACATGGAGGAAGACAACCCTGAGTTCCTGGCGGCCATCGCCGGGCAGAACGTAGTGGCCGTCTTCGCGGGGCACATGCATGGGGAGCACGGCTACAGGGAACAGGTGTCAGAGACGGACATCCCCGTGTTCCGCAGCGGCTCCTCCGACAAGCACACCTTCCTGCTCGTGCAGTTCGCGGACACGTACCTCACGGTGGGCGTCATCAACAGCGAGGACGGGAAGACGGAGTTCCTCGACCCTGCCGATCCGGATGACCTGCGGACGGTGACGGTGCCCGCCTCCGGGACGTCGCCCCAGCGCTGAGCACGCGGGCGGGAAGGGGCACGTCCAGCTGACCGACTTCGCCCTGGCCTCTCGCGGTGGTGGCGAGCGCCCTCTCCCATGCCCAGACAGGTGGTGGGGAGCCTGCCCTACCTGTCGCCCGAGCAGACAGGTCGCATGGACCGTCCCCTCGACGCGCGCACGGACCTCTACTCGGCAGGGGTCGTGCTGTACCGGGGGCGGTCTCAAGCAGTGATGGGGGGGATTTCGAAGGGGAATGAAGACGGCCCCAAGGCGCGCTCCAACGTGTGCCAGGAGCCCTTGTCGTGGTATTGCAGCGCCGCGTAGGGAGCGTCGCCCATGGGCTGGTAGCGGATGGACTCAACGCCCTGGTTGTCGCGGGCAAACATCTTCGAAGGCTTGAAGTTGAAGAGGATCACCTTCTTGTAGAGCGGCTCGGTGAAGAGACGGGTCTGCTCGAAGTCGCGACGCGTGCCAGCGGGATCCTCCGCCCAGTCAAACAGGATGATCCCCACACTGCCATGCCCCTGCGCGTTGACATTGCTCAGGGTGGGCAACGTGGGTTCGGGCGCCAGCAGTTGATCCAACAATGCTCCCACCAGCGGATTGATGTGGGTCGCATTGGTGATGGGGTAATACCTCAGGGAGTCCACGTCCTGACGATCCGACGACGACTGGTAGATCGCCGCGATGTTCAGTTCGTTGACGCGATAGGAATCAAACCTCCGCGTCCCGGCCGCGCCAGTGTGGTCGTGCCAAGCGTCGTACAAGAGGTGTCGCACCGCGTTCATCTTGTCGGCGTAGGTGAGCGTCTTGTGCGGGCCGCTGTATTTCCAGGTGTAGAGCGACTGCGCATGCAGCGTGCTGATCCGCCCGCTGCGAGTGGAGGAGGAGGGTGAGGTGATGCCAAAATAGGGATTGTTGTCGAACCGGGCTTCGTCCTTCAGTTGATACAGGTCCAACCCGAACGCCTTCCGCGCCCCATGGGGGACCTCTGGATCCTTGAAGACGCGCCAGAGCAGCAACTTCCCCTTCGCTTGCGCGAGCGTCATCCGCAGGAAGTCCTCCGCGGTGTGCCGGGTGTTGAAGTCCAGGCTCTTCCTCTCGACACTGGCGTCATCCACGCTCTTCCAGATGTCGTGAACGCGGGTGTGGGTGTCGTAATCGGCGGGCTCCGTGTCGAGGTTGGTGTGGTCGCAATCCACCACCTTCATGATCACGCACTCGTCGCGGTGCTCCGGCTTGTTCATCCAGTCGTAGATGCGCGTCAAGACGGTCTTGAATGACAGTCGGCCGCCAGCGGGGTGGGCATAGTAATCCCCCACGTCCTCAATCCCATGCACGACCTTCAAGCCCTGGGGGCCATCGGTCTTGATGCGCACGTCGAGAAAGCGGACCCCGGCATCCAGCTGCTGTTCAAGGGTGGCATACTGCGTCGTGGAGATGGGCTTGCACGCATCCAGGCGGCTGCACGAGTCATGCGTGCCGGGAATCGACAAGTCCTTCAACCGGACGTTGGGATGGGTTCTCACGAGCAGCGACATCCAGCTGGAAGGGTCCACAAGATTGTCGATCAGTGGAGCGCTCATCGGGGTTCTCCGCAGGGGGGATTGGTAGAAGTGGCGGGGCCCCGGAAAGGGGCGCCTCGCACCACGTTCCAAGAACGGTGCCAATGCCTGTGGCCCCTCCCTGCCCCTCGCGCCCTGGGAGCCCGGCGGTGCGCGACTGCGTGCGAATGCGACGCGAGTTGCGTGTGGTGCGCACGCAGCGGGAGCACGGCGAGCGGCACCGGCCCCACGAAACACCCCGAACCGCCGTGAGGAGGGGACTGGCACCCGTCTTGCTTTGTCTGCGTCACGTCCTGGGCCACGACTCACGCGACCCCGGGAGAGACGTGAGCTGGAGGTCTCCGGGGAGGGGTACTGCACCTTCACCCGCGCGCTGACCCTCAAGCCCGGGGAGCGGCAGGAGCCGTGACAGCGGGCGGCCCCTCCACCTCCACCTCGCTCCACCTCGTCGTCGGCGGGAGATTCTGACCATGAAGGACCTGCTCTTGATGCCGCGCCTGCTGTGTTGCCTGTTGCTCGCCTGTGCCGCCGTGGGCTGCGAGGCGGAGTTCCCGGACGAGCTGCCCTCTACGTGCGCCCAGGACTCGGACTGCGTGACGGAGGGCGGGGTGTGCGCCACGCAGCCGGGCACCACCGTGCGCTCCTGCTGCCTGCCCCACGCCGAGGAGTGCAACGGCGCGGACGACGACTGTGACGGTCAGGTGGACGAGGACTTCGATCTGCGGACGAGCGCCCAGCACTGCGGCCAGTGCAACCACCCCTGCACGCTGCAGGAGGCGTGTGTCGCCGGCAGGTGCGAGCCGCGTACGGAGACGAGCTGCTCCAACGGCACCGACGACGACGACAACAGCCTGGTGGATTGCGAGGAGTCGAGCTGCAACGACCAGTCGTGCGGCGCCGGCTGCACCTGTCGCGATACCCGCAAGGCCGAGTCCGCGTGTGACAACGCCAATGACGACGACGGGGACGGCTCCAGGGACTGCGTGGACCCCGACTGCGACGGTGCCTCGTGCGGCATGGGCTGTACGTGCTCCGGCCTGCTGCCGAAGGAGACCCTCTGCGACGACGGGCGCGACAACGACGGCAATGCGGGCGCGGATTGCGACGACCTGGACTGCGACACCCAGACGTGTGGCGCCGGCTGCGTGTGCACCGGCACGGCGCGCAAGGAGACGCTCTGCAACGACAACGTCGACAACGACGGCAATGCGGGCGCGGACTGCGCGGACGTCGCGGACTGCGAGGGCGCCATCATCCGCCAGCCCGCGGGCCAGGTGCCCTCGGCCATCTGCATGGGCGGGCAGTCGCGCGAGACGGACTGCGCCAACAGCGTGGACGACAACGGCGACGGACGCATCGACTGCAAGGCCGGCAACGCGGACGCCAACTGCGTGAGCGGCTCGTGCGGCCTCGGTTGCACGCTCACCAACTGCGTGCGCAAGGAGACCGTCTGCAACGACGGCGTCGACAATGACGGTAACAACGGCGCGGACTGCTCGGACTCCGCGGACTGCCCGCAGGGCACCGCGTGCACGAGGACCAACGGGGCGCCCGGCACGTGCCAGCTCAACAAGGCGTGTGGCTGAGCGGACCCGAGGGGGGGCGAGGGGTTGAGCGCGAACGAGCCCGCGTGACGGTGCAGTCGGGGGCCCTGCGGCAGGTGCGACCTGGGCGGCGGTAGGACGCCTGTCGCCGGAAGATGACTCCGGCACCGCAGGGACGAAGCGGCTCACGCGCTCTCTCGAGGGGAAGGGCGCCGAGCTCAAGCACCGGCTGGCTCGTTTCGAGGACGATGAGCTCGACACGCTGGCAGCGCTTCTTCGGCGCCTCAATGAACCGTGAACGGCGGGGGTGTACCCGTGGGCCCATGGGATTCGAACCCGTGATACCGGCCCCTGGGCATCGAAATGGTCCACGCCCGTCATGAGGTCATCGGGGGGAGAGGGTCACCGGGTGTGGCTTCACGCCGCCTTTGGGGCCAGCTCCCGGGCCGCTTCGACGAACAGACGCAGCGGTCCCGAGCGCTGCGCACGGCTGGGGAAGTAGAGGAAGAAGCCGGGCACTGTGGGTGCGTAGGCCTCGAGCACCACCTTCAGCCGTCCGGTGCGCAGCTGCTCCTGCACCGACGGCTCGAAGGCGTACACCAGCCCGGCGCCTGCCTCGGCCAGGGACAGCATCAGCTGGCTGTCGCCGGTGACCATGCCCCCGCGCGCCGGCACGCGCCACGTCTTGCGGCCTCGCTCCAGCTCCCAGGCATAGAGCGTCCCCGTTGTCTGCGAGCGGAAGGTGATGCACTCGTGGCGCAGCAGCTCCTCGGGGCGCTGGGGCATGCCGTGGCGTGCGAGGTAGCTGGGGGCGCCCACCACCACGAAGCGGAAGGCGCCGGTGAGGCGCAACTGCACCATGTCGCGCTCGATGGCTTCGGTCAGCCGCACGCCTGCGTCGTAACCCTCCGCCACGATGTCCACGAAGCGGTCCTCGATGACAACCTCCACCTCCACACGCGGGTGGCGCGCGCGAAAGCCGGACAGCACCGGAGTGATGAAGGGCACCGCCATCCGTGGGGCCGACAGTCGCAACCTGCCCACCGCTTCGCCCGGTTGGGCTGACACGGTGGTGAGGGCCGCCAGCGCCTGACCGATCCCGGGGCCTGCCTCCTCGACAAGGCGCCTCCCCGCATCCGTCACGGTCACGCTGCGCGTGGTGCGGGTGAGAAGGACGACGCGCAGCTGCTTCTCAAGGCGGCTCACGGCCTGACTCACCGCGGCTGTGGAGACGCTCAGTTCTCGCGCGGCCCCACTGAAGCTGCGCAGTCGTGCGACGGCGAGGAACATCTGCAGCTGCGAGAGGAGGGGGGTCTTCATGGCGGGGAGTTTCCGCGGCGGGCGGCGTGCTCCGCCGAGTCCTTCGAGCCGTCGAGGCTCACTTTTAACAAGGTGTTAACAGCTCATTTGCATTCCGCCGTCTAGTCCCGAGTGGGCCCGGCGCGTATCTCTTATCTGTCAGCGCAACTCACTCGCCCCCTCGCGCGGCATCTCGCCGCCGCCGGGCCAGGCCGGAGCATCCCCATGAGCAAGGTCATCTTCATCACTGGCGCCAGCCGAGGCATGGGCGTGGACATCGCCCGCGCTGCCCTCGCCGCTGGCTATCAGGTCGTCGCCACAGGCCGCCGTCCGCAGGCGGTCGAGCAGGCCGTCGGCTCCGACGAGAACCTGCTGGCGACCCGCCTGGACATCACCCAGCCGGCCGATGCCCAGGCCGCCGTCGCGGCCGCCATGGACCGGTTCGGCCGCATTGACGTGCTCATCAATAACGCCGCCACCTTCCAGGCGGGCTACTTCGAGGAGATCAGCCCGGAGCAGTTCCGTGCACAGCTGGAGACGAACCTGTTCGGACCGCTGAATGTCACCCGCGCGGTGCTCCCCGTGATGCGCAAGCAGCGCTCCGGTCACGTCGTCACCCTCTCCTCGGTCGCCGGCTTGATCGGGCAGGAGTTTGTCGCCGCCTACGCCGCCTCGAAGTTCGGCCTCGAGGGCTGGATGGAGTCGCTGCGGTTCGACGTCGCGCCATACGGCATCCGCACCACCCTCGTCGAGCCCGGCTTCTTCCGCACCGACCTGCTGGAGGACACCTCGACGACGTGGCCCGCGCTGTCGATTGACGACTACGCCGAGCGGACGGCACAGACCCAGGCCGGCTGGAAGAGCATGAGCGGCAAGCAGGTGGGTGATCCGGCCAGGCTCGCAAAGGCGCTGCTCACCATCATCGACCAGCCCGAGCCGCCGCTGCGCTGGGTCGCCGGCGCTGATGCGGTCGCCGCTGTCGAGGAGAAGGCGAAGGAGCTGCTGAGGCAGGTCGACGCCCACCGTGCCCTGTCCAGCTCCCTGGCCCACAGCGGTTCCTGATCAACGACGTCACCGACGACGGCCGGCGTGTACGCGCAAAGGCTGGCGGAGCAGGGGTTCGTCGCCCTGGCGTTCGACGCGTCACACCAGGGGGCGAGCGGGGGCCTGCCCCGGCTCCGAGTTGGAGCGAAGGGCCACCGGACTTGGACTCGAAAGAGGGCGCCAATTCTTCCTATCCGTGACCGACAGGCTTCCAGGGGCCGGATAGGCCCAGACAGTGGACCGCTTCTCGACGGGGAACCCTCCGCCGGTCAGCCGATCTTCAACACCTGCGGTACACCACCGCCCATATAAACCGCCGAGAAACGGCCCGTTCCGGAGATTCCCGTTGGCTGGACGTGCCAGCCGGACGTATCCGCCCACACGCGATAGAGCGCTCCTCCTTGATCGAGCATGACGGTGGGCCAGGTGGTCCCCGTTGCAACCGCCGAGATCTGGCCGATCAGATTCAAGCCGGTCGACTGCTTGTGCCAGCCCGCCGCGTCGCCCCAGATCTGGTAGAGATACCCGTTCTCGATCGCCATCACCTGAGGCACGCCGCCGCCCATGTTGACGGCCGAGATTTGCCCATTGATTGCAATTCCCGTGGACGCGACCTTCCATCCGGACGTCGTTCCGTAGACGTGATAGAGCACGCCGCCTTGGGCCAACATGATCGTCGGCCAGCTGCCGCCCATGTTGACGGCGGAGATCTGGCCGATCAACGTCAGGCCGGTGGAGAGCTTCTGCCACCCCGAAGACGTTCCCACGGTTTGGAAGAGGGTGCTGTTCTCGATACTCATCACGGCCGGCCAAGAGCCGCCCATGTTCACCGCGCTCATCGAGGTTGGGTTGCTCGCGATACCGGTATTGCCGAAGGTCCATCCACTGCTTGTTCCATAGACCTGATAGAGCACGCCTTCCTGCGTCATCATGAGCTGCGGCCAGGACCCACCCATGTTGACGGCGGAAAGCTGAGAGGGATTGAACAGCATCCCCGTGTCGCCGCTCTGCCAACTTGCACCCGCGTTGGTGGAGTAAACCTGCCGGAGCGTTCCCGGCGCGCTCGAGCCTCCCGCTCCGACGTAAGCCTCGAAGTCCACGGAGCCGCCTCGAGTTCCGTGCTGCGCACCGGCACCGATGTGAAGAGCGAGGTGCAGATGAGCTCCGTAGCCGTTTTCCGAACCGTTCCCGGATCCACCCGAGAGCGCAATCTGTTGTCCCTGTGCGACCTGAGCACCCAGGGGGACTTGGATTGAAGAAAGGTGCAGGTAGTCCGTCTTTGACCCATCGGGATGGTCAATGAACACCATGCGGCCCCCGGAACCGCCGATGGTATTCGTGACACCCACGACCGTGCCCGCTTTCACCGCGACGACGCGCGTTCCGGTGGGGCATACGTAGTCGGTTCCCGGATTCACGGATCCCCGGGCCACGTGGTCTGCGAAGGAATCGGAGACCGCTCGCGACGAGGTCGGGTAGATGTAGCCGCCCGCCGCTGCGAAAGCGGTCCGCGGAGCAGCCAAAGTGCTGCCGAATGCGAGCGCGGCAAGCGCGCCACTTCCGCCAATGAGGGTTCTTCTGCTCAGCCCTCCGCCCTTCGTCTGCTCCACATGCGCTTGGCGAATCCGGCCATTGCCTGTTGCTGAATTGTCCACGGCAGCACCTTTATGTTCTTTGCGGAAAAAGAGTTTTTACTGGATGAACACGAATTTTGGCCAGCGCGCCACCGCCGCCTTCCCTACCGCCCACACAGGCTCTCGCCGAACAGAGCGAAGCGTGGATCCTCATTGCCAGAAGGGACATTCCTGCGGCGTCCAAGGTGACGGGGGCGCTCCACATCCTCCGCCACACCTTTCTGTAGCCACCTGACCATGCGGGGCGTGCCGCCTCTCTCGAAGGCGCTGGCAGGCCACCGCAGCCTCCGCACCAGCATGCGCTACATGCACCTGGGGAAGGGGGAGAAGCACCGCGCCATCCAGATGCTGGAGGAGGGGCGGGGAGAGTCTCCGGCTTGGAGACATTCTGGAGACGAGCCAGAGCCAGAAAGCACCGAGGCCGGAAACCGCTGGTTCTCAGCGGCTTCCGGCCTCGGCTTTCAGTGTCCCCGACGGGATTCGAACCCGTGTTACCGGCTTGAAAGGCCAGCGTCCTGGGCCTCTAGACGACGGGGACGTCGTCACTGCTTGAGTCGCGGGGGGCTCGAACCCCCGACCCTCGGCTTAAAAGGCCGGTGCTCTACCAGCTGAGCTAGCGACTCGCTATTCTTTTTTGCCGCCCTCACCGACGGGCGGTCTTGCGAGGCGCTTCCTACCAGCAGCGCCCGGGGACTTCCACTGGCGATCGTTCCCCCCGCTCCCTGACAGCCCCGGTCCCACGCCGGGTGAACATCCGCCCCGGTCCGCTGCCGCCGGATGTCGGCATCCAGGGTTATACACAGGGGCATGGCCCAGGAAGTTCCCGACCCACCCGACGCCCCCGAGGACGAAGAGGGGGAGGAGCAGGCTCCGTTCCGCCGCTACCTCACCCGGGCGGGCGCCGAGCGCATGCACCGCGAGCTGCTCCAGCTCCTCAACGAGGCGCGCCCCAAGGTCACCGCCGAGGTCTCCGCCGCCGCCGCCCAGGGCGACCGTTCAGAAAACGCCGAATACATCTACGGCAAGAAGCGCCTGCGGGAGATCGACCGGCGCATCCGCTTCCTCTCCAAGCGCCTGGACACCGCCACCATCGTCACCCCCGCCGAACAAAGCGACCGCTCGAAAGTCTACTTCGGGGCCACGGTCACCCTGGAGGACGAGGCAGGCGCGCGCTTCTCGTACCAGATTGTCGGCTCGGATGAGATCGACGCCACCGGAGGCCGCATCAGCGTCGAGTCACCCATGGGCCGCGCGCTCCTTCGCAAGGCGCCGGGGGACACCGTCGAGGTGCGGCGCCCCCGGGGAGAGATTGAACTCACCCTCGTCGACATCCGTTACGACTAGGACGCTCCCATGCCCCGGACGCCGCAGCTCAGTCCCCGGATGCTCCGCACCTACCCGCGCTTGAGCGGCCTGGAGCTGTCTGCCTCCGCGAGCGAGTCCCTGTCCCTGGACGACCTGGGCCTGGAGTCCGCCAGCGACCGCGTGGACCTGGCGTTCGGCACCTACAGCCGGGAGGGCCTGGAGCGCGCCCTGTCCGCCTACGGCTTCACCCAGCGCCTGGAGGACCGGGTGGGGCCCGTCGAGCTGCGCCTGTCCTGCCAGGATCCCTTCCAGCCGCGCCTCACCTGCTGGAGCAAGCGCTACCACGCCCCCGTCGCGGACGCGTCCCTGCGACGGACCCCGGGCGCGGAGGTCGGCTTCACCCACGCGGCGGCGGAGGCCCCGCTGCTCTATGTGGACAGCCTCCTGTTGCAGCAGCCGGGACGCCCGTTCGACTGGAACCGTCCGCCGCTGCCTGGCCAGCAGCATCCCGGGCTCGCGCTGTCACGCGACATCCTGGACCTCCTGCACCTGATGGCCCGCCGCATCGGCGCGGAGGCGGTGGCGCTGATGCCCGCGACGTTCGCGGCGGCGTCCGTCTACGACCCGCGCTTCACCTTCGTGGACGGGGCCGCCCAGGGACGCTTCAGCGCCCTTCGCCGCGCGGGAAGGGGCTGGCCGCGCTGGCTGCTGGCCTGGGCGGTGGAGCTGGGCTGCATGCGGGACGCCCAGGGACAGCCCGCCCTCTTCGTCCCCTCGGCGATGATCAGCCCCCTGTCTCGGCGGCTGGCCCGGCGCTTCGAGACCCGCGGCTGGAACGAGGCCCAGCGCCTCCACGCGAAGCAGGCTGTGTCGCTTGACGAGGAGGCGCTCCAGGCGCGCTTCCCCTGGGCCCGGATGCCGCCCGGCCCTCCGCCCGAAAGGGTGGTGGAGCTGCTCGGGTATGATCCGCTGTCGCCCGCGTCGTCCCCGGAGGGAGGGGACTTCGCGTCGGCGCCCCTGCGTTCCACTGCTGGCTCCTGAACTCCGGGCCCGGGGCTGTAGCGCCCTGTTCCGACGGGGTGGGGGGCCGTGCTTTTTTGGACGTCCCTTCGCCTTCCCCGACGGGAATGCGGCTGGTCGCCCCTCGTTCGGTGCCTATATTGAGGCCGGCAGGCAGCCTTCCGCGGTCCGTCGCTCGCCGTCCGCAATCGCACCCGAACCAGGTCAGGTCGCGAAGCCCACGATGCGCAAGAACTTCATCCTCGACACGAACGTCCTCCTCCATGACCCCCGCAGCATCTACGGGTTCAAGGACAACAACGTCATCATCCCCATCTACGTCATCGAGGAGATCGATCAGTTCAAGCGCGACCTCTCCGAGCTGGGACGCAACGCGCGACTGGTGGCGCGCTACCTGGACTCCTTCCGCGCCGAAGGCTCCCTGAAGGAAGGCGTCCCGCTGCCGCACGGCGGGATGCTGCGCGTGAGCTTCACCGACCGGGCGCTTCCGTCGTCCATGGCGGACAGCAACCTGATGGACAACCGCATCCTCGCGGTGGCCATCGACCTGATGGAGAACGAGCCGGAGACCCAGGCCGTCTTCATCACCAAGGACACCAACCTGCGCATCCGCGCCGACGCCCTGGGCCTGTCCGCCGAGGACTTCGACACCGAGCGCGTGGAGATCACCGACCTCTACACGGGCTTCGCCGAGCTGCTCGTGCCGCAGGACATGGTGGATCAGCTCTACAAGCCCGGCGGCGAGGTGGAGATCCCGGCCCAGGACCGGCTCTTCCCCAACCAGCTCGTGCTGCTCAAGGACGAACTCAACCCGTCCCACACCGCCATGGCCCGCTTCAACGCGGCCAAGGCGCGGCTCGTGCCGCTCGCGCGCCAGAGCAAGGAAGGCACCTGGGGCATCCGTCCGCGCAACATGGAGCAGGCGTTCTGCCTGGACCTGCTGCTCAACGATGACATCAAGCTCGTCACCATCGTGGGCAAGGCGGGCACGGGCAAGACGCTGCTCGCCATCGCCGCGGGCCTGCAGAAGGTGACGGAGGAGGGGCTGTACCACAAGCTGCTGGTCAGCCGGCCCATCTTCCCCCTGGGCCGCGACATCGGCTATCTGCCCGGCAGCGTCGAGGAGAAGCTCAACCCCTGGATGCAGCCCATCTTCGACAACGTGGAGTTCCTGATGAACCTCAGCCGCGCGGACAAGAAGGCCGGGCGCGGCCACCACGAGCTGATGGACCTGGGGCTGATGGAGATTGAGCCGCTCACGTATATCCGTGGCCGGAGCATCCCGAACCAGTTCATCATCGTGGACGAGGCGCAGAACCTCACCCCCCACGAGGTGAAGACCATCCTCACCCGCGTGGGCGACAACACGAAGATCATCCTCACCGGCGACCCGTTCCAGATCGACAACCCGTACGTGGATTCGACGAACAACGGGCTCGTGCACGTCGTCAATCGCTTCAAGAACGAGAAGATCGCCGGCCACATCACCATGGCCAAGGGCGAGCGCAGCATGCTGGCCGAGCTGTCGGCCAACCTGCTGTGAGGCACCCGCAGCCCCCATTCCGAGAGATGTCATGACCCAGGACGGCTCCGACAAGCCCGAGGCCCCCGGTGAGGAGAAGAAGCCCCTCATCGAGTACCCCGCCATCTACACGTTCAAGGTGATGGGCGAGCAGACGCCCGACTTCGCCGAACACGTGCGCTCGCTCTTCAAGCGGAAGATGGGGACGGAGGTGTCTCCGGACTCCATCCACGTGCAGCCCAGCAGCAAGGGCAAGTACGTGTCGCTGAGCGTGTCCGTGTTCCTGCTGTCCGAGGAGCAGCGCCGCGCCATCTACGCGGAGCTGCACCAGGATCCGCGCATCGTCTACTACCTGTGAGGCAGGCGGTGCGCGGGCTCCATTCCAGGGTGGGGACGGGGCTCGCGGTGGCTGGAAGTCCGGCCGGTGTGCGTATATGAGGAGGCCATGAGTCCCGCCGAGCACTTCCCGCTGTACCACCCGCCGGGTGCGCAGCGCGCGTTCGGCTCCGACGACGCCACGCGCCGCTTCGCCAAGGTGGCCCAGCTGGATCCGGGCTCGCGCGTGCTGGTGCTCGGGTGTGGCCCGGAGGGGACCAGCGCCGTGCTCCTGGCCCAGGAGCTGAAGTGCTCCGTGGTGGCCGTGGACACGGACGAAGCCCTCGTGTCGCCGGTGCGCGAGCGCGTGCGCTCACAGGGCCTGTCGGATCGCATCGAGGTGCGGCGCGTGGCCCCGGACGCGCTGGGCATGCTGGACGGCCCCTTCCACGGCATCCTCGTGCCCGGGCGCGTGCAGTACCCGCTGGAGGTCTCGCTGCGCATGTTCCGCCAGCTGTTGGGCAAGCGCGGCCGCGTGGGCTTCACCTTCCCGGCGCGCGTGGGCCGCTTCACGCCCAAGCCCGTGCTGGACTTCTGGGAGAAGCGCCTGGGCGCGCCGCTGCTCCTGCCGCGCGAGCTGCTCCAGGCGCTGGAGGGCGCAGGCTTCGAGCCGGAGTCCGTGGAGACGCTGCACGACACGGAGCTGGACGCGCTCTACCGGGACATGGAAGCGCACCTGCCGGAGGCCGCGTCCACGGAGAGCGCCGCCTTCCGCGAGGAGCTGGTCCTGCACCAGGAGCACAACCACAAGCCGGGCGTCAGCTACGCGTTCGCGGTGGGCCGGCGCAAGGAGCCGGGAGAGAAGCCCCCCGCGTCGCGCGACCGGGGCTGAGGCTCTTTCCTCGGCGCTGACGCCGTCGAGAGCCCGGAGGGCCCGTAAGGACGGGCCCCGCGTTCAGCGCGCTACTGCACGCCGTTGAAGTCGAGCAGCTCGATGGACTCGGGCGCCACCGACAGCGTGACCTGCTCGCGGTAGCCGGCCGCGTCGCCGCCGACCTGGAAGGGCATGGGCTTCGCGAAGCGGATGGTGACGTCCTTCGCGTGGAAGTCGTGCAGGCCCTCCGGGGCCCAGCGGCCGTTCCACAGGCGGGGCAGGTTGGCCAGCACCTGCGTGGGCGACACCTGGCCCAGGCGCAGCTGCAGGTAGCCCCGGCGATCATTGGCGTAGGGGAACATCCGGAAGCCGTAGCCGTAGAAGGGCATGGTGCCCGCGGCCGCCATCATCAGCTTGCCCCGGAAGAGCGTCGCGCCGGGGGCGAGGGGCGCGCCCACCTCGTGGCCGTCCGCGCCCAGGCGGAAGGCCTCCGCGGCGCCGTTGACGACTTCGCACTCCACCAGCACGGAGCTCGTGAGGTAGTGCGGCACCGTCTTGAAGGCCACCGCGGAGAAGTAGCCGCCACCGCCGGACATGACCCGCTTGAACATGCCCTTGCCCAGGGTCTCCTTCACGGCGATGTAGTCGTTGAGCACCTTGCCATCCACGCCCAGCCCCGCGAAGGGCGCGCGCTGGCCGTCCACCTGCACCAGGTCCATGGTGCGCACGCCGGGGACCTCCGCGGCGCGGGCACGCACCACGTCGTTGAGGATGCCGTCGCCGCGCGTGCTGGAGGCGTTGACGAACGCCGCGATGCCGTTGCCCGTGCCCAGCTTCAGGATGCCGAAGCGCGGCGCGGCCTGGCCGGCGAACTTCCCGCGCGGGCCCACCTGCTGCAGCACCTCGTTGACGAAGCCCATGAAGGTGCCGTCGCCGCCGCCGGTGAACACCGTGGGGTAGCGCCGCTCCAGCACCGTCTGCGCGATGCGCCGCGCGTCCAGCGGCGAGCGCGACAGGAACAGGTCCTCCTCCGGCACCACGTGCGACAGCAGCTTCACCACCCGGGCGTCCACCTTCCGGGCGTTCGCGTTGAGCAGCACCGCGACCTTCGGTTCAGCGGACGGGAGCGCCGAGGGGGAGCGGCGGAAGTCCGTGGAACGAAGGGGCTGGACCAGCATGGGACGACTCCAGGGGGGCGGGGGACCGGTATGACAGCGATGACGCGGTGGAGACTGTGCACTTTCCTCGCCAAGGACTGACGCGGGGCGTTAGTCCGGGTGTTCACTGGAGTTTCAAGGGGTTGCACGGTCTGTTGGTGGCCAATGTGGCCGCTCGGTTGCTACCGCCGGGTGACGGCGGTGTAGAGCGCGTTACGCACCCGTGCCACCGAAGTGGCAGGGCGGTGACACACCCCGCCGTGGCCTGCGCACTGCGCTACGCAGGGGGCGTCATCACCTTTGCGGTGGCTGCCCGGGTCCACGGGAAACCTGCCCTCGCGTTTGACACGCCGGGGGGGGTGGTTACGTTGGGCATACATCGGGTTTTGGCAGGAAAACCGTAGTTATTTCCAGAGGATGGGAACCGTGGGCAAGATTATCGGAATCGACCTGGGCACCACGAACAGCGTGGTGGCGATCATGGAGGGTCGCGAGCCCAAGGTCATCGTCAACGAAGAGGGTACCCCCACCACGCCTTCGGTGGTCGCCTTCACCAAGGATGGGGAGCGCCTGGTCGGTCAGGTGGCGAAGCGCCAGGCCATCACCAACCCGGAGCAGACCATCTATTCGGTGAAGCGCTTCATGGGCCGCCGGTACGAGGAGACCACCGAGGAGGCGAAGCTCGTCCCCTACAAGGTGGCCCGGGGCCCCAACGGCGATGCGCGCGTGGACATCAGCGGCAAGCAGTACAGCGCGCCGGAGATCAGCGCGCAGGTGCTCTTGAAGCTGAAGCGCGCCGCGGAGAACTACCTGGGTGAGAAGGTGACGGAGGCGGTCATCACCGTCCCGGCGTACTTCAACGACGCCCAGCGCCAGGCCACCAAGGACGCGGGCGAGATCGCCGGCCTCACGGTGCGCCGCATCGTGAACGAGCCCACCGCGGCCGCGCTCGCGTACGGCATGGACAAGAAGAAGGATGAGAAGATCGCCGTCTACGACTTCGGCGGCGGCACCTTCGACGTGTCCATCCTGGAAGTGGGCGAGAACGTCGTGGACGTGCTGGCCACCAACGGCGACACGCACCTGGGCGGCGACAACATCGACCTGCGGATCATGGACTGGCTGATCAGCGAGTTCAAGAAGGACACCGGGCTCGACGTCAGCAAGGACAAGATGGTCCTCCAGCGCCTGAAGGAGGCGGCGGAGAAGGCGAAGATCGAGCTGTCCAGCGCGATGCAGACGGACATCAACCTGCCGTTCCTGACGGCGGACGCTTCAGGTCCCAAGCACCTGAACGTGAAGCTCACGCGCGCCAAGTTCGAGCAGATGATCAGCGATCTGGTCGAGCGTTCGCTGGAGCCGTGCCGCAAGTGCCTGAAGGACTCGGGCCTGGACCCGAAGGACCTCAATGAGGTCGTGCTCGTGGGCGGCTCCACGCGCATCCCGATGGTGCAGGAGGCCGTGAAGCGGCTGTTCGGCAAGGAGCCGAACCGCACGGTGAACCCGGACGAGGTCGTGGCCGTGGGCGCCGCGGTGCAGGCCGGCGTGCTCTCCGGCGAGGTGAAGGACATCCTCCTGCTGGACGTGACGCCGCTGTCGCTGGGCGTGGAGACGCTGGGCGGCGTGATGACGAAGCTCATCGAGCGCAACACGACCATCCCCACGCGCAAGTCGGAGACCTTCTCCACGGCGGCGGACGGTCAGACGCAGGTGGAGATCCACGTGCTGCAGGGTGAGCGCGAGATGGCGGGCGACAACCGCAGCCTCGGCCGCTTCCACCTGACGGGCATGCCTCCGGCGCCGCGCGGCGTGCCGCAGATTGAAGTGACGTTCGACATCGACGCGAACGGCATCCTCAACGTCAACGCCAAGGACAAGGCGACGGGCAAGGAGACGAAGGTCACCATCAGCCACTCGTCCGGTCTGTCGAAGGACGAAGTGGAGAAGATGGTCACCGACGCCCGGGCCAACGAGTCCGCGGACAAGGCGCGCCGCGAGCTCATCGAGGTGAAGAACCAGGCGGAGAGCCAGGCCTACGCCGCGGAGAAGATGGTCAAGGAGAACAAGGACAAGCTCACCCCCGACGTGGCGAAGGCCATCGAGGACGGTGTCGCGGAGCTGAACCAGGTCCGCGAGGGGCAGGACAAGGACGCCATCAAGGCGGCCCTGGAGAAGCTCCAGCAGTCCACCTACAAGGCGGCGGAGGAGATGTACCGGGCCACCGGCGGCGCGCCGGGCGCCACGCCTCCTCCGGGCGGCGAGCCGTCCGCGGCGCCGGGCTCCAGCGCCCAGCCGTCGGCCAAGGACGACGTGGTGGACGCCGAGTTCCGCCAGTCGTAAGGCCGTGAGCTGCTGAACATCCAGGGCCGGTGCTCCGACGAGGGGCGCCGGCCCTGTCTTTTGGGGGCGCCCCGTGTCCTTCCGGCGCGGTGGACGGTCGTGCCGGACGCGGGATGTGGCGGGACGGCAACCCCGTGATTTCACGCGGCCCGGGCTGGCGGAGGCACTGCAAGGGGCGGGCGCGTTCCCGCTGCTCCCAAAAGGTGCCCCGCCATGTCCCGCATTGAATCCCCGCTGTCCGGCCTCCGCCCGGACCTCACCGCCTCCGAGGTCCCCTCCAGTCCGGCTTCCGCGCCCACGTCACGTCCGCTGTCGGCAGCTCCGGCCAACTCCGTGGAGGTGTTCCGCGGCGCCGTCGCACCCGCCCCGGTGCCCGCGCGGGCCACCTTGCAGGGGGCGCTCCGGGCGCGGGAGGACAATGGCTTCGACTTCGGCGTGGGCGGCGCGTTCCCGCCCCGTCCCGCGGGCAGCCTTCGCGAGCAGGTGAAGCAGGGGGCGCTGCTGATGGCGCAGACCGAGGCGGCGGCGGTCAGCGTGACCCTGGACGGGGGCGCCGCGATGGACGCCTACGCGCGCGAGCACCTGCGACACCTGGAGCCGAGTCCGCCCCTCGCGGGCGCGCCCACGTCGCTCACCGACTACACCAGCACCATTCCCGGTGTGTCCTCGAAGGAGGCCTACGCGTCCTTCGTGAGCAACCCGGAGATGCTCTTCGGCGCGGCGGGCATCTTCATGCGGCCGGCGGTGAGCGCGCTGACGGATGGCGCCCGGCTGTTCCTGGAGGAGCAGGGGCCGCCGCCGGTGTGGGCGCCCATCACCGTGAAGCTGGACGCGGCGCAGCGCACCGTCCACATCACCACCCTGGACGGTCATCCGCTGCGTGGCACCAACCGGTTCGTCTTCGACGATGACGGCACCGGCGGCACGCGCATCCGCCAGTACTCCGCCTTCCAGGGCAGCTCGCCCGCGACGTCGGTGGGGCTGGCCCTGATGGATCCCATTGAACGGCAGCACGACATCTGGCGCAGCGTGCACGGACAACTGCATGACATGCTCAAGGCCCGCTGACATAGAAGGCTTGTGGGGAGGTGACGGATGACGACGCTCCAGACAACGCCGCCGGGCCACGACGTGGTCCTCTTCGACAGCCACTGCCGCGTGTGCAGTGGGGCCGCGCGTCAGATGCAGCGACTGGTGGGCGGCCAGGGCACGCAGCTGCTCTCGTTCCGCGACGAGGGCGTCCTGGACGCCTTCCCCGGCATCAGCTTCGAGCGGTGCGAGAAGGCCATGCAGCTCATCCAGGCGGACGGCCGGGTCCTGGAAGGGGCGGAGGCCATCATCCGGGCGCTGGGCCGGCGACCGCTGGGCAGGCTGCTCTACGTGTACTACGTGCCGGGCCTGCGCCAGCTCGCGGACGTGGTGTACGGGGTGGTGGCCCGCTACCGCTTCCGCATCGCGGGTCGTGATTGCCCCGATGGCGCGTGCGCGGTGCACTTCAAATAGGGGAAGGGGGGCGGATAGCATGCGTTCTTCCCCGTTCCCCTCTGGCCCTCCGTGACTTCGCCTCCTCCGCCCTACCTGCAGGCCGCCCAGTCCTTCCGCCGCTTCTTCGGGGAGCTGAGAGAGACGTACCTGGAGCGGGAGACGCTCTTCACGCAGATCGAGCTGGCGCTCCTGTGCCGCGAGCACGTGCTGGTGGTGGGGCCTCCGGGAACGGCGAAGAGCGCGGTCGCGAGCGCCGTCCTGGGGCGCATCACCGACGAGGTGTCGGGCCTGCCGTCGCTGTTCTCCAAGCAGATCGCCGAGTCCACGCTGCAGACGGACCTCATCGGCCCGGTGGACTTCAAGGTCCTCACGGAGACGGGGCGCACCGAGTACCTCACCGACGAGGGCATGCTGGGCTCGGTGCACGCGTTCCTGGACGAGGTCTTCGACGGCCGGGACATGCTGCTGCGCTCCATCCTCAACGTGATGTACGAGCGGGAGCTGAAGCACGGCCGGAAGGTGACGGCCGGACGCACCGAGTGCGTCGTGATGACGAGCAACCGCTACCTCACGGAGGTGCTCGCGCGCTCGCCGGAGCTGCTCCTGGCGTTCGCGGACCGGCTGAGCTTCATCTGCTTCGTGCCCAAGGCCTTCGCCCGGCGGGAGAGCCGGGCCGCGATGCTGCACCGCTTCGTGCACGGGACGCGGCCGGACCTGCGCGCCACGCTGACGCTCCAGCAGCTGGACCTGCTCCAGGACGCGGTGGCGCTGGTGAAGGTGCCCGGCAACGTGCTCGAAGGCGTGGAGATGCTGACGGACGCGTTGGAGCGCACGCTGGTGGCGCAGGTGTCGAAGCTGCCGGACTACGTGCCCACGAAGTACTTCTCCCAGCGCTCGGTGGTGAAGGCGCTGTGGACGCTGAAGGCCGCGGTGGTGCGCGATCAGATCTACCGCCGCCCGGACCGGGCGCTCGAGGCGACGGTGGAGGACCTGGACGCGCTGCGCTGGTTCTTCCTGCTCGGGGGCCCGCCCGCAGCGGAGGCGGACGCGCTGCTCAAGGCGGCGGTGGACCCGCGCGAGCGGGCGCAGCTGGAGATCGTCCGGCTGGAGCAGCGCACCTTCGACGAGGTGCTGGGCAAGGTGCGCCAGGAGCTGGGCGGAGGCGTGGAGCGCGAGGCGACGACGCTCGCGGCCGCCGACGACGTGAACGCCGCCGAGGCGCTGAGCCGCAACTGGCAGGCGGGCGTGGTGTCCAGCACCGCGCGCGGGGTGCTGGGCAAGCTGGTACCGGGGCCGCGCCACGGGCAGAACCGGGCCCCGCTGCTGGTCGCGGCGCGCGCGCTGGTGGCGGCGCTGGAGCAGCGGCTGTCGCGCGGCATGGCGGGGCAGGGCGAGGGGCGGGGTGGCGTGGCGCTGCTCATCGCCATCCGCGATGTCCTGGAGCTGTGCCGCGCGGTGCCGGAGCTGAGGCCGGGCTATCCCGCGCTGTGCGAGGCGTCCGCGCGCTTCCTGGAACAGGCGCTGGAGATGAGCGCGTCCGCGGCGGAGGGGCTCGCGTTCGAGGACGGCGTGAAGATGGAGTGGCTCGTCGGGCTCGCCGAGAACCTGGAGGAGGAGCTGGGGGTGATGGGCGCGCTGGCGGCGATGCTCACCGAGGCCGTGCCCACCCTGCACGAGCGGCTGCGCGACGCCGACCGGGAGACGCGCCACCGGGTGGTGGTGGCGCTGCGCCGTCGGGTGTCGGCGGCGTTCCCTGCGGCGACCCCCCGGGGACGCAAGGATCCGCTGGACGCGCTCTCCGCGGACTCGCGGCGCCTCACGCAGCTGGAGAAGGCGCTGACGGCGCTGGACGCCTCGCAGGCCGGGCTGAAGCAGGAGCTGCTCAAGCCGCTGAGCGTGGCGTACGCGCGCGAGGTGCTGGGCGCGACCCCCTTCGAGCGCATCGAGCAGTACGGCCGCGCGGTGCAGGCGGTGGCGGAGAACCTGCGGCGCGAGGGCGTGACGGCCGAGCCGGTGCTCGTCGAGTGCCGCGAGCTGATGGAGACGCGCCTGCGGGAGCACGCCCGCATGCTGTCGCGCGAGGTGGCCAGTCCTCCGCCCGCGCCCACCGCGGTGCTCAACGGTGACGCGTACACCTACTACCGGGGCGAGCTGTCCGCGCAGGCGCCCGATGGGGAGCTGGCGGCGCTGGTGGGGCTGGACGGTCAGCTGATGGCGGCGCGTCCGCCCCTGGCGTCGTCGTTCCTCTCCGACTCGGTGCGCGCGGCGGTGGCCGAAGCGGAGCTGTCCTTCCTCCAGTCGCGCATCAAGTACCTGCGCAGCTGGCTGACGCAGTTGTTGTCCGCGCTGCCTTCCGTGGACGCCCTCGTCGCACGGGCCGACGCTGAGCGCACCTTCGAGTGGCTGGTGCGCAGCCGCTTCCCCCTGCTCGCGCTCAAGGAAGGCGAGCTCGTGAGGCTCAAGGCCACGCTGGGCATGCTGGAGACGCTGCCGGGAGAGCTGGGGGACAGCGCGCGCAAGCTGTCCACCCAGCTGCGCGGCATCGACGAGGACTTCGGGCGCTTCAGCCGGCAGGTGCTGGCGCGGCGGAGCGCGCCGTGAGCGCGGGTGCGGTGGACGGAAGGCGGCGCTGAAGCGTGCTGGCGCGGCGACTCACCCAGCTGCGGCAGCGCCTGGATGCGCTGCGCCAGCCCCCGACGGGACGGGGCCCCTCGTGGTCCTGGCCCTTCGGACGGAAGGTGCGGGGGCCGGAGGACCTGTCCCTGCCGGTGCTCGTGGCGCTCGACCGCGAGCTGGACCGCGTGGGCGTCCACACCGCCGCGGACGCCCGGTTGCTGCTCGCGCTGGGCACCCAGCGGGGCAGGGCGGGGGTGCTCGCGCAGGGGCTCGCGGGACGCGCGGCCCAGGCCCTGGAGGAGTTCGAGGAGTGTCTGCGCCTTGTCGAGCGGGCGCATCGCTCCGGAGAGATGCCGGCGGGCGCCCTCACCGCGCTGGACCGGGGCTTCGTGCGGCTGGCCCGCGCCGTGAAAGTTGCGGACCTCTTCGGCCGCCCGCTGGAGCCGTTCGAGGGCGACGCGCCGTTTGAGATCTTCGAGCGCCCGGTGGAGACGGATCGCCAGCGGCCTCCGGCCAGTGCCCGGCTCGCCATCGCCGAGCTGCTGGCCGGCCGCGCCCGAGAGAACGTCATCGACCTGGTGCAGAAGCGGCGCGACCTGGACCTGGCCCACGAGATGCTGCTGCGCCTGGGCACGGACGCGGACCGCGCTCGGAGCATGGCGCTGCGCAACGACGTGGCGGAGGCGCGTGAGCGCGTGCGCGCGGTGCCGCCCACGCGCTCGTTGGACGCGCTGGTGCGCAACGTGCGCGAGAACGTCCAGAAGGATCCCCGGGGGGCCTACCGCTCGTTGCAGGGGCTCTACGAGCGTGCCCTGGAGGCCGGAGACGCGGAGCTGGCGGCCGCGGCCCGGAGCGCGCTGACGCCGCTGTTACCTCCGGAGCCGCGGTTGACGCGCCTGGTGGAGGACGCGGAGTCGGAGTCGCTGGTCCGGTGGCTCGGGGAGTCGGACGCGGCGGAGGCGCCCGAGCACGAGGCGGAGGACGCGCCAGACGAACGGCTCGCGGACCTGGCGTTCTCGCTCCAGCCGGAGCAGCTGGCCACGTTCGACCTGGCGGCGGGGTGCGCGCGCTACTTCGACGTGGAGGATTCGCTGACGGAAGAGTTCGTCGAGTCGAACACCGCCGCCGCGCGAGCCGTCCCGCGCCAGGTGCCCTATCCGACGCAGACGATGTCGTTCGCCACGACGGGCAGCCTGGACGACCTCCACCACTTCGTCATCACCGACCCGCGACGCATCCTCCAGGACCTGGCCGCGCACCGGCAGCTCGTGCGCACCTACCTGGACGACGCGCCTCCGCCCCGGCCGCGCAAGGTGAAGCGCACCGCCGTGCGCGTCTACGTCTGTGACGCCTCCGGCTCCATGCACGGCGCGCGGGCGCGCTTCCGCGACGCGCTCATCATCGCGGAGCTGAACAACCTGCGGGTGAAGGCGCGGCGCGGAGAGGCGTTTGATCCGCTCTACTTCAGCTTCTTCAACGACGTGCCCACGGAGCTGGCGCGCGTGGACACCGCCGCGGAGGCGACGCGGCAGATTGAAAAGCTCTTCCGCGACTCGCCCGCCGAAGGGCAGACGGACATCTCGCTCGCCCTGCTGTCCGCCTTCGACTCCATCCGCGCCGCGCAGGGCAGGGACCCCTACCTCGCCCGCGCGACGGTGGTGCTCATCACCGACGGCGAGGACCGCGTGGACCTGGACCTCATCCGCCGCACCCGCGCGCCCATGGGCGCCCTGGACATCGCGCTGAGCTTCATCTCGCTGGGCGAGGAGAACCCCGACCTCAAGTCCCTGGTGCTCGAACAGCGGGCCGCCGGAGGCCGCGCCTTCTACCACCCGCTCTCCGACGAGGAGATCCGCTGGGCGCGCACCGAGTTCGACACGCCCTGGCGCACGCTGCTGCCGCGCGACGTGCCGGCCACCCTGGCGGCGCTGGAGTCGCTGGCCCCGCACCTGGACGCGCTGGAAGCGGTGGCGGCCGGACGCGTGCCCCAGGCAGGCGTCGCGGTGGAGGCCTCCTTCGACGCGCTCTTCCCGGACTCGCCCGCGCCGTCCCCTTCACCGGAAGCGCCCGGCCCGGACGTCGCGGCGCGCGTGGCGGACATCCTGGAGGCGGTGGGCGAGGCCGCGTCGCTGGCACCCGCGGACCGGCGCGCCACGGAGAGCGTGGTGCTCCTGCAGCACCTGCTGTCCGTCTATGGACTGACGCCCGCGCGCTACCTCGCGGTGCTGTCCGGCGGCGGTCGTCCGGTGGGGGACGCGCTGGAACGGGTGCGACTGCTCTGCCGTCCGTTCGGGTAGGCTCCGGGCAAGCACCGCCATGTTCGGCTTCCTCAAACGCAAGAAGACGCCCTCGGCGCCCGTGGATCCGCTGGCCACGTTCGACCGGCTCATCGAGGACCTGGAGCGCCAGGCGGCCGAGGTGCGCAAGTCCGCCGCCACGCTGCTGGCCCTCAAGGGCGAGCTGTCCCGCGGGGTGACGCGCTACACGGCGCGCCTGGGCGACATCGCCGGCCGCCGACAGACGGCCGATGACAAGGGCGACGCGAAGGGCGTGGGCGTGCTGGAGCGCGACCGCGTGCAGACCGAGCGCCTGCTGGAGTCCACGCGCGAGTCACTGCGCCGCGCGGAGCGGGACTCGGAGCTGCTGCTCTCCGCGGCCGGGGCGCTGGGCGAGCGCGTGGCGGACCTGCGCATCGAGCGGGAGAGCGCGTCGGCGCGGATGGCCGTGGGCGGCGTCATCACCGACACGCTGCGCGAGCAGGTGGAGCGCTTCGACCGGGTGCTCGCGCTGGAGGCCGCGCGCGACGAGGTGGAGAAGGCGCACGCCCTGGCGGACATCTACCGCGAGGAGCACCTGCCCCCGAAGACACCCGAGCGCGCGAAGTAGGGGCGCGCTCAGGAGCGCCGGGCCGTCTGGTGCAGCTCCAGCACGATGCTGCCGCCCTTGAGCAGCCGCACCGCCCCGGACGTCTGGCTCACCACCAGCGCGATGCAGTGGGTGGTGGAGGTGATGCCCGCGGCGGCCGCGTGGCGGGCGCCCAGGCCCAGCGGAATCTTCACCGTGTCGTCCGTGGCGGACAGGTAGCGGCCGGCGGACAGCACCACGCCGTCCTCGCGGATGACGAACGCGCCGTCCAGCACGGAGAAGTTCTTGATGGCGTCGCGGATCTTCGGGTCGAGCACGTTGCGCTCGGCCTCCGACAGGCCCTGGAACGGGTTGATGGTGAGCTGCCGGCTCTTCTCCAGCACACTCGTGTGGTCGCCAATCGTGATGATGGTCCCGATGGGGTGGCCCTCGAAGCCCTCCTGGCCGATCTGCAGCGCCAGCTGGAGCAGCGCGTCCACCACCTGCGAGTTGAACTCCTCGCCCAGCTTCACGCCCTCGATGGCCAGCCGGTCGTCCAGCGACCCACCGATGCGCATCTGCATCAAGGTGTCCGGCGCCCGACCCACCTTTCCCGTCATGCACAACACCAGGTCACCTTCCTTGAAAGCTCCCTGGGAAAGCGCCGAGACGAGCGCTACCTTCACCCGCTCGGTGCGCGAGTAGTCGTAGGCGGGGATGACGAGCGCACGGACCTTCTTGCGTTGGTGCTCATGGGCCAGCGCTTCCAGCGTCACGGCGTACACGAGCTTCTTGCGAGCAGGCCGACCCCGCAGGTCCTCTGGAGGAATGGGCGTGTCACAGATGTAGAGGAAGTGGTCGACGTCGCTCTTGGCGGCCAATGTCAGCGCCGAGCGCAAGAATTCCCGATCGAACTTCGTGTTGTCGCTCAAGCCGCCCCTCGTGCACTACAATTTGAAGCAGGTCAGCTTGACACTGCAAGGTGCATGAATAAAGCTTTCGGGCCCTTTTTTTCAGGGGCCAGGCCCCTCTACCCGCCCCACCTGGAGCGCAGGCTGTGAATCAGAAAGATCTCAAGCGTTACAAGAAGATGCTCGAGGACAGCAAGACGAGCCTGCTGGAGAGCGCGAAGAAGACCCTGGTGGAGGAGTCTTCGTTCGACACGGACGACCTGCCGGACGAAATCGACCAGGCCGCCTCCGAGTACACCCAGTCCATGGTCTTCCGCCTGAGGGACCGCGAGAAGTTCCTGCTGCAGAAGATCGAGAAGGCGCTCGCGCGCGTGGAAGACGGCACGTTCGGCATCTGCGAGCGCTGCGAAGAGGACATCTCCCCCAAGCGGCTGGAGGCGCGTCCGGTGACGACGCTCTGCATCCGGTGCAAGGAGGAGCAGGAGAAGAAGGAGAAGTCCTACGGCTGACGCCGGACCGTGAAGTGTCCCTGGCCGCACGGGCTTGAAGCGCCGTGCGGCCTTCCCTTCGCGCCTCAGGCGACGACGGCCTGGATCTCCACGCGCAAGAGCTGGCGACCGATGAGGAAGTGGTCGCCGTTGTCCACGAAGGTGGGTCCCGCCAGCCGGATGAAGGTGCCGTTGGACGAGCCCACGTCGCGCACCATCAGTCGGTCCCCGCGCACCTGCAAGAGCGCATGCCGCCCGGACACGAAGCCGTCCGTGGGGAAGGCGATGTCGCCCTGCTCACGGCCGAGCAGGTTGTCCCCGTCCTTGAGCGGGAAGGCCGCGCCGCGCAGCCCGCCCTCCAAGAGCTGGATGAGCCGCAGCCGGTAGCCGGGATCCGGGGAGCCCCACACCTGCGTGCCGCCGGGCCCGAGCGCCGCGGTGGGGATGGGCTCCAGCACCAGGCGCTGGCGGCCCAGGCGCAGCTCTCCGCCCGCGGGCAGCTCGCGCTCCTGGCGCAGGCGCACGAAGACGCCGTTGGCGCCGCCCACGTCCTCCACGGCCAGCCGCGCGCCGGAGAAGAAGAAGCGGCACTGCACGGGCATGATGAAGGGGTCGTCGTTGAGCGCGATGTCCGCCTGCTGGCCGCAGGTGAGGGTGTCGCGCTGCATGCGCACGAGTGACTCGGGGCCGCCGTCCGCCCGCACCACGCGGATGGAGACCTGCGGGCGCGACGACACGTGCGCCACGGCCATCACCATCGTCCCGGAGCGCAGCGGCGAGCCACAAGCTCGGCATACGGTGGCATCCCGGGAATTCTCGGTGTCACAGCGGGGGCAATAGTCCACGGCGTCCATGAGAGGCCCTCTTCTAGCAGGCCCGCGTGGTGTTGGGGGGGCTTGCAGCGCATGGCTTGCTCCCCACCCGAGGGGCATGGTGAAGTCCCGGCCCCACCCACTGGACGCTGACGTGTACTGCCCTTCCTGCGGCGCCGACGCCGAAGACTCTTCCCGCTACTGCCCCGCCTGCGGCGCCACGCTGTTGCGTTCGGTGGAGGGCGGTGACGAGTACGTCGGCAAGACGATTGCCTCCAAGTACCGGGTGGAGGCCCTCATTGGCGAGGGCGGCATGGGCAAGGTGTACCGCGCCCGCCAGCTCGCGCTCGACAAGGTGGTGGTGCTCAAGGTCCTCCGGCACACGCTGCTGTCGGACGAGCGCACCGTCGCGCGCTTCCAGCGCGAGGCCAAGGCTGCAAGCCGCCTCAACCACCCCAACTCCATCAGCGTGCTGGACTTCGGCCAGGCCGACGACGGCGCGCTCTTCATCGCGATGGAGTACGTGGCCGGGCAGGACCTGCATCAGATCCTCAGCCGCGAGTGGCCGCTGGGCGAGGGGCGCGTGGTGCGCATCGCCCTGCAGATCCTCAGCGCGCTGTCGGACGCGCACGGCGCGGGTGTCATCCACCGGGACTTGAAGCCCGAGAACATCATGGTGGAGCAGCGCCGCAACGAGCCGGACTTCGTGAAGGTGCTGGACTTCGGCATCGCGAAGATCACCGACGTGCAGGACGAGGGCCCGGCCCTCACGCGCGCGGGCTTCGTGTGCGGCACGCCGGAGTACATGTCGCCGGAGCAGGCGCGCGGCGCGGTGCTGGACTACCGCTCGGACCTGTACGCGGTGGGCGTCATCCTCTACCAGCTCACGACGGGCCTCCTGCCCTTCGAGTCCGACTCGGCGGTGGGCTACGCCACCAAGCACCTCACCGAGGAGCCGCCGCCGCCCTCGCGCCGCCGTCCGGACGCGCGCATCTCCCCGGGCATGGAGCGCCTCATCCTGCGCGTCCTGTCGAAGGACCCGGATGACCGGCCGGCCAACGCCGCAGCCTTCAAGATGGAGCTGCTCGCGGTGGACAAGGAGCGGCGCCGGGGCGGGGCGAACGACAGCGCGCCCCGCCGTCCGCAGCCGTCCGGCGTGCTGGCGCCCATCCCGCGCAAGTCCCAGGCCGCCCAGAACCAGGAAGCGCGCAACAGCACGGGCTGGAACGACGTGACGGTGGAGGCCACCGTGCGGGCGCTGCCCGACTCGCGCACGCCCGTGTCCGAGGAGGCCACGCTGGCGCCCGAGGGCGCGCGGGCCAGCCGCACCGCCGAGTCCTCGCCCGCGTCGGGGGGCGGCGAGGGCTTCATCCTCTTCTTCAAGGCGCTCACCACCATGCTGGTGCTGGGGGCGGTGGGCTTCTTCGTCTACTACTTCGGCGTCGGTGCCGGCAGTGGAACGGAGGGCACCCAGTACCTGCCGCCGTCCAACGCGCCCCGGCAGCTCAACGCCACCGGCGCCGAGTCGGGAGAGCCCGAATACCTTCGCGAGATTCCCAGCACCGCGCGCAACATCGAGAAGGCGCACAAGCTGGTGCAGGCCGGCGACCGCGACGTGCTGGCGGGCGAACTGGACCGCGCGACGTCGAGCTACAAGGAAGCCTTCAGCTTCAACCCGGAAGCGGAGCTGGCCCTCAAGCTGGGTGAGATGTACTGGCAGCGCGACCGGACCGACGAGGCCCGCGGCTGGTGGGAGCGCCACCTGAGGGAGAAGCCCGACTCGCGGGCGCGCCCGTACATCGAGAAGCGGTTGGGCGCCGTGGCCCGGCCCGCGCCTCCCTGAAGTTCGCCTTGAAGTTCGGACGGGGCTTCCGTTGAAGCTCCGGTGCCGCTCCGCTCAAGGCTCCGGTGCCGCCCGGGGCAGGGTGCTGACGCCCCCGACCTTCAGCCGAGCGTTTCCACCTGCACCACGTGCTGACCCAGGCGGACCCGGTCGCCCGGACGCAGGGGGCGCTCCGTGGCCGGGGGGATGCGCACGAAGGTGCCCAGGCCGCCGGACAGGTCCCTCAGCATCGCGCCCGACGCGGTGGGGCTCAGCTCGCAGTGCCGGCCGGCGAGCCCCTCGTCATGCGGGTAGGCCAGGTCGCAGTGGGCCTGCCCGATGGTCAGCAGCGCCGCGGCCGTCACGACCGCCCGGCCCGCCCTGCCGCCCATGTGCACCTCTTCGACGCCGTACAGCGTCTGGCCCAGGGGCACCGGTGAGCCGTACAGGTTGGGGCGGCCGGCGACAGGGGGCGGCGCTTCGACGCGGCCGGTGAAGCGGAACAGCCGCTGGCCGGCGCTGAAGAGGGCGCGCGGCGCCAGGGGCTCCGTGCCGGAGAAGGTGACGTAGACGCCCGAGGCGCTCGTCTCGTCCCGCACGAAGAGGGCGCCGTCCTTCACCAGGAAGGTGGCGTGCAGCGGCGACACGAAGACGTCGTCGGGGAAGAGGATGGCGCCGCGCTGGCGGCCCACCACGCAGCCCGTCACCGGCAGCTTGTAGCGCTGGCCGCGCGTCGTCCCGGCTATCACCGCCAGCCCGAAGCGCGACGCCACCGGGGCGGGACGCGCCACCGGGGTCGCGCCCGTGGACACCGGGCCGGTGGAAACCGGGCTCTTATACACATCT
>NZ_RAWA01000560.1 GCF_003611675.1 Corallococcus sp. CA053C
GGAGGACACGGGGCCCCTGCTCTACGCCTTCCCCGCCCGCTACTACGCCTTCGCCGGGCTGGGCGTGCTGGGGCTGCAGGGCCTGCTGTGGTGGGGGACCCGGTGACGGCGCCCCGGAAGCCCCTGGAGGCCGCGCCCGCGACGGCGGGGGCGGAGAGCGCGCCGGAGGTGCTGCGGCGCGTGGAGCGGCTGCTCGACGCGAGGTTCGCCGACGCGCGCTTCGCGGCCACACGCGAGGACCTGACACCGCTCCTGGAGGACCTGCACGCGGGCCTCTCCGCCCTCTTCCCCGCGCCCGGCGGCGTGCGCGTGTCCCCGGAGGAGCAGCAGGCGCTGCGCGCGAAGTTCGTGGGGACGGTGGACACGCTGGAGGACGTCCTCGAGGCCATCGACCGAGCTGACCGGGCCGGCCGAGCCAGGGGCCTCCGGGCCCGGGAAGGCCGCTGAGTCATGGAGCCGCTCAAGAAGCTGTCGGAGTTGATTCCCCCCGCCTGGCGGCCGTGGCTGGCGGTCGCGCTGGTACTGCTGACCGCGGGCGTGGGCCTGGGGGTGGCGTGGCTGCGCGCGCGCAAGAAGAAGGCCGCCGCGGTCCCGGATGGGCCGCCGCCCCTGGACGTCAACCAGCTGCGCAAGGTGCGTCAGGACTTCCTCTCGAAGCTGCCCTTGCGCCACCGCGTGGCGGTGGGGGACCTGCCCGGCGTGGTGGTGATGGGCCCGGTGGGCGCGGGCCGCTCGCAGCTCATCGCGATGGACGTGGACTGGCAGCGGCAGGAGCGGCAGTTCCTGCCCAGCCACACCTCGGACTCGCTGCTGAAGCTCTACCTGGGCTCGGACATCGTCGCGCAGGAGCTCTCCGGGCAGCTGCTGGAGAACGAGACGCCCCAGGCGCGCGAGGCCCTGCGCCGGCTGTGGCGCGACAGCTTCGGCCACGGGCAGCAGGCGCTGGCGGTGCTGGTGCTGGACGCGGACTGGCTGTCGGAGAAGTCCCCGGACGAGGTGCGCCGCGCCGCCCAGTTCATGCGCGGGAAGCTCAACCTGTTGGCCGAGGTACTGGAGGCCCAGGTGGAGACGCGCGTGTGCCTCACCCACCTGGACACGCTGGACGGCTTCACGGACTTCGCGCGCCTGCTGCGCTCGCACCAGGTGCCGCTGCGCTTCCCGTTCCCGAAGCCGGGCGACGAGGGCCAGCTCGCGACGCTGCTCCAGACGCAGGAGCAGTACCTGGCGCTGGGCCTGACGTCGCTGCCGGTGGAGGCCTTCGAGCGGCTGGAGCGCTTCTATTCCGACGGCCACAAGCCCTTCCAGGCCCTGTCGCGCTTCGTCGCCGCGCTGATGGAGGGCCAGACGCTGGCGTACGCGCCCCGGCTGACGGCGGTGTCGCTGTCCTCCAACGACCCCGACGCGAGGGACCCGGGCGTGCTGTCGGTCTCCGCCGAAGCCAGCGCCGCGAAGGCGGTGCGCGCGCGCTACTTCCACGCCCACCTGCGGCGCGCCGTGCTGGTGGCCCTGGCGTGCGCCCTGCCCCTGGGGGCCGTGTACGGGTACTTCTCCTGGCGGCTGAAGCAGGCGCAGACCCGGGTCCAGCGCTTCGAGGACACCGTGAAGCGCATGCACGAGCAGGGGCAGCAGGTGTCCGGCGGCGTGGTGCAGGATCAGGTGCTGGACGCGGGCCACTCGCTGGACACCCTGTGGCGCGCGATGGGCTTCTGGCCCCTGCTGCGCTACAGCGCCGTGGACGACCGGGAGAACCTGCGCCAGCGGCTGGCCCAGGGCATCCGCGAGGCCCACATCCGCCCCGCCCTGGAGCAGTGCCAGCGGCAGCCGGAGACGTGCCGTCCCGAACAGGTCGTCTACCTGCTGGCCACGCTGCACGCCTCGCGCGACGAGCCGCTGGGCAAGTTCATCCTCGCGAGCCTGCACACCCGCCCCACCTGGAGCTTCGTGCCCGAAGCCGACGACGCCCAGGCCGCGGAGCCGGCGTCGCTGGACGCGTCGCGCTCGTGGGTGTCGGCCGTGGGCCTCAACGAGTCCCTGGTGGGCGACTACGTGCTCATCAGCGGCGCCCCGTGGCAGCGGCCGGAGGGGCCCGAGTTCTCCTGGGCCCGGTGGCCCTACCCGGAGGCCCTCACGCTGGAGGCGCAGCTGGCGCCGTGGCAGGCCCACTTCAAGCGCATGCAGGACCTGCTCCAGGACCAGGCCGTGGAGCCGCACGAGCTGGAGAAGCTGGACGCGGACCTGGAGGCGATGCAGGACGAGCGCCGGCGGCTGCAGGCGTGGCTGGACGACAGCGCGCGCTTCGGCACCCTGCCCCGCATGCTGGAGCTGCTGTCCGCCTCCGATGCGCGCGTGGACACCGGCACCTTCCGGGGCGTGCTCTCCACGCTCACCGCCGTCCAGTGGATGAACGACCACCGTGACGTGCTCGCGGGCATGTTGCGCATGGAGGAAGAGGCGTACCTGGGCGTCAAGGCGGTGCAGAAGATGAGCATGGCGGAGCTGCTCGTGCGCGACGGGCTGTGGCTGCCCGGCAACGGCCCTGCGGTGCTCCAGGTGACGGTGCTGCAGAGCACCTTCGAGTTCCGGCCCAAGGACGCCTCGCGGCTGCTGCACCAGGCGCTGATGCGCTACCACGAGAAGACGGGCCACATGCCCTTCGGCACGCTGGTGGGGGCACCGGAAGGCGGAGCACGCGCCACCGCGGGGCTCGCGGCCGACCGGCTGGAGTTCGACACCCGGCTGCGGCCGCTGGTGGACGAGTTCACCCAGCGCATCAAGGGCGCGGGGCTGCCGGTGGAGGAGGTCTCCCAGCGCCAGGAGCACGTGCGCCGCAAGGTGAACCAGTTCGCGCTCCAGTACCGCAACCGCCTCTTCCAGCGTGTGGCGGGCTACCGCTTCCAGGCGCCGGTGCCGGCGCTCCTGTCGGAGGAGCTGGCGCGCCTCACCCAGCCCTCGTCGGAGCTGGTGGACATGCTGCGCGACGTGGCCCAGGGCGCGACGCTGGAGCCGCTGGACGGGCCCTACTACGAATCGCTGCGCAACGCGGTGGCGCCCTTCAAGCCCATCGTCCAGCTGATGAAGCCGGATGACAGTGGCAACTACGTGGCGCTGAACCCCTACCGGATGCTCGTGGCCCAGCTCTCCGACGAGCTCAACGCCGTGCCCCGCGCGGGCGCGGCGGTGGCACCCGCCGCCGGCACGCCCGTGGCCGCGACGCCCGGGAGCCCACCGACGACGGGAGGCGCGGCCCGGCTCGCGGAGCTGCTGACGCCACGGGGGCGGCTGGCGTTCGCGATGATGCTGGAGGACGACACGTCCTACCTGCGCAAGGTGGATGCGTGGCTGGATCAGCAGGGGCTCATCGGAGAACTGCGGCAGCCCTTCCGCCAGCCGTTCCTCGCGGTGCGGGACCTGGGACAGCGGGAGCTTGAGCAGACGCTTCAGCAGCAGTGGAAGGACGCCTCCACCCGCCTGCTGCGGCCGCTGTTGGCGCGCTACCCGTTCAGCCCGGAGGCCACGCAGGAGGTGGATCCGGGAGACCTGGAGGTGCTCCGCCGCCAGGACGGCGTGTTCTGGGACTTCGTGACGCGCGTGCTGTCGCCGGTGGCCGAGGAGCGCGGCACGGAGTGGGTGCAGAAGAGCGTGCTCCAGAGCCGCCAGCTCACGTTGCCTGAAGAGATGCTGCCCACGCTGGGGCGGCTGGCGCGGTTGGGGCGCACGCTGTGGGACGCGGAGGGCAAACCGAGGCCCCTGATGCTGCAGGTGATGCCGCTGCCGCTGCCCGCGGCGCCGACGCCGGGGAGCTTCGTCACGCTGGGCGCGCTCAAGTGCGGCAAGACGACCTTCCACGCGTACAACCAGAGCCCCACCTGGCAGGAGTTCCCGCTGTCGTGGTGGGACCAGCAGACGGCGTCGCTGATGCTGGAGGTGCGTGCGCCCGCGGATCAGTCGGTGCAGTACGCGTCGCTGGAGAAGTCGCGCTCGGCGTGGAGCTGCTTCCGGTTGCTGGAGTCCTCGCGGCTCACGGAGGAGAAGCATCGCCAGTGGAGCCTGCGCGCGAAGGGCGGCGCGAGCACCGACGGGATGATGGACCTGCGCTTCGGCTTGAAGGGTGAGCCCTGGACCCCGTTCCGCGAGGTGCCGCGATGAGGCGCTCCCTGAAGTCCCTCCCGGCGGCGCTGTCGCTGCTGTTGGTCGCCTGTACGCCGAGCACGCTGCACCTGAGCATCAAGGCTCCCGCGGGCACCAACCAGGGCCGGCCGCTCTACATGCTCGTGCGCAAGGTGGACCCGAAGCTGTTCGCCGTCGAGTCCTATGGCGAGGTGTCCGCCCGCGTGTTCCAGCCCGACGCGGACGTGCTGCTGTCCGCGCTCATCTACCCGGGCACGCTCCAGCGCGTGAAGGTGCCGCTGCCCGACGGAGCGCCCGTGGCGGTGTCGTTCCTCTTCACGGCGCCGGACGGCACCTGGCAGCAGTTCGTCAACACGCCCGCCCCGGGCTCGCTCGACATCGAGCTGCTCGAAGGCCGCATCCGCACCGACACGGCGCCCGCGGAGCCTCGGAAGGCCGAGGACGATGCCGCCCCCGCGAAACCGCCCGCCGCGCCCGCGGTTCCTCCTCCTCCGGCTGCACCCCCAGAGCTTCGCGCAGGTCCATGAGGTCGCCCATGCCCCGCATCCTTTCGTTGCTCACGGCAGGCCTCTGCCTGCTCACCGCTTGCGGACCGGAATCCCCCCGACCCGACGAGCAGGCCCCGTTGTCTCGCGAGAGCCTGTTGCAGGAGGACGGGGGTGACGACGGTGGCATTGACGCCGGCCCTTCTGATGCCGGCCCTTCTGATGCCGGCCCTTCTGACGCCGGCACGGTGACAGCGGATGCGGGCATGCCTGACGCCGGCGCCATCGACACCGACGGCGGCACCGCTGATGCCGGAACGTCTGTCTCTTATACACACT
>NZ_RAWA01000561.1 GCF_003611675.1 Corallococcus sp. CA053C
CCTACAACCCGTCCCACACGTCCACCCCCGGGGACGGACAGCCCCTGGCCCCCGAGGGCAATCCGGGGGCAAGGTGGAGGGCAAGGCAGCGGGCAGGGTGCGTCACGGGGCACGAGACGCAGCACCCGGCGCGGGTGTATGGCCGGACCTCCCATGCCCGTGCCCGAGCCGTCCACACTGTCCACCTGGGGCCTGCCCGGGATGTTCTTCGTCGCGATGCTCGCGGGCTCCGTGGTGCCGGTGCCCTCCGAGGCGATGCTCGCCGCGCTCATCTACAATGGCACCCCTCCCGTGACGGCCACCGTCGTGGCCACCGTGGGCAACGTGCTGGGCGCGGTGACGCTCTACATCCTGGGCCAGTGGGTGTCGCGCGGCGGTGGCGGGCCCGTGGGGCGCTGGTTCGCGCGGCGCCGGGCCAAGGAAGGCCCCCGCATGGCGCGCATCGAGGCGAACCTGCGCACCTGGGGCGCCCCCGCGCTCCTCATGTCCTGGCTGCCCATCCTGGGGGACGCGTTCGTCATCGCCGGCGGCTTCGTGGGCGTGCGCCCCGTGCCGTTCGTCTTCTTCGTCACCCTGGGCAAGGGCATCCGCTACGCCTTCGTCGCGCTGTCCACCACCGCGGCCATGTAACAATGTGAAATATGACCCGGGGTGCTTGACCTTGGGTTCACGCAACGTTTCGACGATTGTGACGGATAAACGCGCAGGGCGCCGTGTACGCGGAATACTGCGTGCGCGGCGCTGCCGTGACGTCCCAATCCCCCTACAGCTCCTGGTTCTTCTGGGAGCAGGATGAAACATCGTGAGCCTGAAACTCGACCTCTTCCGGCGGCCTGCCGGTTCCTGGCGAACGTGGTCCTTCACGTTGGTGTGCGCGGCGCTGGCCGCGTGCGGGGGAGCGGTGGACTCCGCGGAGCCTGACGCGACCTCGCCCGAGGTGGCCACGCGGGAGGATGGGCTGGCCAACGTGCGGCTGCGCCTGATGGCGGCCAACCTGAGCAGCGGCACCGGCCAGGACTATGATCCGGGCCACGGCATCCGCATCTTCCAGGGCACCGACGCCGACGTCGTGATGATTCAGGAGTTCAATTACCTGACGGACTCCGCGGCGGACATCCGCACCTTCGTCAACACCGCGTTCGGCACGGGCTTCTCCTACTACCGCGAGGCGGGGGCGCAGATCCCCAATGGCATCATCAGCCGCTACCCCATCATCGCGGCCGGTGAGTGGGACGACACGCAGGTGACCAACCGCGACTTCTCGTGGGCGCGCATCGACATCCCGGGGCCCAAGGACCTGTGGGCGGTGAGCGTGCACCTGCTGACGACCAGCACCTCCGTCCGCAACACGGAGGCCACCAACCTGGTGAAGTTCATCAACACCAACGTGCCAGCCGGGGACTTCCTGGTCATTGGCGGCGACTTCAACACCGGCAGCCGCAGCGAGGCCTGCCTCAGCACCTTCTCCCAGGTGGTGTCCACGGCGTCGCCGTACCCGGCGGACCGCAATGGCAACACCAACACCAACGCGGGCCGCAGCTCGCCGTATGACCACGTGCTGGTGGACAGCGACCTGCGCGCCTACCAGACGTCGGTCGTCATCGGCTCCAGCACCTTCGCCAACGGGCTGGTGGCGGACACGCGCGTGTACTCGCCCCTGTCGGACATCTCTCCCGCGCTGTCGGGCGACAGCGGCGCCTCCGGCATGCAGCACATGGGCGTCATCAAGGACTTCCTCATCCCGGGGGATGGCTCGACCTCCAGCTCGGTGACGGTGCTTTCGCCCAACGGCGGTGAGAGCTGGGTGGGTGGCTCCGCGCACACCATCACCTGGACGTCGTCCGGCATCTCCAACGTGAAGGTGGAGTACTCGCTGAACGGCTCCACCTGGTCGTCGGTGACGACGAGCACGGGCGCGTCCTCCGGCAGCGTGGCGTGGACGGTGCCCGCCAGCGCCAGCAGCAGCGTCTGGGTGCGGGTGAGCGACGCGAGCAACACGGCCGTCAACGACCTGAGCAACGGCGCCTTCACCATCACCACCGGCGGTGGTGGCGGCACCGGCCAGGTGTTCATCAACGAGGTGCTGCTGAACGAGTCGGGCTCGGACGTGAACGGCGAGTTCGTGGAGCTGGTCAACACCGGCACCGCGGCGGTGGACCTGAGCGGCTGGTCCGTGTCGGACAGCGCGAGCGTGCGCCACACCTTCGCCAGCGGCACGACCGTGGCGGCGGGCAAGGCGGTGGTGGTGTTCGGTGGCGCGGCGGGCATCCCGTCCGGCACCCCGGGCGCGGTGGCCGCGTCCACGGGCACGCTGGGGCTGTCCAACAGCGGTGACACCGTCACGCTGAAGAACGCGTCGGGCACGGCCGTGGACACGGCCACCTTCGCGTCGTCGCTCGCGGGCACGGACGGCGTGTCCGCCAACCGCAGCCCGGACGCGAGCGTCAGCGGCAGCTTCGTGCTGCACACGTCGGTGTCCAGCCTGAGCAGCTCGCCCGGCGAGCGCGCCAGCGGCCTGGCGTTCTAGTCGTGGCCGCAAGGGGGGCGTCCCCATCGCGCCCCCCTTGCGGTAAGCCTGTCCCATGCTGAAGGTCCACCACCTCAACGAATCGCGCTCCCAGCGCATCCTCTGGCTCCTGGAGGAGCTGGGGCTCGACTACGAAATCGTCCGGTACCAGCGCGACCCGAAGACGCGGCTGGCCCCTCCGGAGCTCAAGGCCGTGCACCCGCTGGGCAAGTCGCCGGTGGTGGAGGACGACGGCCGCGTGCTGGCCGAGTCCGGGGCCATCGTGGAGACGCTCATCCGCCGCCACGGGAAGGGACGCCTCGCGCCCGCGCCCGAGGACCAGGACGCGTACACGCACTGGCTCCACTTCGCGGAGGGCTCCGCGATGCTCCCCATCATGCAGCTGCTCTACGTGCAGCGGCTGGGCGAGGCCGGAGCGCCGCTGCGGCCCCGCATCGACTCCGAGCTGAAGAACCACCTGGGCTACCTGGAGGGCGCGCTCCAGGGCCGCGAGTTCCTCGTGGGCTCCACGCTGACGGGCGCGGACATCCAGAACAGCTTCGTCCTGGAGTCGGCGCGAGCGTTCCGGCTGCTCGGCGAGTACCCGCACCTGACGGCTTACCTCGACCGCCTGCACGCGCGCCCCGCGTACCAGCGCGCCGTGGAGAAGGGCGGCCCGTACGCCCTGGGCCGCTGAACGAAACGCCTCTCAGTGCCTGCTCAGCGGTGGAGGCCCGAGCGCAGCCGCGGCGGCAGGTGCGGCGCGAAGGTGGGCGGCTCCTCCGCGAGTGACACCTTGGGCGCGCGCTTCAGCGGGGCGATGCCCATCCAGCGGTTGAGGTTCGCCTTCGCCGCGGCCTGCGCTTCCGCGGGGAGCTGGCTGATGCGGGAGCCGTGGTTGCCGCCCTCCACCGTGTAGAAGAACGAGTCCTGCGCGTTGCCCAGGACGTAGGCCGCCGACGTCCACGGATCCAGACTGCCGTAGATGAACATCAGGCGCTCGCCGTGGACGGAGACCCAGTCCTGGATGTCCGGCATGGCCTCCGGCCGGAAGACGAACGGGATGCCGGGCGGCGAGTACACGTCGCCGGTGTCGGTGCCCGGGTGCTGGATGAGCGCGCCCAGGTGCGCCTCGTACGGCTGGGGCCAGCCCAGCTCCAGTGCCGCCTGGTAGTAGTAGGCGTCGTAGCCCGCGATGCCCTTGTCGGAGAAGCTGTCCAACCCCACCTCGTAGTCCATCGCGGCGAAGAGCGCTTCATCCGTGGCGGTGGGGTCGGGGATGTTCGTGGAGCAGCGCGACGGGACGTCGTACTGCCAGAAGGCGAAGTAGGTCTCGATGACCGCGTGCTCCAGCGCCCGCTCGAAGCCGAGCCGCGTGAACGTCAGCTGCTGCTCCGCGGCGTAGGTGCGGTACCGCTCCAGCATCTTCTCCCGGCGCGTGAGCACCTCGCGCTGGAAGGCCCACAGCCGCTCGCGGCAGGCCGCCTGCGCGTCGCCGCCGACCACCGCCTGGAAGGCCGGGAAGCGGTCGTCGTCGCGGCGCGCGATGGGCGCCACGTACGCCACGGTGGCGTCCACGTCGTCCGGGTAGTAGCGGCGGAAGAACACCACCGTCTCGCCGCCCTTGCTGGCGCCCGTGGACACCCACTTGCCGGTGTAGAGCAGCTTGAGCGCCTGGGTGAGGCGGTGGAAGTCATCCGCGGACTGGCGGACGGTGAGGTGGCTCCAGTCCGCCGGAGACGGGATGCTGGGCGGGAAGAAGCGGTGCTCCACCGACAGCTGGTTCGCGGAGAGCAGCTGCGTGAGCTCCGAACGACTGGGAGCGACGGAGACGTTGTAGCCGCCCGTGGAGAGCACCAGGGGCTTCGTGTCCGCCGCGTGCAGCAGCGTCACGCGCTGCTCGAAGCGCTGGCACTCCGGATGCGCGTGGTCCGAAGGCTGGTTGAACGTCATGATGAAGAAGCGGTAGCCCGCCGGAACCCTCGCCCCGTTGGGGTTCTCCTGCACGCTGAGCCCGGGGATGGCGCGCAGCCGCACCAGGATGTCCAGCGACGTGTCGGTGATGACGCCCGTGTCCGCCGTCCCCGCGTCCCAGCCGCTCGGGGTGCACGCCACGCCGCCGTCCGTGCCCGCGTCCTCCGTGCCCGTGCCCGAGTCCCCGGTGCCCGCGTCCCCGGTGCCTGAGTCCCCGGTGCCCGCGTCCACGCCCTGCGTGCCGCTGTCGGGCGTCGTGTCCGGATCATCGCCACAGGCCACCGGGCCTGCCAGCGCGAGGAGGGGGAGGAGCAGCAACAGGTGGGGGAAGCGAGCCGCGCGGGCCATGGGGTCTCCCAGGGAAGGGCGCGCAGTCTAGGCCACGTCCCCGGCGGTGCGCTCTGTCCGGCGGGAGGGCTTGCGACCGCGCGCGGCTTGAGTCCACCCCGCGCGCGCGATAGCCACGTCCCGTCACGTCTCCCTGGAGCCTCCATGAAGCCCCTGCTGCTGGCCGCCCTCC
>NZ_RAWA01000562.1 GCF_003611675.1 Corallococcus sp. CA053C
GGGTCTGCTTCTTCGCCGCGGCCTTCCGCGCCTTCTTCGTCGCGGGACGGGTCGTGGTGCCGGGGGTGGATTGCGCGCCCCACGTGGTGCGGGGCAGATGAACGAGCAGGAGGAGAACAAGCAACGACGCACACCGCATGGGGAGACACCTCGATCTGGAACCGGTGCACTCCAGCAGCCCGGTCCCACCTGCTACGCGATTGCACAACGGATGCCGTCTGGACGTGAGCCGACGACGTCGGTGCGGCCACCAAGAACCGGAGCCAGGGCCGTGGCCTCCGGGGCTACGCGGTGTTGCTTCGCGGGCCACGCGGCGTCACGGGGCTGCGCGGCCAGGAGGGCTCAGGGCTTGGGCGTTTCCTTCACGAGGCCGCCCTCGTACAGCGCGGCCGAGCGCTGGACGATGAACGCATGGGGCAGCAGCTTCATCATCGTGGCGAGGAAGCGGTTGAGGAGGCCGGGCACGGCCAGCTCGCGGCGGCGCACGAACGCCTCCACGGCGATGCGCGCACAGGTATCCGCGGGCATGATGCCCAGGTCGCCCGCCTTGAACTTCCGGTCCAACCCCGACAGCGACAGCATCTCCGTGGCGATGCCGCCCGGCGCGAAGACGGTGACGGAGACGCCCGTCTTGCGCAGCTCGTGGGCCAATCCGCGCCCGAAGCTGATCACGAACGACTTCGTCGCCGCGTACGTCGCCTGGTATGGCAGCGGTGAAAAGCCCGCCATGCTGGCGACGAGCATCAACGCCCCCTCCCCGCGCTGCACGAAGTCCGCGGCGAAGCGTTGCGACAGTTGCACCACGCTGGTGACGTTGGTGGCGAGCATCGTGTCGAGCGACTCGGCCGGCTGCTCCAGCACCCGTCCGTAGAAGGTGACGCCCGCGTTGAGGATGACGCCGTCGACGGCGCGCCCCTCCACCGCGGAGGCGTGAATGCGCTCGGCCTCGCCGGGCCGGGTGAGGTCCGCGGCGAGGGGCAGCACCTGCACCCCGTATGCGCCCTCCAACTCCGCCTTGAGCGCGAGCAGCCGGTCCTCACGGCGCGCGACGGCGATGATGTGGGCGCCGTGCTCCTTCGCGAGCAGCCGGGCCATCTCCAGCCCCAGGCCGGACGACGCGCCGGTAATGAGCACCCAGCGACCGCGGAAATTCATCGGTTTCATATCGGGCGTCCTTATTCTCCGAGTGCCGCTGTACGCAACCGGCGAACTGCGGCCTCCGGGCGGTCCTGTTAGAGTCCCGCGCACCATGCGCCTTTCCAGGTCGCTCGCCTGCTTCTTCCTGGCCCTCTCCGTGGCCCCTTCCGTCTGGGCCGGAGGCGGTGTCTTCGTCTCCGACGAACGCGTGGACGCGGTGGAGCAGCCCGAGTCCTCCAAGGTCGTCTTCGCCGTGGAGCCGGGGGTCACCTATCCGCTCGTGAAGAAGGGCGGACCGGCTCGCGCGTGGTGCAAGTTGCAGGGTCCCAGGACGGAGGGCTGGGTGCTCTGCGAAGGCACCCCCACGGAGGCCATCGCGCGCGCGCCCGGCACGTCGGCCCTCGTCGAGGCGGACCACGAGAACACGCGCCAGCAACAGGCGGCCCGGGGCGGAGGGCCTGCGCTGGTCTCCACCGACGACGAAGACGCGAACACCGTCGTGGTCCAGTCGCCCGCCGGTCGCGCCGCCGCGCCCGCTCCTGCCTCCGCGAAGGGCGACGCACCGGCCTGCGCGAGCACCTGCGAGAACGCTCCCCTCTTCCCCAAGGCCCCGGCGCTGTCCGCGCTGGACCGCGAGGTGCTGGACCTGTGCCCCGCGCGCCCCGATGCGAGCGTGAGCGCCGGAGACGTGCAGCGCTTCTTCGCGAAGCACTACGACGACGCCCGGGTGCAGCGCGCGCTGTCCGCGGCGGGACGGCCCGGGGCGGGCTCCCGGCAAGCGAACCTCGAATGGCTCACGAGCCTCTGGGTGAGCACCGGCCCGCGCAACGCCTTCACCCACGTCTTCTGCGGGGATGACTGGCAGCGGGGCCCCATTGGCGGGCTCCACTTCCTGCCGCGCTACGCGCAGCTCGAGGCCGAGGGAAAGGTCTGCTACCAGGGCCCCGGCAAGGGCACGGAAGCGCTGCGCGGCGAGCAGTACCTGATCCGCTTCCAGGGGGTGTCGCCCTGGTCCTGTGGCGTGAAGCGGCTGGGAGGCTTCTCGAAGACGCAGGACGCGGTCTCCATCGCCGCCATCGGGACGCGCGCGTTCGCCCGCTGCTGCGCCCGGGGTGGGGCGAAGAAGGAAGGCGGCGTGTACTCGGCGCCGGACATCGGGGGCGGCAACTGGCGCATCTGGTGCGGCACGCGCAACGGCACGTACGGCATCGCCACGCTGCACCCGACCGACGAAGCCGCCACCTGCGCGGAGTAGCGGGACGCGGGCCGACGCCCCGAAGGAACGCCGGCCCCCTGCCCCACCCGCGCGCTACTGCGGCTTGCCCACGGTGAGCACCGCGCCCGTGGAGTACGCGGTGAACTCCGGCGCGTACATGGACTGCACCGTCGCGGGCCCCACGCGGAAGGTGCCCGCGAGGTTGGCGCGCAGCCGGTACTTGAACGTGTACTCGCCCACCGGGAGCGCCTCGAAGAAGAAGTTCGTCCCCGAGTCGCGCGTCTCCTCGTACCAGACGATGCCCAGGTCCCACTTGTGGCGGGAGACCGCATTCTCCGGCTCCAGGCCCGCGGCGCGCGGGTCTCGCAGGTGCACGTACTCCGCGGCGTGCTTCGTGCGCAGCGACAGCTGCACCTCCACCTCGTCACCCGGGTGGAGCGGCGCGCCCTCCGCGAGGGGACGCAGCAGCGTCTGGTTGCCTTCGCGCAAGCGCAGGAAGTAGCGGCGCGAGACGTTGAAGAAGTCTCCGCGCTCCTCCTTGGGCAGCTGCTCCGTGGAGAAGTGCCACGTCGCGGAGGCGAAGGCGAAGCCCGGCGTCGTCTTCTCCACCACCGTGGTCGCCGTGTCGGCCTTCACCTCCGGCCCGGTGAGCACCACCTGGTTCTTCTTCCCCGTGTACACCTCCGGCGAGAAGACCATGGGGACGACCTTCGGGCCCACCGTGACCTTCAGCTCCTCGCGCACGCCCAGGGCGCCTTCGGCCTCCAGGTAGTTCACCAGCGCGTAGAGCGCCTCCGCCGTGGCGCGCGTGGACTTCCAGTGGCCCAGCTTCTTGTCCAGGAGCAGCCACTGCACCAGCCCCTCGCGGCGCGAATCCTGGGGGCGCAGCTCCGACAGCGTGCGCAGCGCGAAGGCGTGCGACTCCGTGGTGTCGTTGTACCAGAGCCAGCTGCGGTCCTCGGGCGCCCAGAAGGTGCCCTGGTCCTCCGTCGTCTTCGCGGAGTCCATCACGCTGTCCCAGACCTTCAGCGCGTCCTTCGTCCGCTTCGAGCGGTGCAGCGTGAGCGCCAGGTAGCCCTTGAGGAACGGCGAGTGCTCCTTCCAGTGCTTGAAGGAGAAGTCGAGCATGCGCTGCCGGTCGGCCGCCGTGAGCGCATCGCCCGTGTAGCGCGCGTCGGGATACGAGGACGCCACGAAGTTGAGGAACGTGAGGAACTCCCACCCCAGGTCCTTCTTCATCAGCTTGTTCGCATAGTCGTCCCTGAACTGCTTGCCCAGGTACGTCCACGCCCGCTGCGTCATCTCCGGCGGCACCTCCACGCCGTGCTCCATCGCGCGCGACAGGCCGTGGAGGATGTAGACGGTCATGTACGGCGACGCGGGGCCCCCCGGCCACCACGGGAAGCCGCCGCTGGCCGTCTGAGCCTTCTTCAGCTTCGCGAGCGACGCCATGCGCTCCGCCTGCGCGACCTTCGGATCCAGCACGCGCACCAGGTCGTCCGGTGACTCAGGGCCGCCCTTCGCGTCGGTGAACCAGGGCGTCTCCTCCAGCGTCATCTTCCGGTTCGGATCCACCGCGTCCCACGTCTCGAAGCGCGTGGGCCGCTGGCTCAGCTCCTTCGCCATCTTCGCCACGGCCGGGTGCTTGTCATAGAGGCTGGAGACGATGCCGGAGGACACGAAGCGGTTGAGGGTCTGCTCCGTGCACTCATAGGGGTAGTTCACCAGGTACGGCAGCGCCTGGAGCACCGAGTAGAACAGCTGCGCGTCCACCGTGACGACGAGCTGCTCGTTCACCCGCGTGGGGTCGTCCGAGCGCTTCAGGTCGTCGAACGTCAGCGTCTTGCGGTCCTGGTTGCGCAGCGTCACGAAGCGCGACTGCGCCAGGTGCATGCGCCCGGGGAGCACTGGCAGCGGCCGCAGCTCTCCGTCGCTGAAGCTGTCCGTCTTCGCGACGACACGGAAGGCCACCGGCCCCACGCGCGCGGGCGTGGTGACGGGGAAGCGCAGGTGCGTCCCCTTCCCCGGCGCCACCGTGAAGGCCTGCACGGCCGTCTTCACGCCGAACTCCGACAGCAGGCTCTTCTGCGTGTCCGGATCCACGATGTCGAAGGTGAGCTGGCCCTGCTGGGGCTTCGTGCTCGCGTTGTTGACCACGACCTCCAGCTCCGCGCGGTCGCCCTCGCGCAGGAAGCGCGGCAGGTACGGCCGCACCATCAGCTCCTTCACGCTGCGGGTGGTGCGCTGCACCGAGCCGCCCTTCAGGTCGCGCGTGAGCGCATGCGCCCAGAGACTCCACGCCGTCACCGAATCCGGCACGGTGAACTCCAGCACCGCCGCGCCGTCCGGCCCGGTGAGGAGCTGCGGAATCCAGAACGCCGTCTCCGCGAAGTTCGAGCGCAGCGGCTCCGTCGGTTTCGCGTCTTCACCGTTGCCCTTGATGATCTGGATGGTCTCCCGCCGCTTCATCTCCAGCTGCGGCCTGGCAGCGGACGGGCTGGGAGATGGCGGAGGCGGCGGAGGGGGCGGCGCGCCAGGGGCACGCTCCTCCTCCGACTCGTCGTTGCGCGCGGACGACCGGGAGACCGCCTTGCGCAACCTCCCCGTCGACCCGTATCCACCACGGTCCCCCGGC
>NZ_RAWA01000563.1 GCF_003611675.1 Corallococcus sp. CA053C
GGGCGGGGGAGGCCACGGGCATTCTCCGGGATCGGGATGAGGGTATCGGTCCCCACGGTCGAATTCAGTCCGACGGTGAAGGTAAGGGTCCGCAGGCGCACCACGTAGCGCGTGTGCAGGGGCTTCTCGTCGTCGACGAGCTTCCGCACGCTGGCGACGAGCGCCTGCACCGGGGCCGTGTCGAAGTCATACGTGGGCAGTGGAATCTCCACCGCGAAGCTGAAGGGCCGCGTGCCGTCCAGCACGCCGTCGCCGTCGCTGTAGAACTCGGCCAGCGTCGAGTTCTCGCCCAGCAGCAGCGGCGTGGCGGAGACCAGGTCGATGACCCGGATGTCCGGCGCGACGAGCAGGCGCAAGAGCCCCTCCAGCCCGTCGCGAGTCCCGCGCTTGCGGTACAGGGGCATCAGGCCGATGAGCACGGCGCGCCGCCGGTCCACGCTCCAGTCCGGGTTGCCCGTGAAGTCGAGCCATCCCCCGAGCCAGTCCAGGTAGTCGGTGAGCCAGGCCAGCACCGCGGTCCGCCACGGGCCCGTGTCCTTCGACAAGGTGCTGTCGATGGGCACGATGCCGAGCAGGCCATTCAGCGCCCGCAGGTTGCGCGCGGTGGCCACGTCGTTGGGGTCGCCATTGGCGGTGGTGACCTCGATGGGCGGGACGAGCGCGCTCGAACCCGGGAACAGGAAGGACAGGCGGGGGTAGAGCAGCGACGGAAGCACGTCGAGCACCGCCGCCATGCCCCGCTGCACGTTCGCTGACGCTCCGTCGCGCGACCCGAGGATGCTCTCGGGGATGTGCAGGTACTGCTCCAGGAACGACGGCGAGTCCCCGGGCCCCCGGAGCGCGAAGAGCGCGGGGAGGAACCGCAGGTAGCTGTTCGGATCCCCGCTCATGCGTCCTCCTCGAACGGAATCCGTGTGTCCATGGCGACGCGACCATGCACGCCCACCTGGATCGTCCACGTGCTGTAGAGGGCCCGGAGCGTCAGGGACACGAACCAGGGGAAGCCGGCATCGTATGGCGGGGACTCGACCACCGTCGTCACTCCGACCGCCGCATCCCCCACGCGCGTGCCGTTGAGCGCGTCCACCTGGGCGACCAGGGGGAAGCTCGGGTCGATGCCCGGGAGTCCCCCGAGCGCGGCGAGCAGGTCGTGCTCCAGGAGCGGCTGCCCGTAGGTCCAGCCGTCGCCGTCGCTTCCTCCCTTGAGCGGATCCGTCAGCGCGATGAGGCTCGCCGCCGCCGCCCGCAGCACCGTCTCCCCGTCGTAGCCGCGCGCGACGACGAGATCCACGGACGCCACCAGCGGGGTGAAGCGCGCCGCCTCCACGGAGACGGCCGTGCCGATGAGCTGGCGCGGGGCCAGGAACGCACCCACCGCGTACACCAGCTTGTCGTACCCGTTGAGCGACGAGAAGCTGGGGGGCGTCGCGCTCACGGTCAGCGTCCCGTACATCGCCGGGTCAGGCTCCGCGGGCGTGGTCGTGGTGTAGCTCTTCGCGAACTTGAGCGAGTACAGCGGGACGTAGCCGGAGACGATCGTCACCCGCACGCCCGCCTCCTGGTGGTGGACGAACGCGCGCATCACCTTGTCGAACGGCGCGGTGTCGGGAACGCTCGCGGAGCACTGGAGCGACAGGGCCTCGAAGTCCTCGCGGGTCACCGCGCGGTAGGGGCTGGACCAGTAGCGCTGCGCCACCGCGTGCATCTGAGCCGCGTCCACGTCCTGCCCGAGGATGGACACCAGGTAGCGCAGCAGCTCCACGTACGCGGGGTCCATCAGGACGGGCTGGCCACCGAGCGTGATGGTCACCAGCCCGCGCTTCACGATGTCGCGCTGTGCCGTCAGCAGCGCCTGTTCGACGCCCTGTTCGGGCACGCCGGCGGCCATGAGGAGGAAGTTGTGGAACGACGCGTCTGGAACCCGGTCGACCCGGTACGCCGTGGCCTCGCCCACCCAGGCCAGGAGCTGGAGCAGGGTGATGCCTGGATCGGAGGCGTTGTAGTCCGTCCAGTTGGAGCTGAAGGTGGGGATGGCGTTGCGCAACGCCTCGAAGATCTCCGCGTACCCCTCCGGCGCGAGGTCCGGCAGGCGCAGTTCATCCGCCATGGTCCACCTCCAGGGTCACGGTGCCGACGGTCGGGAGCCAGGCTCGCACGAGCGGCAGGGACGCAAGGCCACCGGCGAGGGTGACCCCGTCGATGACCATGACCCCCGGCACGGCTTCCAGCGCCTGCGCCACGTCCGCCGCGTGGACCGTCGCCCCGAAGTCCCAGCCCGCCTCGTGGCCGGGGCCGCCGAGCGGGGCGAAGAAGAGCGCCAGCAGGGCCGTCATCCGCTCCCGGATGAGGGCCTCCTGCTCCCCGGGCTCCAGCACGGCGCGGACGAAGACGTCGATGGGGACGTACTCCGGCCCGACGACGTCCAGCGTGTCCGCCACGACGAAGGGGGCGCGGGCGCGCAGGTACTCGCCCACCTCTTCCACCAGGTCCGAGCTGACGGTGGGCTGGAGGTCCGCGGGCTCACGCGGGACGACCGCGACGAACATCCGTCCGTCCAGCTCCGCGTAGGCCGTGGCCCGGGCGACGCGCTGGGAGGACGTGAGGGCCAGGGTGGCGAAGTCCCCGGCGCTGACAGCCCGGTCGCGCGCCTTCAACCGTCTGGGGCCGAGCGTCCGCAGCGCGTCCAGGGTGTCCGCGCCGGTGCCGCCCCGGGACGGCAGGACGTTCGTGACGGAGTCGATCTCCGGCCGCGCGCGCTGGAGCTGGGTCAGCGTGAGCGCGGGCTGGTTGCCACCCAGGCCCCCGCCGCTGCGGTACTGGCTGGCCTGGATGTTGTTCTCTCCCGGGGGCGGGGCCATGCCTCGCACGCCGTCACCGAACGTCAGCATCCCGCTGGCGTGGTCGAGCAGGTAGTGACGGTCCGTGGCGCTGGAGAAGGAGAAGCTGGACACCTCGGTCCAGGTCACCCACGTCTGAGGCCCCGCGACGGCGGCGAGCGGCTGGCCGCCGGGCACCGTTTGGGGGGCGATGGGCGTCTGCTCGAACACCTGCACCGTCTGTCCCTCCAGCACCGGCTTGCGGGGGAACTCCAGCGTGACGCCCGGTCCTCCCGTGCCTGAGCCGAGGACCTCGTTGGTCCAGAGCACGCCGTTCACCGCGTCCACCGGGTTCGGCACGATGCCCTGGAGCGGCGGCAGCCGCGTGGGGTCGTCCTCGGGAGCGGACAGCCGCAGCCACGCCAGCACCTGCCCGAAGGCGGAGCTGCTCGTCATCCACGAGGGGATCTCCAGCTTCACGATGCCCGTGGTGGTGAAGACGTTGGTGCCGTCCTGGACCTTGAGCGCGCGCCACGTGCTCCCGTCGAAGGCGGACCACGTCGGTGCCGCCGCGGACGCGGCCGGGGGAACGTCGGTGCCGCTGCGCGTGGTGGGCAGCAGCACGAGCAGCGACAGGGTCCGGCCGCGCGCGTGCAAGAGGAAGTCCTCCGGCGCGAAGCCCAGATACCAGGCCGACTCCTGTTCGGGGACGGGCTGGTACGGCAGCAGCTCCAGCGGCGCATCGGTGAACCCGTTGCGCGTGAGGGCCAGCTCGGGGCGCTCGGTGAGTTCGTAGCGCAACCGGAGGGACGCGACGTACGGCGGGACGTAGCTGGGCGGCTGGTACTCGTAGCCGAAGTTGAGGTCGTGCTCCTGGAGGATGTCCAGGACCTCGCCCTTGTCCGTCACGTAGGGACCGATGAGATCGTCGACGACGTACTGCGCGGACTTCACCACCACGATGCCACCGGGCAGGCCGTAGCCGCCCGACGCGATGCGCGCGCGCATCCAGCGGCTCGTGCGGCCGTTGATCGTGGCCAGGGACATGGGAGGGCAGGTGAAGCTCACGCGTCCCGAGTGCGTGAGCGCGTCGGTGCCGTCGAGCACGTCGAGCGGCTGCCAGCCGTCGTCCCAGGACTCCCAGGCGAGCCGGACGGGCGTGGGCGGCGAGATGGAGGTCGCCTCGAAGTCCAGGGAGATGGCCGCGCCCACGCGCGAGAACACGTCCGTCGACGCGATGTAGAAGGCATCCTCCACGGCCGGCATCTGTCCGAAGGGATAGCCGCCCTTGGTGAGGTCCACGGCGGTGCCGTTGGTGTACGTGGCCTCCGCCTGGAGGCGGGGCGAGCGCACGGTGGCGGAGATGTTGCTGATCTGCGGAAGGATCTCCGCGTCGGCGCTCCGGATGCGCACGTCCTCGGAGGGCCTCACGGAGATCCAGAAGGACGTCTGGCCCCCCACCTGCGACGCGGTCGTCTGTGAGAAGCTGGTGAAGGACGCGGTCAGCGTGTCGTAGCGCTCGGGGCTGAACCGCGGGCGCAGCGGGGTGCCGGCGCCGTCCGTCCACCGCGCGAAGTCCGCCTGGAAGAGGTTCACGCCTTGAAGCGTGATGCTCAGCTCCTCCACGGGGGTGGACTGCTGGAACAGCGTCGCGCTGCCCAGCGACAGCACGTGCGCGAGCGGCGTGGCCACCGGGGCGCCGGTGTCGGGCGAGCCCACGAGCGAGGTGACTTCCGAATACGTGTCCGCCGCCGGGGCCAGCATGTAGCCCGCCACCAGCCGCGCGGGCAGCGCCACCAGGGGGCGGGTGGTTTCGAAGAGGAGGTTGGCGTCGGCTTCGGAGGCCACCTGGGTGTTGGGGGGGATCTCCACCGGACCGCTGCCATCGGCGAGCGTGAACGTCAGCGGGACGCGCGCGGCCTGGGGGCCTCGCAGCTCCACGCCGAAGAAGTCGAGGAACGTGAGGAAGTGCTTGTCCGGCGCCCGGTTGAGCTGCGTGCCGAGCGTCGAGTGGAGCTGGGCCAGCAGCTTGAGGACGACGAGCCCGGGATCGTCGGTGGCGAAGTACTGCGGGGACCCCGCGGGCCAGAAGCCCGCCCACTGCGGCAGGTAGACCTTCGCCAGCCGGAGGGCGTCGGCGTACACGTCGTCGCTGGTGCGCGCGTCGAGGA
>NZ_RAWA01000564.1 GCF_003611675.1 Corallococcus sp. CA053C
GGCAAACCCCGTGCAGACGCCGGGGGGCGGGGTGGTGTAAGGAGCGCGCCATGCCTCGCTATTTCGAAGGGGATTTCCTCCCCCCCCAGGGCCGGTTCGCCATCTGCGTCTCCCGGTTCAACAGCTTCATCACGGAGGAGCTGCTGAAGGGCGCCGTGGACACGCTGGTCCGCCATGGCGTGAAGGACGACGCCATCGACGTGTACCGCTGCCCCGGCACGTATGAGCTGCCCGGCCTCACGCGGCGCGTGGCGGAGGGCGGGCAGTACGCGGGCCTCGTCATCCTGGGCGCGGTGATTCGCGGCGGCACCCCCCACTTCGACTACGTGGCGGGCGAGTGCGCCAAGGGCATTGGTTCGGTGGCGTTCAGTGCGGCGTCGGGTCCGAAGCCGGCGGCGGTGACGTTCGGCGTGCTCACGTGCGATACCGTGGAGCAGGCCATCGACCGTGCGGGCGTGAAGGCGGGCAACAAGGGCGCGGAGGCCGCGGTGGCCTGCATCGAGATGGTCAACCTCTACGCGCGCATGACCGCCGCGGAACGGAAGGGCTGACCGCATGGGCGCGCGCAGAACGGCACGGGAGCGGGCGCTGCAGGCGCTCTACCAGCTGGAGATGGCCCAGGGCGCCGCCCGGGAGGCCCTCGACTCGGCGTGGGCCGCCTCGGCGGAGGACGGCAAGCCGGAGCCGGACGCGGTGAAGTTCGCCAAGGAGCTGGTGGACGGCGTGCAAGCCCACCGTGAGGAGATTGACGCCCTCATCGAGCGCCACAGCCACAACTGGCGCCTGGACCGCATGTCCCGCATCGACCGGAACGTGCTGCGCCTGGGCATCTTCGAGTTGAAGTACCGCCCGGACATCCCCCGCAAGGTGACCATCAACGAGGCGGTGGAGCTGGGGAAGAACTTCGGGACGGAGGAGTCGAGCGCGTTCGTCAACGGCCTCCTGGACCGCGTCGCGGTGGCGCTCGGGAAGCCGTGAGCCAGACGAGCACCCTGGAGGTGGGCCTGGAGGGCCTGGACGCGTTGGCCGGGGTGGACGCCCTGTGCCTCTTCGTGGCCGAGGACGACCGGCCCCTGCCTTCCTCCGCGGGCTACGTGGACTGGCGGCTGTGCGGCGCCCTGTCCCGCGTCCTGCTGGGCGGCTTCTTCACCGGGGTGAAGGACGACTGGCTCCTGCTGCCGTCCGACGGGAAGCTGTCCGTGCCGCGCATCTTCGTGGTGGGGCTGGGGCCGCGAAAGCGCCTGGACGCCGCCGCGCTGGGCGAGGCGCTCTCGGGCGCGGCGAAGGTGCTGAGCCGGGCGAAGGTGGAGTCGGTGGCCCTGGAGGTCCCCGGAGGGCCGGGCTTGAGTGACGCGGCCCGGGCGGAGGCGTACCAGCGGCAGTTCCTGCCCGCGTTCAAGGGGGCACGGGTGTCCCTGCTCGCGGACAAGGGGCTTGTCGGGTCGCTGTCATCCCGCAGGGGGTAACGCGCTGCGCGGGGGCGGGTGTTCTGCTAGCATCCCGTCTTCCGAGGCGTGCGCGCGATGAAGTTCAAGGTGCTGATTGTCGAGGACTCCAAGGTGTCGCGCGAGCACATCGCCGCGACCGTGGAGGCCGTGGACGGCGTCGAGGCCGTCACCACCGCCAGCGGCTTCGAGGCGCTGAAGCTGCTGCCCCGCCAGCGGTTCGACCTCATCATCACCGACATCAACATGCCCGACATCAACGGGCTGGAGCTCATCAACTTCGTCAAGAAGAACCCCAACTACCGGGACGTGCCGCTCATCATCGTCACCACCGAGGGGCGTGAGCAGGACCGCTCGCGGGGGATGGCGCTGGGCGCGGCGGGCTACCTGGTCAAGCCGTTCCTGCCGGAGGATTTGGAGGCGCTCCTGCGGCGCTTCCTGAAGCCGCTGTGACGACGCAGCACGGGGGCAAGGCGCTGGCGGAGTTCGTCGCCGAGGCCACGGAGATCCTCGATGCGCTGGGCCGCGACCTGCTCGCGCTGGACGAGGCCCGCGACCAGGAGGCGGATCCGGAGCGCATCAACGGCATCTTCCGCGCGGCCCACTCGCTCAAGGGGCTGTCGGGCCTCTTCGGCCAGGAGCGCATCACCCAGCTCGCGCACGCCGCGGAGGACCTGCTGGACCGGCTCCGGCTGGGACGGCTGACGCTGGACGACCAGGTGCTGGACGCGCTGGTGGACGCGCTGGACACCTTCCAGTCGCTGCTGGGGGAGACGTCGCGGGGCGAGGAGGGCGACGACCTCACCCGTCGCACGCGCGCCATGGAGGAGCGGCTGGCGCGGATGGGCTCGCCCGCGCCGCCCGTGGAGGAGGATCCGCTGGAGCGGCTGGAGCTGGACGCGCAGGTGCGCGCCGTCTTCACCGAGTACGAGGAACACCGGCTGCGCGAGAACGTGCGGCGCGGGGTGGCGCTGTGGCGGGTGCGCGCCGCGTTCGACCTCACTGACTTCGACCAGGGCCTCGCGGACCTGAACGCGCGCCTCAAGCCCCTGGGCGAGGTCATCAGCACGCTGCCTTCGTCGCGGCCCGGCGGCGCCACCGGCATCGCGTTCGACCTCATCTTCGGCGCGAAGGTGGATGCGCAGGCGCTGGAGGCGGGGCTCCAGGGCACACCCGCGGAGCTGGCGCCGCTGGTCGTGCGGCCTCCTTCCGGGGCGGACGTGGCCCCGGTCCTCCCGCCTGCTGACGCCGTGGCGCCCCGCACGAAGCGCGGCGGCAAGAAGAAGGGGACGCGCGCCCGGCCGCTGGCCCTGGAAGCGGGACCGCTCCAGCCGCTGCTTTCGGCGGACACCGGCGCCACCACGCGGGACGTGCCCTCCGAGACGACGTCCCATGGAACTCCCGGGCTCGTGGCCCTGCCCACGTCCGGGAGTGCAGGCCCCCCGCGCATGAGGACGGTGGCAGGCCCGTCGTCCACGACGCTCGGGCTCCAGTCCGCCGCGTCGGCGCCGCTGCCCGCGGGGCGTCCCCGGCCGGAGGAGACGTCGCTGCGCTCGCTCACGCAGACGGTGCGCGTGGACATCGGGCGGCTGGACGGGCTCATCAACATGGTGGGCGAGCTGCTGCTCATCAAGGCGAACCTCCAGCGGCTCGCGGAGGCGTCCCGGCAGGACGGGACGGTGGCGCTGTCCAAGCTGTTCGGCCAGGAGCTGTCGCGGGAGACGCGGCAGCTGGAGCGCAAGCTGGAGGCCCTGCAGGAGGGGCTGCTCGAAGCGCGCATGGTCCCGGTGGGCCAGGTGTTCGACAAGCTGGCGCGGCTGGTGCGGCGCATCGCTCGCGAGGCGGGCAAGGAGATCGACTTCGTCAGCACCGGCGGCGAGGTGGAGCTGGACAAGCTCATCGTCGAGGAGCTGAGCGACCCGCTGATGCACCTCATCCGCAACGCCATCGACCATGGCGCGGAGGGGCCGGAGGCGCGGCTGTCGGCGGGCAAGCCTCGGCGCGCGGTGGTGCGCCTGCGGGCCGAGCAGAAGGGCAACCACGTCCTCATCAGCGTGAGCGACGACGGCTCCGGCATCGACGAGGCGCGGGTGCGCGAGGTGGCGCTGTCTCGCGGGCTCGTCACGCCTTCGCAGGTGAGCGAGATGACGCGGCGCGAGCTGCTCAACCTCATCTTCCTGCCGGGCTTCTCCACGCGCTCCAGCGTCAGCGCGCTGTCCGGCCGGGGCGTGGGCCTGGACGTGGTGAAGAACAACCTGGGCAACCTCTCCGGCATCATCGACGTGTGGAGCGAGCGCGGAAAGGGCACGGCCTTCCACCTGACGCTGCCGGTGACGCTGGCCATCGTGCGCGCGCTGGTGGTGGGCGTGAGCGGCCGCACCTACGCGGTGCCGCTCAACAGCGTGCTGGAGATATTGGCCGTGCAGCCGCACGACATCCGCACGGTGGAGCGCCGCGAGGTGTTGGACCTGCGCGGACAGACGCTGCCCTTCCTGCGGCTCGGGAGGCTGTTCCACCTGCCGGAGCGCGAGGTCAACCGCCACTTCGTCGTCGTGGTGGGCCTGGCGCAGCAGCGGCTGGGCATCGCCGTGGACGAGCTGTTCGGCCAGCAGGACATCGTCACCAAGCCCCTGGGCGGCCGGCTGAGCGCCGTCAAGGGCATCTCCGGCGCCACCGACCTGGGCAACCGGCGCACGGTGCTGGTGCTGGACGTGGCGGAGCTGCTGGAAGAGGGCATCGCGCAGGAGCGGCGCCGCGCCTGAGGCACCGGTGCCGGGGGGCTGCTATCTTCCCGGCCGTGTCCCGTTTCGAAGCCCTGCTCGACGCGTTCTTCTACCGCCCGGACGAGGACGTCAGCGGCCTGCTGGACTTCGCCGCGGGCAGCGACGGGCTGGCCCCGCGCGTCCTGGAGGAGGAGCCCACCGAGTACCTGGCCTTCCGCCTGGAGACGGAGTGCTACGCGGTCCCCATCCTCACCGTGCGGGAGATCTGCAAGGTGCCGCTGCTCACGGAGATTCCTCGCGCGGAGCCGCAGCTGCTGGGCGTGATGAACCTGCGCGGGGAGCTGCTGCCCGTCTACGACATCAAGCTGCGGCTGCGACTGTCGGACGTGCCGCCGCTCGTGGCGGGTCCGGACGCGGGCCTGCCGCCCAAGGCCGCGCGCATCCTGGTGCTCAAGACGCAGGACGGGCCCGCGGGCGTGTGGGTGGACTCGGTGGCGGGCGTGGTGCGGCTCAAGCCATCCATGGTGGAGCTGTCGCCCGCGGGGTTGCGTGGAGACCGCGACTGCGTGGCGGGGCTGGGCCGCAAGGGCTCGCAGCTCTACATCCTGTTGGATCCGGAGCAGGCGCTCGCCCCATGACGGACCCCGTGAACCTGCTGGCCCGCCGTCCGCGTGGCGTGACGGCCGACGACGCTCCGACGGTCGACGCGGAGGTGCAGCTGTGCGCCTTCTTCGTGGGCAACGAGGAGTACGTGATGGACATCATGCGCGTGGAGGAGATCCTCCCGCCCCAGCGCGTCATCCC
>NZ_RAWA01000565.1 GCF_003611675.1 Corallococcus sp. CA053C
GGCAGGTACGGCACGCCCTGGGCGTGGGAGCGCAGGGAGCCCAGCAGCGTGCGGAAGGCATCCGCGCAGGCGTTCTTCGGGAGCGCGGAGAAGGCGGCGATGATGGGGTCACCCATCCGCAGGGCCTCTTCAATGGGCTCGCGGTTGCCGGGCGTGCACCACGACTGCCATTGCGCGTCCTTGAGGCGCGTGTGGTGCTCCAGGTTCTTGCTCATCATCTTGAGCAACCAGCGCAGGCCGGTGTCCACGAAGATGGGCTTCTTGGGTCCGGTGGGCCCGAAGAAGTCCCAGTTCTCCACGAGGCTGCGCGACAGGGAGCGGAAGAGGACGGGCAGCGCCTTCATGCCGTCCGTGACGAAGTGACCGAAGAGGTAGGGCCCCAGGAGGCGCACGTCGCGCACGCCCTGGCGCAGGAGCGCTTCGGCGGCGCGGGCCGCGTCCTGGTAGGCGCCCTTGGCGACGAGGGCGGTGATGGCCTCCAGGCGCTGATCCGGGCCCTCCGTCTCGTCGATGGGCACGGGCGTGCCGGTGAACGGGGCGTCGAGCAGCGAGAAGTCGACGGCTTCGAGGGCCAGCGCCGCGTCACCCATCGATGGCCACCACCTGCCCGGGGGAGACGACCTGGATGACGCCGCCGTAGCTGCACATCAGCTTGGAGTTGCTCTCCAGCGCCGGCATGTTGCCGATGAGCACCTTGGGGCAGCCCGGAGCCCAGGGCGCCGCGGTGGCGGGGATGCAGGGCATGGGGGTGAGGACGCCCAGGGCCGCCGCGGTCGCCGCCGCGACCATGGGGTTCGCCATGGACGAGCACACGCCGAAGGGCAGCACGTTCATGAAGGGCTTGTTGTCCATGATGTTCGCCGCGGGCGTCGTCGCGAGCACCTTGTTCGCCGGCAGGACCATCAACGACGAGGGAGCCACCCCGAAGCTGCATTGCAGCATCGCTCCCATCACGACCTGGACACCCATGTCCTGCCCCTTTCGGCTCAGCGTGTTCCCGGCGGGCCATCTTCGCCCGAAGGGCCTGCTCTTTCCAGCAGACGACCCCGAAGTGCGGTGAGGGCCTGGAACAGCGGGTCCGTCGCCTTGCGGTGCAGCGCGCCGGTGAAGAACTGCGTGGCGCACCACGCGTCGTCCACCGCACCCTTCTTCCGGTGTGGAAAGAGCGGGAAGAACTCGATCCGGTCGGGAAGGAAGTCCCCCCCTAGCATCATTTCGATGCGCCGCTTGATCTCCTGCTCGCCCGACGAGGGGGCGGGCTCGCTGCCCGTGAAGGCCAGGAGGATGAAGCGCGAGTGGCTGGCCAGCCCCCCGGTGGACACCGGCACCACGCTGGTGCCCACGAGGAAGGGCAGGCCCTCCAGCACGTCGGTGACCTCCTTCGACGGGTAGGTGCGGCCGTCGTGCCGGAAGCCCATCGTGCCGCCGTAGTGGTAGCGCGAGCGGATCCGCGCGAGCAGCACGTGGCCCGGGGGGCGGCCCTTGTCCGGCAGCAGCGTGAAGATGCCCACGTCCGTCGGGGCGCCCTGCCCGCTCGCGTTCGGATCCTTCAGCGTCCAGCGCCGGCCCGGCACGGGGAACACGTCCGTGTGCACGTCCGCGTGCGGATCATTCACCCCGCGCGACGACACGAGCACCGCGCCGCCCGCCGCCGCGTCGATGAGGATGTTGGACGACGGCACGGCCTGGAGGCCGCACTGCTTCACCCATGCGCGCCACGCCTGGGCGTCGTAGGGCTCCTCGGGGTTGCGGAACCAGTGCAGCACGTTGCGCATCGCGCCGGTGCGGTGGCGCAGGAGCAGGTCGCGCAGCCGGGGCGTCACGCCCAGGGCGCGCAGCGGGTGCTCCAGGAGGGGCGCCGGGTTGTGCTCCAGGTCCGCCAGCTCCAGGTGCAGGTAGGTGGCGCCCCGCAGCAGCGTGGTGAAGAGGAGCGCCGGCTGATGCTGGAGCACCGGGAAGTCCGGCGCCGCGAGCATGTCCCCCGGCGCGAGGCCGAAGGTGAGCATCCCGTCACCCAGCGCGCCCTTCCACGCGTTCTCCGCGGTGAGGGGCACGAGGCTGTGCGGCGGATCCACCAGCGGCGAGAAGAGCAGCCCCACCACGTCCGCGGGCTTGTACGTGTGCGACGTGAAGCCGGGCGCTCCCCCACCCTTGCTCTTGAGCAGGAGCTTCTCGTGGCCCTTCAGCAGCGGGAGCTGGTGCGGCTCCGCGGCGATGAAGTCCGGCGTCAGGGCCTCCAGCCGCGTGGCCATGGCGCGTGGGCCCAGGGGCGGCAGCAGCGTGAAGCAGCCGCCCAGCCGCAGCGTGGCGAGCAGCGACACCAGCAGCTCCTGCCCCACGCCGTGGACGAGGCACACCTTCGCGCCCGGGACGACGCCCTGCTCCGCCCACTCGCTGGCGCGGCGCGCGGCCAGGTCGTGCAGCGTGCGGTAGCCCACCGTCTGCCAGCCCTGGAGGCGCGCATGGGTGCGGAACGCGGGGCGCTCCAGGCCGACGTGGCGCACCACCAGGTCGTGGAAGAAGTCGTACTGCTGGCCCGGGCGGCTCTTGGGTGGCGGCACGCCCTTGCCCGCGTGGGCCTCCATGAGCGCGGCGGCGAACCCTTCCGGATCCTCCCAGCTCTCCTGCCACCACGGCGGCGCGCCCGCGTCCGAGGCAAAGCCCGTGTCCAGCTGCCGGAGGATGTCCTTCACGTCGAAAGGCATGGGGGGTGTCTAGCGCGAGGGAAAGTCGAAGCCGACCTTCACCATGAAGCGGACCTTGGAGCGCATGGCGCCGCCCTCCGGAGCGTGGCCACTGGAGCCGGACGAACCCTGCGGCCGCGACTCGCCGCGTCGGAGCGGCTGCTGCGACGCGCGTTCGATGGCGGTGGGCACGACGGCGCGCACCAGCGGGTGGCGGGCCTGGAGGGGGGGCACGTGCATGTCCACGTCGCGGCCGAAGAGCCACGCGCCGCAGCGCCAGAGGACGTCATGGCGCCGGGTGAGCAGCGTCCAGAAGCGGTCGCGCGTCTCCGTGGCCTCGAAGAACAGCGGCGAGGCTTCGTTCTCACGCGCCTCGCCGGGGGCCGCGAGCAGGGCGCGCAGCTGCACCGCGACGCGCTCCACCTCGTTCACGTCCTCGGGCGTCACCGGCGAGCGGCCGGTGAGCTTCGGCTCGTGGCGCCGGAACAGCGCGACGAGCCCCAGGCAGTCGCCCACGATGTCGCGGTGGCCTTCGGTGCGGCTGGCCTCCACCTCGGCGGCGTCGAGGAAGGCCGCTTCCGCGAGCGCCTCCGCCGTCTTGAGCAGCTTGCGGCGCAGGTGCTGGGCGCGCTCGAAGAGGCCTCCGAAGGTGCTGGCCTTCATGTCGCGCTGCACCTGGAGCGCGGCGAAGGCGAGCCCCTGCGCGAGCAGCGGCAGGTCGCGCAGCTCCTCCACGTTCACGCCCGGCAGCGTGGCCAGCTCCACGTCGCGGGTCAGCACGCTGTCGACGCCGCGCTTCGTGTTGTGGAAGGCGAGCGCGATGTTGGAGCGGCACTCCTCCACGGCGCCTTCGAGCGCGCGGGCCGGAGCGAGGAACGCGTCATAGCCGGGCTGCGAGCCAAGGGCTTCCAGCTCGGCGATGTCGTCGGGCCCCAATCCCGCTATCGCGTGCGGCGCCCCGCCCTGGCCTGCAGCCATGCCCGTGAGGATAGCGGGCCCCCCTGGAGGCCACAACCCGGCGCCGTCCTCAGACGAGGATGAGGTCGTCGTCGTCGTCGTCCACCCGCGCCAGGTCGGACGCGTCCTCGGGGAGGCCCAGGACGCGCTCGGTGCGGCGCAGGCGTTCGTCGGTCAGGTCCGACATGAGCATCAGGACCTGCGGATGGGTGGAGATGAGCGAGTCGAAGTCCTCGCGCGGCAGGCGCAGCAGCGTGGTGTGGCGCGAGGCCTCCACCGTGGCCGTGGCCGGCGTCTTCTGGAGCAGGGAGATCTCTCCGAACAGCTCCCCTTCCCGCAGGCGCGACAGCACGTGCCCGTTCTTGCGCACCTCCACCTCGCCGGAGAGGACGACGTAGAGGCCGTCGGTCACGTCTCCGTCTCGGATGATGACGCCGCCGCGCTCCACGTCGCGCGCGCGGAAGCGCTCCACCAGCCCGCGCCGGTCCTTGCGGTTGAAGGGGCGGAACAGCGCGGAGCCGTTCATCACGTTGGTGAGCAGGCGCTCGCGGCAGAACTTCTTGAGGGCCTGGGCCACGGGCGGATGGCTGTGTGACAGCGCGGCCAGCACCGCCGCGGAGATCTCCAGCACCTGCGTGTCGTCGGACGCGGCCTCCACGGACGCGGCGCGCGGGGCTCCGGACAAGAGCGCCATCTCCCCGAAGAACGCCCCACCCTCCAGCGTGGCCAGGTCCTGACGCAGGCCCTCGTCCTCGCGGTAGACGCGCACGCTGCCTTCGCAGATGACGTAGAAGGCGTCGCCGTGGCTGCCCTGCGAGATGATCCGCTCGCCGGGGCCGAAGCGGCGCAGCGGGCAGCGCTCGAAGAGCTGGATGAACGCGTCGCGCGGCAGGTCAGAGAAGAGCGGGATGGCAGGCAGCGCGTCCCAGGTGCCGGGGGTGGCCTCCGCCTCCTCGGTCAGTTCGTAGATGGGCTCCTCTTCCGCCGCGCCGTCCGCGAGTCCGCGCTGGGCCGCGAGTTCCACCGCATGCAGCAGCGAGTCCGCTTCAATCTCCAGCTCCGTGAAGCTGGAGACGCTCAGGGACGCGCGCCAGGGCTCCGGGGATCCGGCGGTGGTGGGGACGACGGAGGCCCCCGTGGCAACTGCGCGGGCCGGGGCTTCGGTGCGACGGGGGCGCAGGCCGGGAGGGCCGGCCTGGATGGGCGCCCTGGGTTCGACGGCGGGGGCCGCAGGGGCGACGGGCATTTCGGGCCCCGCGATGGGCCTGTCTCTATACACATCTGACGCTGCCGACGAACCCTAGG
>NZ_RAWA01000566.1 GCF_003611675.1 Corallococcus sp. CA053C
GGCGGGGCCCGGGCGGTGCGCTGACGGGCCGCGATCAGGGGATGGTGGAGGGTCAACGGAAGTGTCGGGGAGCGGGAAAACATCCTCGCGTTGCGGCGGCCTTTGATTAGAAGGGGCCCCGCATGCGCACCGGGAAGGGTCGGCCGGGCGCGAACGTGAGGAGCAACCTCGATGCGTGGAAACAGCAAGTGGACGGGAATGGCGCTGGTGGCGGGGCTCGCGGTGTCGGCGTCGGCGATGGCGGCCGAGGAGCCCAGCCTGAACAGCGATCCGGGCAAGGCTTCTGCTTTCGGTCAGCCGGGCCAGGTGGTCATCAGCCAGGAGCTCTCCGGCTTCCTCGGCTACAACACCGGGGACGAGATCTTCCAGGTGCGCCTGGAGCCGTCGGCGGACTACTTCCTCCAGCAGAACCTGTCGGTGGGCGCCTCGGCGCTGGTGCAGCTGGGCTTCGGTGACGCCACCATCGTGGCGCTCGGCGTGCTGGGCCGCGTGGGCTACAACCTGCCCCTGGCGGAGCGCGTGTCGTTCTGGCCCAAGGTGGGCTTCGGCATCCGCTTCGGCCACATCCCGGACAACAGCGACGTGGCCTTCGTCCTGGACGTCAACGCGCCCATCCTGTTCCACGTCACGCCGCACTTCTTCGTGGGCGCGGGCCCGCAGATGCGCGCCCTCATCAGCGACGACATCTCCGGCTTTGGCGCCGAGCAGGGCAACTTCTCCGGCCACGACGTGACCCTCGGCATCACCACCACCGTGGGCGGTTACTTCTAGGCGCTGCCCTCTTCCCGACACCCTGGCCGCACGCCCGGGTGTCGGGAGGAAGCAGGACCTGTGACGTAGGGACGCGTGGGTTGACGTCCCGGGTTGTCTGTGTTGGGTTGGAGGTCACCATGTCCGTGCTCCCGTTCTCGCCCCGGCTGCCCGCGTTCGCGCCCATCCATCCGTTGGGGCGGGGACCGCTGGGCGAGTGGGTGTCGCTGGTGTGGCCGTTGGAGCAGGGCGAGCAGGGCGACCGTCCCCTGGTGGTGAAGACGTTCCTGCTGGCGCCGGGGCTCGCGCCGGAGACGCGGCTTCCGCTGGAGGAGGCGCTGACGCGGGCGGTGCCGCTGCGGCACCCCGGCATCGCGAGGCTCCATGGCTTCCAGGTGGACGCGCGCGACACGCTGACGGTGGTGTCGGACTACGTCCCCGGCTGTTCGCTGGCCACGGCGCGTCGGCGTGTGGCGGGTCGGGGCACGCGGCTGTCGGAGGCGTTCGTGTGCCACGTGGGCGCGGAGGTGGCGGGAGCGCTGCACGCCGCGCATGCGACGAAGGTGGTGCACGGGGACGTGCGGCCGAACCGCATCCGGCTGGGGCCTCGGGGCGAGGTGACGCTGACGGACTTCGGGTTGCGGCCCGCGTGTCGGCTGCTGCGCCGCTTCACGTCGCCCGCGAGGCCGGATGAGGTCGCGCCGCTGCCCGCGCCGGAGGACGTGGCGGAGACCCGGGTGGAGGCGCGCGAGGACCTGCGCGCCCTGGGGCGACTGCTGCTGGAGCTGCTCACGGGCCGTGCCGGGAATCCGACCGGGGCTCCGGCTTCGGCTTCGGTGGAATCCAGGGCGGAGCTCGAGGAGGCGCTGCGCGAGGTGTCCCCCGCGCCCCGGGAGGTCCTGCGGCGGCTGTTGCTGGACGTGCCCGGGGAGGGAGCCACGGCGGCGCGGCTGCAGGCGGACCTGCGGGCGTGCCTGGACGGTGGGACGCGGACGGGCGCGGAGTGGGTGCGTGAGCTGGCGGCGTTGCCGGGCACGGGGCCGCTGTCGCCGGTGGACGTGTACGTGGGTGCGGCGTCGGTGATGACGGTGCCGGTGCGCGAGCGTGTGCTGAAGTCCTGAGGGCCGCCTGCCGTGCCCGGGAGCGTCCGGGCGGGATCCGTGAGGGGGGCATGGACGGCCCCTGGGGGGATCCCGCTAGGCTCCGGGAGTGATCGCGTCCGTCCACTTCGAGCACTTCCGGTGTCTGCTTGGCGTGAAGCTCGCGCTGGAGCCGTTGACCGTCCTGATGGGACCCACGGCGTCGGGGAAGACGACGATGTTGGAGGGGCTCCAGCATCAGCTCGCGTACGAGCCCACGGACTTCTGGCGCCTGGATGAGAAGCGGCCGCTCTCCATCGAGTGGACGTACGCGCACGGGGACCGCACGCGCGTGGTGTATCCGTTCAGCGTGATGGACACGCTGCCGGGCCAGGGGCACTCCACGCAGCAGCTGGCGCTGAGCATGGAGGCGCTGCGCGCGGGAGGCTCTTCCGCGAAGGCGACCTGGCTGGAGCGCAAGGGCGGCAACCTCGCGAGCGTCTTCGCGGCGCTGCCGCAGGCCACGCGGGAGATCATCTCGAAGGAGCTGGCGCGGCGCGTGCCGTCCCTGTCCGAGGTGGACGTGGCGCGCGAGCTGGAGGACCGCTCCTTCCGGCTGCGCTTCCGCGACCGCTGGAGTCCGGACGTCTGGTTCGGCCCGGAGCACGTGTCGGACGGGGTGCTGTGGTTGCTGGCGTTGCTGGTGCTGCCCTATCAGCGGCCCCTGCCGGAGCTGCTCACGCTGGACGAGCCGGAGCGCACGCTGCACCCGGGCCTGGTGCGCGAGGTGTTGGAACTGCTGCGAGCGATGGCGCGCGGAGAGTCCACGGGAGGCCAGCCGGTGCAGGTGGTGTTGTCCACGCACTCGCCGGACCTGCTGGAGCACGTGCGTCCGGAAGAGGTGCGCCTGGTGTCGCGAGAGCCGTCCGACGGCTCCGTGCGCGTGCAACCGGTGCCCACGGCTTCGCTCCACTGGCGGAGAGAGTGCCGGGAGCTGTTGGACTCGCTGTAGAGAGGGTCCGAATGGCGCCGGAGCGGTTCGGGGCCGGGTAGAGTGGGGGAATGCTCCGCAGCATCCGCCTCAGGAATCTCCTCTCGTTCGGACCTGACTCCGACACCGTTCCCTTGCAGGCGCTCAACGTCCTGATTGGTCCGAACGCGTCCGGAAAGTCCAACCTCATCGAGGCGTTGGGACTCCTGCGGGCGGCCCCGGGCAATCTGCTGGCTCCCATCCGTGAGGGTGGGGGCGTCACGGAGTGGCTGTGGAAGGGGGGGGCGGATGCGAAGCCGCCCAGCGCTGAAGTGGAAGTCGTTCTGGAGTACCCGGAAGCCGCCATGCCGCTGCGCTACCGGCTGGCCTTCTCGGCCGCAGGGCAGCGCCTGGAACTGGTCGATGAGGTCCTCGAAAATGAACGCCTCGAACCAGAGGACGCAGAACTCTCCCGCTTTTACGACTACCAAGCAGGAAAGCCCTTCGTTAACGCCCGACTGATGACGGGGGCCAAGCCCGGTTCCAGTGTGGGGCGTCACATCGCGTCCCCGGACGCATACAACCTGCGTTCCGACGAATCCGTCCTGTCGCAGCTGCGCGAAGCGCTGGCATTGCCAGAACTGACTTATGTGGGCTCGCTGCTGTCACGTATTTCGCTGCACCGGGAGTGGAACCTGGGAAGGTACACCCCGCCGCGGCTTCCCCAGCGGACCGATCTTCCAGGAGACTTCCTACTGGAGGACGCGAGCAATCTGGGGCTCGTGCTCAACGAGCTGGAGTTCATCCCAGGCGTGAAGAAGCTGCTGCTGGAGAACCTCCGGCTTCTCTATGCGCGGGTGAAGGACTTCTCGGTCAAGATCTCGGGAGGGACCGTGCAGGTCTACTTCCACGAGGAGGGCTTGAGCGCACCCGTTCCCGCGACGCGGTTGTCCGACGGGACGCTGCGCTATCTCTGCCTGCTCACGCTGCTCTGCCATCCCGCGCCTCCGCCACTGGTCTGTATCGAGGAGCCGGAACTCGGACTTCATCCGGACATCCTCCCGGTCATTGGGCGACTGCTCGTCGAAGCGAGTGCACGCACGCAGCTCATCGTGACCACGCACTCGGACACGTTGATCTCCGCGCTCTCCGCGGTGCCGGAGGCGGTCATCATCTGCGAGCAGGAGCGGGGCGGAACGGTGCTGCGACGCCTGGAGAAGGAACAGCTCGCGGAATGGCTGAAGGAATATGGGCTGGGGGAAGTCTGGAGGATGGGGGCGTTGGGGGGAACCCGATGGTGAAGGAGATCCAGATCTTCATCGAGGGGGGAGGAAACTCCACGTACGGCAGGGAGCGCCTGCGGGCCGGGTTCGGTAGGTTTTTCGGCGCTGTGGTTCAGCGCACCAGGAAGCACGCTGTCCGCTGGCGGCTCATCATGTGTGGCCCGCGTGTCGAGACGTTCAAGCGCTTCCAGCAAGCACTCCGGCTTCATCCCGACGCCTTCAACATCCTGCTCGTGGATGCCGAGGGTCCGGTGAAGGGACCGCCTTGGGCCCACCTCGCGGCCCACCAGGACGACCAGTGGCAACGTCCTAGCGACGCCTCCGAGGAGGCCTGTCACCTGATGGTCGAGACCGTGGAGGCGTGGCTGCTGGCCGATCCCGAAGCGCTCGAGCGGTACTACGGCAAGGGCTTCGCGATGGGCAGCCTGCCCAGGACGAAGAACGTGGAGTCCATTCCCAAGGCCACCGTGACGACCGCGCTGGAGCGCGCGACCCAGGGGACGCAGAAGGGCGGCTACCACAAGATCGACCACTGCTCGGACCTGCTGGGCATGGTGGACCCGGAGCGCGTTCGCGCCCGCGCGCCCCACTGCGAGCAGTTGTTCTCCGTGCTGGAAGGGCTGCTGCCCTGAGTCTCGCTGGGCCCGCGCTGTCCACCAGCGCACGGCCCCTGCTCCTCGAGTGACCGCCGTGTGACGCTCCGTGCGACGGCGCCAGGGTTGTGCGCCTGCGCGGGTGGGCCACTTCTAACGTGGGCCTCTTCGCCCACCCATGCCCCTCATCCTGCCCATCCTGCTGGCCCTGGCGTGCGCGCCGCTCGCGTATGTCGCGGGCCGGTGGGGGCGCCCGGGGGC
>NZ_RAWA01000567.1 GCF_003611675.1 Corallococcus sp. CA053C
GTCCAACGGCAGCCCCACCCGCAGCCGCGCCTGCTGTTCCCCGTAGTCCAGTTGATCCACGGAGTCGCCGGAGAGCAGCTCGAAGGTGAGCTCGCCCCGGGCGTCGGTGGTGGTGGTGACCAGCGGCACGTAGCCGCCGTCGTGCTGGCGCTCGAGCGTCAGCGACTGGCCGACGCTCGGCGTGCCGTCCGGTTGGAGCACGCGGCCGTAGGCGAAGATGGGGTCTTCCGGGTAGCGCTCGCAGCCGGTGAGGGTGAAGAAGGCCAGGAGACCCAGGCTCAGGAAGGGGAGCGGTGCGTGGCGCATGTCAGTAGGTCGCCTTGAGCCCGAAGAGGGGAACGATGATGGGAATCTGGAGGGGCGCGCGTTGGGGTTCGAGGCCCGCCTGGTCCTCGAAGCCTTCGAAGCGGTACTCGTAGGCGATGACCTCCTGCTGCGCGGAGAGGTTGAGCACGTCGAGCGACGCGTCCAGCGTGAAGTCCTGGTAGGCCCACGACTTCGCGATGCGCGCATCCACGCGGAAGAACGACGCCAGCCGGCCGGCGCGGTCCAAGTCCTGGCGCACCCAGTTGACCGAGTCGTCCGGCCCCTTCACGAAGCGCTGCGTCTGCGAGGTGATCTGCCCCGACTCCGGACGGCCGGTGTTGAAGTGCACCACCGTGCCCACCGTCCAGTTGTTGCCGAACTTGTAGCTGAGCGCGGCGTTGAAGACATGCGCCTGTTCGAAGGCGAAGGGCAGCGTGCCTTCCACCGTCTCCACCACCCGGTTGTCGTCACCGTAGCGGGAGAAGCGCACCTTCCGCCGGCTCTGCAGGAAGCTGTAGGACACCCAGCCGAACCAGTGATTGCCCAGCGGATGGCGCGCCATCAGGTCCAGGCCGTAGGCGTAGCCGGTGGTGGCGGGATCCGTGCCCAGGCTGCCCCGGCGTCGGCGGTTCTCCGCCACGTCCACCAGGTCGAACTCCACCGCGCGCGACAGCGGGTTGAAGTACGCGTCCGCGCTCAGCTCCAGCCCCTCCAGTGCCTTCCACTCCGCGCCCACGTCGAACTGCGCGCCGGACTGGAGGCCGTAGCGCAGGCTGGCGGTGTCGATGGCGGGCAGGTGCAGCAGCACGGTGGGCGGCTGGTGGAACAGGCCCGCGCCGCCCTTGAGTGTGAGGGTGTCCGTCAGCGTGTGGCGCACGGACAGGCGCGGCTCCACCGCGGTGAACGTCAGGCCCGGCACCAGGTGGTACGCGTCCACGCGCAGGCCCGGTGACACCACCCACGTGTCGGAGGGCCTCCAGGTGACGGACGCGTACGCGCCGGAGAAGGTGGCGATGGCCGAGGGCCGCTTGAGCGGATCCGCCTCGTCGGAAGGCTTCCAGCCCGGGGGCCGCGCGGTGCCGGTGATGGTGGTGGCCGAACGGCGGTTCTCCACGTCCGCGCCCACGGCCACCTCCAGCGTGTCGGTGAGCACGCGGCGCCAGCCGGTGCGCGCGGCGAGGCTCGTCTGGTTCAGGCCGTACTCGCCCACGTCCTGCCGGACGAGGTTGCCCCCGGTGCGCAGCGTCTGCTCGCCGGTGAGGCCCAGGCCGTCCCAGCCCAGCGTGACGCCGAGCTCGCCCTCGCCGCCCGCCAGCGGGTGCGTGCCGCGCAGGTCGATGCGGTGGAACCGGGACGTGACGCCGCCGCCGTCCGAGCCTTCTTCCAGTCGGGATGAGAGGCCCACGTCGTCGGAGCTGCCCAGCGCGAACAGGCGCAGGCGGCCCTGGCCCACCTTCTGCTCGATGCGCGCCTGGTAGTCCCAGAAGCCCGCGCGCACCTGCTCCGCTTCCTTGTTGTTGAGGGTGTTGGCCGCTAGCGAGATGAGCAGCGCGGAGTAGCTGATGCGACCGGCCACGCTGACGCTGGTGCCGGTGGAGGCGAAGGGCTGCTCGATGAAGCCGCCCGCGTTGAGCAGGTCCGCGTACGCGGTGAAGTGCAGCCGGTCCTCGCGAGGACGGCTGAGGCGCCCCTCCACCGCGCCCCCCAGGAGGCGGCCGAACTGCACCGGTGGCGCGCCCGGATGGAAGTCCACGGTGTCGATGAAGTCCGGGTGGATGACCGCGGGCCCCAGCAGCAGGTGGTACAGCATCGGGATGCGCACGCCGTCGAGGAAGAACCCGGTGGCCGCCGGCTGGCTGCCGCGCACCACCGGGTAGCTGATGCCGGACGCGAGGCTGCCCACGCCGGGCATCAGCATCACCACGCGGAAGGGGTCGCCCTGCGTGCCGGGCACCTCGCGGATCTCCTGCTCGTGCAGACTGATGCGAGTCACTTCCGTGCGCGGGCGCTCGTCGCGCACGACGGTTTCATAGGGGTTCACCTCGCGCGGCTGGAGGCGGTAGACGACCTGGAGCGTCTGGCCCGCTTCCAGCTTCTCCTCGAAGGTCGTCGTCGCGTGGCCCGGCGCGCGGACCTCCAGGCGGTGCGCGCCCGGCGTCACGTCCACCGTGAAGCGGCCCTGCGCGTCGGTGGTGCCCGAGGGCTCCTGCGCTCCGTCCACGAAGAGGGCCGCGTCGGCCAGCGGCCTGCGGGTGCCCCGTGCGCGCACCTCGCCAGTGAGGCGCGTGGTGGTGGCGGGGACCTGCACGGGCGGCGTGAAGCGGTAGAGGAAGGGCAGGCGCACCGCCACGGGCAGGCCGCCCAGCGTGGCCGGGGTGAAGCGCAGGCCCGGAGCGGCGGCGAGCGCCGCGTCGGTGAGGCGGGGCTCGGAGGCGGCGCGGATCACCTTCGTCTCCGCGACGCGGCCGTCCACGTCCACCAGCAGCTCCAGCTCCACCTCGCCCGGGGTGCCCTCCAGCCCTTCCGGCCACGCGGCGGGCGCGTCGGCGGTGAGGGTGGGGGGCACGAGCGCCGTGTCACCCGCGTCCGGGGAGAGCCCCAGGCGCCAGGCGTCCTCGGCGGAGAGGGTCTGCCCGCCGTCGGTGGACTGGACCTCCACCTCCACCGTGCGGAGCTCGCTGGTGGACGACGGCACCCCCTGCGCGCGTGCCGCGGTGCCGAACAGCAGCACGAAGGCTGACCACAGCAGGAAGGTGCGGGGTGGCCTCATGGGCGGCCGCTTCACCACCGGCGCACCGCGGAGCTGTCACCCCGGATGGGACCTGCGCGTCTCGGACCGATGTCACCCCTGCGTGCAGCCATGCGTTCCACCCAGATGCAACCGGTGCTCCTCCCCCGGCCCAGGGTGGAAACACCGACGATTGCCTTCATACGGCCTGAGCAGGCAATCCGGGCAGTGCATTCTTGCGGAAACGACGCGGTCCCCGGGGCTCATGCCGCGGTGCGCCCCCCGCGCGCACCGCCATCCCCGCCGGGCTCCGCCAGTCCGTCCACCAGGGCGGGCGTGCTGTGCGCGCCTGCACGGGGGAGTGGGCCCGCGGTGTGTGCCCCTGGAGCCATGCACAGGGGCGTCGTTACAGTTTTTCAAGTCGAGTGGAAGCCACGGCCGGGGCTTCCTGAGGAGGGCGCATGCGCACGCCGAAGGATGAACTGCTGCTCGAGGCGATGGACCATGCGCTGTCAGCGCGGACGTTGGCGACGGTGCAGACGCTGGCGCGGCTGTACCGGATGTTGGACGTGGAGCGGGTGACGGAGGACGAGAACTACGCGGTGTTCGCCACGGCGCTGTCGCGCAGGTTGGAGGGGGCGACGGGGGCGCTGCATCCGTACCGGGCCTCGGACGTGGATGGCGGGGCGCCGCAGATCGACCTGTTCCGGCAGTTGATGAAACACCTGCCATTGGCGTCGGCGGCGGACGCGGTGGCGAACACGCTGCTCGCGGGCTTCCTGCGGGGCCACGCGGAGGCGACGCTGCTGGACGTGGGCATCGGCCAGGGGCGGCAGGAGTGCAACCTGCTGCGGGCGCTGGCGCGGGCGGGCGCGCTGCCCCGACACCTGACGGTGGTGGGCGTGGATCCGAGCGGGGCCAGCCTGTGCGAGGCGCGGTGCGCACTGATGGGGGTGGCCCAGGAGGTGGGGCTGTCGCTCGCGTTCGAGGCGGTGGAGTCGCCGGTGGAGGACGTGGACGCGGCGACGTGGGCGCGGTGGCGCGGGGTGCGCAGGCCGCTGGTGGTGAACGCGGCGTTCGCGCTGCACCACGTGGCGGAAGGGGCGTCGCGGGAAGGCGAGGCGCGCGACCGGGTGCTCGGGAGGCTGGCGTCGCTGGAGCCGGTGGGGGTGGTGTTGTGCGAGCCGAACGTGGACCACCACCGGGCCCCGGCGCGTGAGCGATTGGTCAATGCGTGGCATCACTTCTCCCGCGTGTTCCGGTTGCTGGATACGCTGGAGGTGCCGGGCGGCGAGCGCCGCGCCATGAAGCGCTTCTTCGGCCGGGAGGTGGAAGACATCGTGGGCACGGTGAACGAGGCGGAGCGGTGCGAGCGCCACGAGACGGCGACGTCGTGGTGGGAGCGACTGGAGCGCGCGGGCTTCACGCCGAGGGGCGGGATGGACGCGGTGTGTCCACCGGGGATGCACCCGGCGGTGGGGCTGCGCGCGGAGGAGGGCACGGTGGGCATCACCTTCCGCGACGACGTGCTGGTGGCGGTGCTGGCGGCGGTGCCGAAGGAGGCGGCGTGAGCGACCTGGAGGCGCTGGCGCCGAGGGTCCTCGCGCGCTGTCGGGAGGTGGGGGTGCGGCTGGTGCTCGCGGAGGCGTGCACGGGAGGGCTCATCGCGGCGGCGCTGACGGACGTGCCGGGGGCGTCCGCGGTGGTGGAGCGCGGCTATGTGCCGTACTCGAACGAGTCGAAGGGCGAGCAGTTGGGGGTGCCGCTGGCGCTGTTGCAGGCGCACGGGTCGGTGAGCGCGGAGGCGGTGGCCGCGATGGCGGCGGGGGCGCTGGAGCGCTCGCGGGCGGACTGGGCGGTGGCGGAGACGGGCATCGCGGGGCCTGGAGGTGGGACGGAGG
>NZ_RAWA01000568.1 GCF_003611675.1 Corallococcus sp. CA053C
CGCCCGTCACCCTGCCCAACATCGGCGGCCAGGCGCCCACCGGCACCGCCACCCCCATCGCCAACAACCCCAACGGCCTGCCCGGGGATGCGTCCCTCGGCGCACCCGGCGGTGGCTGCAGCGCGTCCGGCACGTCCGGCACCCTGCCCTTCGCCGCCGCCCTGCTGATGCTGGGCGCCGCCACGCTGCGCCGTCGCCGGGCCCCCGCCCGCGTCCGCAGCCAGGCTTCAAAGCGCTAGCACAGCGCTGACTTTCCCCTGTAGCCGAAGCAAGTCCCAGGCCCGGTGCGCTCGTATGGCGCACCGGGCCATTCTCTTTGCGGGGACTTTCTTCGGTAACACAAAAATGTCAGAGAATTTCAGTATTTCTTGAATTGATTGACCTGCACGGCGCATCTGGGCTTGCCTTCCTGCTTCCCCGCAGCACGAAAGGCAGGACCCGATGAAGCGGAACCTCGGTCTGTTCTCCACGGCGACGGCGCTGTTCGCAGGCGCCACCCTGGGTGTCATTCCGTCCGTGGCACTGGCGGCTTCGCCCCTGGCGGACGCGGCGTTCGCGCAGGACGCGTCCCCGGAGCTGCTCTCCGCGATGCAGCGGGACCTGGGCCTCACGGCGGACGGCGCGCGGCGCCGGCTGATGGCGGAGGCCGCGGCGGTGCGGGTGGAGGGTTCGCTGCGCGCGGAGCTGGGTGAGCGCTTTGGCGGCGCGTGGATGAACGCGGACGGCAGCCAGCTGGTGGTGGGCGTGACGACGGACGCGGACGCGGCCCGGGTCCGTCGCGCGGGCGCGGTGCCCCAGAAGGTGGCGCACACGCAGGTGGAGCTGGAGCGGGTGAAGGCGGAGCTGGACCGCAACGGTGCGTCCGCCGGCCGCGCGGTGCATGCGTGGTACGTGGACGTCGTCACCAACAGCGTGGTGGTGCTGGCGCAGGACTCCGCGCTCACGGGCGGCTCGGACTTCGTGGCGAAGGCGGGCGTGAAGTCGGACGCGGTGCGCGTGCTGCCTTCGCGCGAGGAGTTCAAGCCGCTGTACGACCTGCGCGGCGGTGACGCGTACTACCCGGGCAACGCGCGCTGCTCCATCGGCTTCCCGGTGGCGGGCGGCTTCGTGACGGCGGGCCACTGCGGCGGCGTGGGCACGGGGACCAGCGGCGTCAACGGCGTGGGCCAGGGCACGGTGGCGGGCTCCACCTTCCCCGGCAACGACTTCGCGTGGGTGCGCACCAACGGCTCCTGGGGTTCGCAGCCGTGGGTGAACAACTACGGCGGTGGCAACGTGCTGGTGTACGGGTCGCAGGAGGCGGGGGTGAACGCGTCCGTCTGTCGCTCGGGCTCCACCACCGGCTGGCGCTGTGGCGTCATCCAGGCGAAGAACGTCACGGTCAGCTACTCGGCGGGGCTCGTGTACGGCCTCACCCAGACCAACGCGTGCGCGGAGGGCGGTGACTCCGGTGGCTCGTGGCTGTCCGGCAACCAGGCGCAGGGCGTGACGTCCGGCGGCTCCGGCAACTGCTCCACCGGCGGCACCACCTTCTTCCAGCCGGTGAACCCCATCCTGGGCGCGTACGGCCTGTCGCTCACGACGACGGGCAGCGGCGGCACGGGCGGGCCCATCATCGGGCTCGCGAACAAGTGCATCGACGTGCCGAACTCCAACACCACGGACGGCACCCGCCTGCAGCTGTGGGACTGCAACGGCACCAACGCGCAGAACTGGACCTTCATGTCGGACGGCACCGTGCGCGCCTTCGGCAAGTGCATGGACGTGGCCTGGGGCTCGCGCGACAACGGCGCGGCCATCCAGCTGGTCACCTGCTCCGGCAACCCGGCGCAGCAGTTCGTCCTCTCCGGCGCCGGTGACCTGGTGAACCCCCAGGCCAACAAGTGCGTGGACGTGACGGGCGGCAACTCCGCCAGCGGCACCCCCCTGCAGCTCTGGGAGTGCAACGGCACCAGCGCGCAGAAGTGGCGCCGCTAGCAGCACGGCGCCACCCCGGAAGGCGCGCGGCTCTCAGTGCGCGCCTTCCACCTTCACCGTGGGGTCTGGCTTCTGGAGCATGAAGACCAGGATGATCGCGCAGGCGAAGACGGCCGCGAGGATGCTGAAGTTGGTGTTGAAGGCCCGCACCAGCGCCTGCGCGTTGATGCGCTGACCCAGCAGGCCGAAGGCGGCGCCGGTGGGATCCAACACGCCCCGGGAGGCCATGGCGCCCTTCAGCTGGGCGAACTGCTCCTGGGCCACCTGCCCGTAGATGTCCACGTGCGACGTGAGCGCGGTGACGTTGGCCTTGGTGGAGCGGCTGAGCGCGCTGCTCATCCACGCGGTGCCAATGGAGCCGCCCAACTCGCGCGTGAGGTTGAAGAGGCCCGCGCCGTTGCCGCGCTGCTCCGGCTTCAGGTTGCTGAGGGCCATCACCGACAGCGGCACGAAGATGAAGCCCAGCGAACAGGCGCGCATGAACACCGGCAGGATGAGCGTGGCTTCATCCACCCGGGTGGCCAGGTGGCCGTTCACCCACAGCGCCGCGGACATGCCGACGACGCCCAGGCCCACCAGGATGCGGCCGTCCACCTTGCTGCCGAACTTCCCGATGAGCGGCATCAGCAATATCTGGATGGCGCTGCCCTTGAGGAAGATGAGGCCGATGTCCAACGCCTCGTAGCGCATCACCGAACCGCAGAAGAGGCTGAACAGGAACGAACCGGAGAAGAGCGCCGTGCCCACGAGGAAGTTCACCCCCGTGGCCGCGGTGTACGAGCGGTTGGAGAACACCCTCAAATCCACCACGGGACTGGGTGTCTCCAGTTCGTGGACGACGAAGGTGACGAGCGCGATGCCAGCGATGACCGCCAGGAGCGTGATGAGCCGGCTGTCGAACCAGTCCTCGCGGTTGCCCTCCTCCAGCACGTACTGGAGACAGGCCATGCCCACGGCCAGGAGCGCGATGCCGTTCGTGTCCACCTTCTCCGTGGAGGGCTCGAAGTGGGGCTGTTCAATGTAGCGCCACGCCATGTACGCGGCGAAGAGGCCCACGGGCACGTTGATGAGGAAGATCCAGTGCCAGCTCGCCGCTTCAATGAGGAGCCCGCCCACGGTGGGCCCCAGCAGCGGCCCCGTCACGGCGCCCAGGCCGAAGAGGGCGCCCGCCATGCCGTGCTCCTCGCGCGGGTAGCGGGCGAAGAGGATGGCCTGCGAGGTGGGGATGATGGCGCCGCCGCCCATGCCCTGGAGAATGCGGAAGGCTACGAGCGACGTGAGGTTCCACGACAGGCCGCACAGCACGCTGGCCAGGGTGAAGAGCAGCACGGAGAAGGTGAAGTACTTCCGGTAGCCAAAGCGGCGCTGGAGCCAGCCCGTCATCGGGATGACCACCACGTTGGCCATCATGTAGCCGGTGGACACCCAGGCGATCTGATCCAACGGCGTGCCGAAGCTCGCGCGGATGTCGCTCAGGGCCACGTTGACGATGGAGATGTCCAGCACGGACATCAGCGCGGCGGCCATGGCCGCGACGGTGATGCCCACCTTGGAGCCTTGGATGACGTCGCGGCGCGCGTCCACGGGGCTACTCCGCCTTCCGGGTGTCCACCGACGCGTGGGCCGGGGACCCCGTCTTCACGGGCTCGCCGCGCGTGTCCACGGTGACGGTGGCGCTCATGCCCGGCTTGAGGGGCAGCTCCTTGAAGTCACCGTCGAAGCGGATCAGCACCGGGATGCGCTGCACCACCTTCACGAAGTTGCCGGACGCGTTGTCGGGAGGCAGCAGGGCGAAGCGCGCGCCGCTGGCGCCCGCGAGGCTGTCCACGTGGCCGTGGAAGGAGTGGCTGCCGAAGGCGTCCACCTTCACGTCCACCGGCTGGCCCGGGCGCATCTCACCGACCTGGTCCTCCTTGAAGTTGGCGACCACCCAGATGTCCGTCTGCGGGACGATGGCCATCAGCGCGCGCTCGGGGCCCACCATCTGCCCGACCTCCACCGTGCGGCGGCTGACGACACCGTCCACCGGGGCGCGCACCTGCGCATAGGACACGTTCAACTCCGCGAGCGTCAGCGCGGCGCGGGTCTGCTTGAGGCGGGCCTCGGCGAGCTTCAGCGCGGCCTGCGCGGACTGCACCTGCACGGGGCCCGTCTCCGCGGCGGTGAGCTTGCCCTGCGCGGCCTCCAGGCCACCGGAGGAGCTGGTGATGCCGGCCTCGGTGGACGCGAGGCGCGCGCGCGACTGATCCACCGCGGCCTTGGCCTGGTCGAACGCGGCCTGGCGCGTGTCCAGGTCGGACTGCGACAGGGCGCCCTGCGCGCGGAGCTGCTTCACGCGGCCCAGGTCCGTCTCCGCCAGCTTGAAGCGCGCCTCCGACGAGGCCACGTCCGCGCGGGCCTGATCCAACGCCGCCTTGGAGGAGCTGATGCCGCTGGAGGCCTGGGTGATGCCGGCGCGGGCCTGGCGCAGGTTGGCGCCCGCGTTGGCCTCCGTGAGGGTGAGCTGGGCCTGGGCGTTGGTGAGCTGGGCCTCGGCGCTCATCACGTCGGCGCGGGCCACCTCCAGGCGGGCGTCCAGGTCCGCGTGGTCCAGCTCCACCACCACGTCACCGGCCTTCACCTGCTGGTTGTCACTCACCAGCACGCGCGCCACCTGGCCCGCCACGCGGGGGGACACGTTGGCGATGCGGCCCTCCACCTGCGCGTCGTCGGTGGACTCGTGGCCACGGGTGAAGAGGAAGCGCGTGCCGGCGCCCAGCAGCGCCACGCCCACGAGCAGGGGCAGCACCTGCTTCGCGCGGGAGCGCTTCGCGGCGGGCTTCAAGGTGACGGGGGCTTCGGCGGGAACAGCGTCCAGGGGAGCGGTGCGGGTCGTCATGGCTGTTGCTCGGTGCGGATGTGAAAGGGGGCGGGAAG
>NZ_RAWA01000569.1 GCF_003611675.1 Corallococcus sp. CA053C
GGCAGGGTGGGGTTCGTCACGTAGGTGGCGAACTGGGCGTCGTCCTTGGGCTCGCTGGCGTTGAACTTGTCCTTGTCCGGCAGGCCGATGACGACCTCGTTGACGAGCGGCATGCCCAGGCGGCTGACCTGCTGCCACGCGCCACCGTCACGCGAGGGCTTCGCGAACGTGGGCGACGGGTTGATGGCGCGCGCCTGGCGCACGCTCGCGGACGTCCAGCCACCGATGACGTCCTGGGTGCCGGCCTTGAGGCAGACGATGGGGACTTCCAGGGCCAGCGTGGTGATGTTGTTCCCCGCCAGCGGGTTCTTCACCGCGTTGCGGTTGGCCGCGGTGGTGATGAAGGTGCCGTCCGCGTTCACCAGGTCGAAGATGGGCCCCAGGTTGACCGCGAAGGACTCCTTGCGCTGGCCCACGAACACCCGGCCCGGCGTGGGACAGTCCGGGATGTTCACGGTGTAGACGTGCTCGCGCGCATAGGCCTCGTACGCGGCGGGCAGGCCCAGCGACTTCGTGCCGATATAGTCCGTGGGCTTGCGGAACGTGGCGGAGCCGCCCGCCGCGTTCGTCACGTCCTTGGCGACGCCGGTGCGGCGGTTGCCGCGGACCACCTTGAGCGTGAAGGACTCCTGCACGTTCAGGTTCGCCTGGTTCGCCGTGGTGATGGCGCCCGTGTTGAAGAGCGGCACGGGGACCGTCTTCGCCTGCGCGCCGGTGCCGATGGTCAGCGCCGCGCCCGCGTTGGCGTTGGCCAGCGTGTTGGTGAAGCGGAACTGGAAGGTAAGGTCCTCCTGCCCGTTCCCGTCGTTGTCGATGTGGATCTCGTACAGCGCTTCCGGATCCAGCGAGAAGTAGTTGGGACCGCCGTACGCCTCCTGGAAGGGAAGGTAGTTCGCGATCAGCGTCACGAACTCCGAGCGGGAGGTCTCGTAGCTGCGGAACATGTAGAAGTCGGTCGCGTCGACCTTGGGCGACTTCGTGATGAACGGTGCTTCACGGTGGCTCGACGCGATGGCGCCCGTGGCGCCCAGCGTGGTCGCGACGGTGAGGACCGCCGCGATCTTTCTGGCTTTCATCTCTGCCTCCTGTTGTGTGGATTCTTCGGGATGCCGACATGCCTGGGGGACACCGTGCGAACACAGGTCCATCCCTGCTGGCAAAGGCATTACGGCGTGCTGAATTGCCCGGATTTCTCCGGACGATTCAGGTGAATGAAACACCCACGCCGAACGCGCGCTCCGCGAACCACGCACACGCCACGAGGGCGATCACCGCGGATCCGCCCACGAGCAACGCACGGCGGTAGACGGGCGTGGCGCGCAGCACGTACGCCACGGGCAGGAACACGGCCACGCACGCGAGCTGCCCCAGCTCCACGCCCACGTTGAAGCCGAACAGCGTCACCGCGAGGCTGCCGGCGGGCAGCTCCAGATCCGCCAGCACCGACGCGAAGCCGAAGCCATGCAGGAGCCCCAGCGCGAACGCCGCGAGCCAGCGGGTGCGATCCATCCACGGGAAGACGTTGTTGAGCGCGGCGACAATGACGCTGGCCGCGATGGCGGACTCCACCCACCGCGACGGCAGCGACACCCAGCCCAGCGCCGCGGCGCTCAGCGTCAGCGAGTGCGCCAGCGTGAAGGCGGACACCACCTTCACCACGTCCTTCACCGCCGCGCCGAAGTCCGCCACCGGCACCTGGCGGCCCGTCTCCCGGTCGCGCTGGAGCACGGACGGCAGGAGCAGCGCGAGGAGGAAGAGCAGGTGATCCACGCCGGCCCAGATGTGTTCGACGCCGGAGTGCACCATCTGTCCGAAGCGCCGCCAGGGGGACAGCCCCTCCAGCGAAACGCGGGCGGTGTGGCGCGTGGCGGAGAGGACCAGGGGCTCACCGGCGCCGTCGCTGCCCACCCGCACGATGCCCCGGTGCTGCGGGTCGCGGTCGAAGAGCAGCGAGTAGTCCACGTCCAGCGCGCGGGGCACGGCCGCGCACGCCGCGGTGAAGTCCACCACGGCATAGGCGCCGTCGGAGTGACGCACCACGCGCAGCGCGGCGGCGGAAGACAGGGGACAGGGGGCGCCGTCGGAGGCCAGCTTCAGCCGGGCGAGCGCGTAGCCCGCGATGTCCGCCTGACGCGCCCGCACCTCGCCCCAGGTGATGGCGCCGTCGCCGTCCGCGTCCAGCACGAGCACCTCCTCCAGGTCACGCAGGGCCACGTCCCAGCGGCCGGTGAAGCTGGTGCCGGCGCGCTCCAGGTGCAGGTAGCTGTCGCTCGGCTTGTGGGCGAGCACGGCCAACGGGAAGAGGAGCAGCGTGAGGGCGAGCGCCTTCATCGGGATGCCTTTCGCACGCGCTCGGCGAGCGCCAGCGGGCCGGGGTCGTCCGTGCCGCTCGCTTCCAGGAAGCGCAGCACGGGGGCGGCGGCGTCGGGGGTGCGGTGCGCGAGCGCGGCCTCCAGCAGGATGCGCGAGTCCCATGGCTCGTGCTGCACCTCCCAGTTCGCCTGGGCCAGCTTCAGCGCCTTCGCCGCGTCCTTCTCGACGTGGAGCGCGAAGCGGGCCTCCTCGCGCGCGTGCAGGGCGTCGCCGCGCAGGTGGCTGGCCGTGTGGCGCGAGGCCAGCTCCGCGGCGAGCGTGGGCGCCTCCTGTGAGCCCAGGGCCACCTCCGCGAGCACGCGGCGCAGGAGCTGGTTGTCGTCCTGGCCGTGGTCCTTCACCAGCGCGATGACGTCGCGCGGACGGTCCAGATCCAACAGCAGGTCCGCGTAGGCGGCGCGGGTGTAGGCGTCGCCCGGATCCATCGCCAGCACGCGGGCGTAGAGCTTCGCGGCGCGTTCGGTGTCGCCCGCGCGCGCGGCGGCCTCGGCGAGCGTGGACAGCGCCCAGGCCTCTTCATCCGCCCCGTGGGCCCCCCGGGCCAGCGCGGCGGAGAGCAGCGCGTAGGCCTGCCGGGAGCGGCCCGCGAGGCTCAACACCTGGGCCTGACACACGGCCCCGGCCAGCGACCCTGCGAGTGGCGCGAGCGCCGCGCAGCTCTTCGTCGCCTCCGCGTGCTCGCCGCGCACGCCCAGCACGACCGCGCGCGTGAGCCACGCCTGCGCGTCCCCGGGGGACTCGCGGACCAGGGCGTCCAGGTCGGCCAGGGCGGCGGGGAACTCATGGCGGCCCTGGAGGATGGTGGCGCGCAGCAGGCGCACGCCCGGGGGCGGGGTGGCCGCGTCCCACCAGGGCGCGAGCGCCGCCTGCGCGCGGCCCAGGTAGCGCGGGTCCCCGGAGGCCCGGCCCTCCTCGATGTCCAGCCGCGCCAGCCGCAGCGCCAGGTCCAGTTGATCCGCACGGGCGCCGAGGGCCCTTCGGAGCGCCGCGCGCTCGCGGGCCTTCGCATCCGTCGCGGTCGCCGGCACCTGGGCGAGCACCGCGTCATCGGTGGCGGGGGTGAAGGGCACGCGCTCCGCCGCGGGCGTCTGGCCACAGCCGCCAAGGGCCAGCGACACCGCCAGGGTCAACCCGAGCGTGGCGCGCGAGACACCGCGAGACGGCAGGAAGGGCGAGCGCATGCGTGTGCGACTCTACGGAGCCCACGCGCGGCCGGATGTCGGGAGGAAGGCGATTGTCCCCCGGAGGGTTGTCCCGCGGACGTCAGGCGCCGACGGCGCGGCGCTGCGTTTCGGTGCGTCCGGTCGCGTCACCGCGCATCAGCGCATACGGGTCGAGCGGATCCCCGCCCAGCCCTTCCACCGACACATGGGTGCCCAGCTGCATGCGCCGCGCGTGCTCGAGCAGCAGGCGCGTGACGACCTGATCCTCCAGCGCGTGCCCGGTGGAGTCGAACACCGTGTTGCGCAGGCGCCAGCCCTGGAACTCCTCCGGCTGCTGCACGACGGTGGCCAGGTCCGGGCCAATCTGATCCGGGTGCAGCTGCTGACACTCGCCCTCCACGCGCGCCTGGCTGGGAAAGTCCGGGCACACCAGGCTGCGCCGCAGCAGGGCCAGCGGCAGCTCCGTCTTGCCCGGCAGGTCGGAGCCCACCGCGTTGATGTGCGCGTGCGGCTGGAGCGCGTGGCCGGAGATGACGGGCCCCGCGCCCACGGCCACCGTCGTCGCGGTGCAGAGGATGTCCGACCGCGCCTCCAGGTCCGTCAGCAGCGTGGGCCGCACGTCCAGCCCCAGGAAGGCCACGCGCCGCACGAACGAGCGCGCCGCCTCCGGGTTCACGTCGTGCACCAGCACCTGCTCCAGGCGGAACACGCGGCTGAGCGCATGCAGCTGCGTGACGGCCTGCGCCCCACAGCCCACCAGCCCCAGCACCCGGCTGTCCGGCGCCGCGAGACACCGGCTGGCCACCGCCGACGCGGCCCCCGTGCGCAGCGCGGTGGCGAACACGCCGTCCATCAGCGCCATCAGGTGGCCCGTGCGCGCGTCGTAGACGCTGTTGGTCGCGATGACGGTGGGCAGCCCCGCCTCCGCGGGGTTGGAGGGGGAATAGCCCACCACCTTCATCGTCATGCTCTCGCCCCGTCGCAGGACAGGCATCCATTCGAGCGCTCCCGCCGGACGCAGCTCGTTCACCAGCGAGAAGCCTTCCCGCTTGTTCACCTGCGTGAGCGACGCATCCAGCTCCCGCAGCGCCGTCGTCAGCGTCTGGATGAGCTCATCCATCAGGGCGTGAAGTCCCACGCCCTCCACGATGGCGCGCAGGTCGGAGGGACTGAGCAGGAGCGTGCGAGGAACCGGGGGCGTCATGTGTTCAGAGTTTACGTCCCTGACAGGAATTGCAACCTGACAGTTTTGAGCACGAATTCCTCCGGTGCTGTGTCTTTCAAGTGCAGGTGCAGGGAACAAGGGGGAGCGGGGGGGCTGTTGGTGGGAAGCGCTCGACATCCC
>NZ_RAWA01000056.1 GCF_003611675.1 Corallococcus sp. CA053C
GTGGGTGGGCGAGGCGCTGAACCCGGGACAGTCCGTGGAGGTGCGCTTCGCGCTGCCTCCGTCCATGGAGGAATTGCAGGTGCGCGGGGAAGTGCTGCCGCCCAAGGCCGGGGCCGAGGGCCCGGTGGTGCGCGTGCGCTTCCTGGAGTTGCCGGTGGAGGTGGAGCTCGCCATCGCCAGGCACCTGGACGAGCAACTGGCGGGCGGCCGCTAGCGTCCCCAGGATGGAGGGGCACCCGTGACGGGGCCCGTGAAGGAGGGCGGCATGGCGGACGAGATTCCCTGGGAGCGGCTGTTCGAGGAGGCCCTGCGGGTGCGTCAGCGCGCGCACGTGCCGTACTCGCGCTTCCCGGTGGGGGCCGCGGTGCTGTACGCGGACGGCACCGTGGTGGCCGGCTGCAACGTGGAGAACGCCACCTATGGCCTCACCGTCTGCGCGGAGCGCAACGCGTTCGCCGCGGGCGTGGCCCAGGGCCGGGAGAAGCCGGTGGCGGTGGCCGTCGTCGTGGACACCCCGGAGCCCTGTCCCCCGTGCGGCATGTGCCGCCAGGTGATGGCCGAGTTCGCCGGGCCTGATATTCCGGTGCGCAGCCGCACCCTCTCCGGGGCGGAGGCGCGCTACTCGCTCGGAGAGCTGCTGCCGCACGCCTTCACCCGCGCCTTCCTCTAGGGTTCCCCCGCCGTGGATCTGCTCCTGACCAATGCCACCGTCGTGACCATGAACCGCGAGCGCGAGGTGCTGCCGCGCGCGGACGTGCTCGTGCAGGACGGTCGCATCGCGAAGGTGGGCCGGGGCCTGAAGGTGAAGGGGCCCCGCCGCCTGCTGGACCTGTCTGGGCAGGTGGTGATGCCCGGCCTCATCCACGGCCACCTGCACGCGTGCCAGACGCTGTTCCGGGGCCACGCGGACAAGCGGGAGCTGTTGGACTGGCTGCGCGAGCGCATCTGGCCCATGGAGGCGGCGCATGACGCGGCGTCCCTGCGCGCCAGCGCGGACCTGACCTTCGCGGAGCTGATCCGCTCCGGTGCCACGGCGGCGCTCGACATGGGCACCGTGCACCACTACGACGCCGTCTTCGAGTCCGCGCGCGACAGCGGCTTCCGGCTCGTCGGTGGCAAGGCGATGATGGACTCCGGCGCGGAGGTGCCCCGGGGCCTGCGCGAGACGACGGCGGACTCGCTGTCGGAGAGCCTGGCGCTGCTGGAGCGCTGGCACGGCACCCACGACAACCGCCTGCGCTACGCGTTCGCGCCGCGCTTCGCCCTGTCCTGCACCCCGGAGCTGCTGCGGGAGGTGGGCCGGCTGTCGCGTGAGAAGGGCGTGCGGATCCACTCGCACGCGAGCGAGAACCCGAAGGAGACGGAGGTGGTCCGCCAGGTCACCGGCCAGGACAACATCGCCTTCTTCCACGGGCTGGGGCTCACCGGCCCCAACGTCACGCTGGCCCACTGCGTGTGGGTGGAGGGCCCGGAGCAGGCGCTCCTGCGCGAGTCGGGCACGGTGGTGTGCCACTGCCCGGGCTCGAACCTGAAGCTCGCGTCGGGCTACGCGCGCGTGCCGGAGCTGCTGGCGGACGGCATCCCGGTGGCGCTGGGCGCGGACGGCGCGCCCTGCAACAACACGTTGGACCTGTTCCACGAGATGCGGCTCGCGTCCGTGCTGCACAACCCGCGCGTGGGTCCGGTGGCGATGACGCCCATGCACGTGCTGGAGATGGCCACGCTGCACGGCGCGCGCGCCCTGGGCCTGGAGCACGAGGTGGGCTCGGTGGAGGTCGGCAAGCGCGCGGACCTCACCGTGGTGGACACGCGCGGCTTCCACTTCTGCCCGCTGCCGGACGACGTGACGGGACCGCTGGTGTACTCGGCGCGCTCCACGGACGTGTCGCACGTGCTCATCGACGGCAAGCTGGTGCTGCGCGAGGGCGAGCTGACGACGCTGGATGCCTCGCAGGTGCTGGGCAACGCCCGCACGCAGGCCGCGAAGCTGTTCGCCCGCGCGAAGCTGCGCTGAGGCGGCAAGGCCCGCCTGGCTAGCGGGGCAGGCGCAGGACGAAGGACGTGGACCAGCCCTCCGCGTCCTCGACGGCCAGCCGACCGCCATGCGCCTCGGCCGCGAGCCGGGAGAAGTACAGCCCCAGGCCATAGCCCCGGCGGCCCTCCTTCTCGCGGCTGCCCTGCGTGTACTTGTCGAAGAGGGACTCGCGCGCCTCCGGGGGGATGGCGATGCCGTCGTTGCGCACCGCCAGCCACTGCAGCCCTTCGGCCTCGCCCGCCTCCAGGCGCACCCGCCCACCGGACGGCGCGTAGCGGAGCGCGTTGGTGGCCAGGTTCTCCACCACGCGGATGAGCAGGCCCGCGTCCCCGACGATTTGGAGGCCCGGGGTGCACGCCAGCTCCAGCCGGATCTTCCGCAGGCGGGCCGCGCCGTCCAGCGAGCGGCGCACCTCGTCCAGGAGCGGCGCCACGGGGAAGGGCTGCTTGCGCGGCGCCAGCCGTCCCTGCTCCAGGCGGGGCACGTCCAGGAGGTCGGAGATCATCCGGTCCAACCGCGCGGTGACGGCGAGCCCCGTGCGCACGGACTCCACCAGCGGCGTCCCGATGGGCAGCTCCTGCTCCATCCACGACAGCGACAGCGTCACGGCGGACAGGGGCGAGCGCAGGTCGTGCACGAGGAACTGCATCAGCTGCTCCTGGTGACCCTGGACCGCCTCCAGCTGGGCGTTGCGCGCGTGCGCCTCGGAGAGCATGCGCTCGATGGTGCGGTGCGCCTCCTCCACCTCGGAGGTGCGGCGGGCCTCCAGCTGCCGCGCCACCTCCGCGCGCGACAGGTCCATGGCCAGCTGCCGCAGCCGCCCGGTGCCGTAGTGGCTCACCGCCGCGACCATGAACAGCGTCACCGCCGCGATGGCCACCGCGCCGTAGCCCACGCCCGCCTCGCGCATGAGCACCGCCTGGGCCAGCGTCGCCAGGCCCGCCGTGCCGTAGACGAGCGCGGGCAGCAGCTCCAGGCCGCTCAGCGCCACCACGAGCGCGAAGAGGCCCAGGCTGAAGCCCGCCACCCCCGCGGGGAAGGGCGACACGGGCAGCGCGACCATCTGGAGCCCGAACACCAGCCCCACGTCCACCACGGACTGCACGAGGCTCAGCTGCCGCGTCACCGGGCGGAAGCGCAGCGTGAACAGCAGCGCCACCACCAGGCCGTAGCCCGTGAGCATCGGGGGGTAGTGGGCCCAGTCCGGGGCGCCGGACAGCCACAGGCCCGTGCTCACCGCGAGGAACACGACCGTGCTCACGAGCCGCACCACCGCCCCCGCGCCCAGCACGCGCTTGCGCTGGGCGTTCACCACCCGCGCGAGCTCATTCTCAAAGGCGACGGGAGGAGGAGTGTCCATGCGACACGCTTGTTTTCCCCGCTTCTTCCCCTCGCGGCAAGTTCACGGCCGCGCGTCTTTCGCGACCCCGGGCAGGCCCCTAATGGGTGGAGCTGGCGGGAGGGGCCGGCTGGTGGCCCCGACCCCGGCCGGGCCAGCGGGCAGGGGGCCCCCCGGGGCAATCATCCGTCTGGGCCGGGCGTAGGCACCTGACAGGGGCCTTCGGGCCGGGTGCTTGTGGTCGACGGAGTTCGTGTAAGGTGGCTGCGATTAAGCACAGGTGGAGGTGAGTGCCGACATGTGGCAACGATTCAAGAGAGCGATGCGGAGCTTCGCGGGCTTCTTCGTCTCCTCCATCGAGGATCCGGAGCTGATTCTCGAGCAGAACATCCGTGACCTGAACGATCAGGTCCCCAAGATGAACGAGTCCATCGCCATGGTCCGGGCGAATGTGACGCTGCTCGAGAAGGAGAACATGAAGTACCAGCAGGACGTGCGGGAGCTGACCGCCAAGGTCAAGGCCGCCATCCAGGCGGGCCGTGACGACCTGGCCGGCTCCTACGCGACCAAGCTGCAGGGTGAGAGGGAGGCCCTCGCGCGCAACGAGCAGCAGCTCGAGGTGGCGAAGCTCGCCTACGAGAAGGCGCTGAACGTGAAGAAGGCGTTCATGCGCGAGAAGGACAAGAAGACCCAGGAGGCGATGAACGCCGTCCGGGACGCGCGGCGCGCCAAGTGGCAGGCGAAGGTCGCCGACACGATGGAGTCCTTCACCGTCGCCGGCGTGGACTCCACGCACGACGAGATGCTCCGCAAGGTGCAGGAGAAGACGGCCATCAACGAGGCGCGCATGCAGATGGCGCTGGAGTCGGTGGATCACCAGGCCGCGGCCATCGAAGAAGAGGCCGAGAAGATCCAGGGCGACGAGCTGGTCAAGCAGTTCAAGATGGAGATGGGCCTGCTGGACAGCCCCGCGCCCGTGTCGGACGTGGGCTCGGGCCCGGAGAAGACCATCGGCAAGAAGGTGGAGATCAAGTAGATCTCCGCCCCATGAAAGAGGCCGGCGCACACGGATGAAGCTGCACCGCGGACCCGGCCTCTTTCTCTTCCTCGCGCTCTGTGTCCTGGGCGCGGGGTATGTCTTCGCCTCGCGGGCGGGCTATCTCGACCGCCTGCAGGCGCGCTTCTTCCCGTCCACCCGCGAAGCCGTGCGGCTGTCCCCCGGTGACTTCCCCGCCGGCGTGGCGGCCCCCGTCGCGGACGTGGCGTCCGTGCCCTTGAGGCCCGTGCTCATCGGCTTCACCCCGAGGGGCTCCGCCGCCGCGCTGCTGGTGGCCACCGGGGGCTCCACGACGCTGGACAATCCCACCACCCCGCCGGGCGCGGCCCAGGGCCTCTTGAAGACGGCCTACGCGCTGGATGCCCGCGCGGTGCTCTTCGCCCGGGAGGAGGAGCTGAAGCTGGCCCTGTCCGTGGGCGCGGAGAACGGCGGCGTGGACATGGCGGCGCTGTCGGTGGACCGGCTCGCGTCGTGGGCGCCCACGCTGCGGGACGCGGCGCCGCGCACGGTGCTGCTGGTGGGCCGCAGCCGGGGCCAGGAGGCGATGGCGGCGGTGGGCGTGCCGGACCTCGCCAGCCTGCGCGGCAAGCGGGTGGGCGTGTATCCGTTCGGCTCGTCGCATTACTTCGCCCTCTGGGTGCTGTCGCGCGCGGGGCTGCGCACCTCCGACGTGCGGTGGGTGGACCTGCCCTCCACGCTGGACGCGGGCAGGGCCCTCCGGGAGGGTCGCGCGGACGTGGTGGTGGGGCTGTGGGGCGACGTGGAATTGGCCGCGAGGGACCGGGGCGGCACGGTGCTGGCGACGACGGCGGACGCGCCGCACCTCTTGGCCACGGTGCTGGTGGCGCGCGGGGACTTCGCGGCGCGCTACCCGGACGCGGTGCGCCGGGTGCTCCGGGGGCTGCTGGACGCGGGGCAGGGCGTGCTCAAGGACCCGGCGGCCGGGGCGCGGATGCTGGGCGAGGTGGCGCCGTACCTGGGCGACCCCACGGAGGCCATCCGGAGCGCTCCGCCCGCGACACTTGCGGACAATCGGGCGTTCTTCGGACTATCGGGCGAGGCGCCAGTTACCTATGACGAGCTCTTCCAGAGCGCCGCGGCGCTCTTCCAGAAGCTCAAGCGCGGGACGGCGCCGCCCCCGGCGGAAGACACGCGGGACCTGGGCGCGCTGAAATATGTCTCCGAGGCGCGTGGGCCGTGACGGGCCGCGCGAAGGGAAGTCGGACGTGGCGAAGACACCGAACTACATCAAGGCCGCGTTCCTCCTGCCGGCCAACCTGGTGGGGCTGACGACAGCGGCCATGTCCAGCGCCGTGACGCAGGAGCCGCTGCCCATGCTGGTGGCGCTGGGCGTGGAGGGCCTGTACCTGGGCGTGCTGTCGTCCATGAAGCGCTTCCAGCGCGCCGTGCGGGCGAACACGCCGGACAACCCGGAGGCCGCGCGCGCGGCGGTGGACGCGCTGCTCGCGGACCTGGCGCCGTCGCAGCGCGACCACTACCAGCAGCTGGTGGGGCTGAAGGAGAAGATCCTCGCCAACTACCGCAAGCTGCCCGGCGGCCGCGTGCTGGTGGCGGACAGCGAGCCCAAGCTGGACGCGCTGCTCACGTCGTTCCTGCGGCTCATCTCCGCGCTCAACCAGTACCGCACGTACCTGAGCGGCTCCGACCGGGAGCACCTGACGGGCGAGGTCGCGGCGCTGGAGGCGGAGGTCGCCCAGGAGGCCAACCCGCGCCTCAAGGAAGTGAAGGACAAGCGCGTGGAGATCCTGCGCAAGCGCCTGGTGCGCTTCGAGCAGGCGGGCGAGAGCCGCGAGATGGTGAGCCACCAACTGGCCGGCATCGAGGACCTGATGCGGCTGACGCACGAGCAGTCCATCGCCATCCGCGACCCGGAGAGCGTCAACCGGCAGCTCGACGTGCTCTCCGCGGAGACGGAGGCCACCGACGAGACGGTGCGCCAGATGGAGCGCTTCCTGGACTTCACCGAGGAGACGCGCGGGCCGCTGCCGCACGGTGGCACCCGCGTGCGGTGAGCCGGGCACGCGCCCGCAAGCCGGGCCGCAGCGTGGGAGCTGTTCACCGTGCCACCTTGGGAACGTGGCGGGGGCCCGCGACGTCGCACGAATAGATTGACTCTCCGTCAAAGGCATCCTGTCCTGACGCCCATGCTCCGCCGCGTTGGGTTCGTCCCGTTGCTCCTGGTGTTGGTCGTGTTCGCTGGCTGCTCGCGCTGTGGGAAGGACGCGGCCGGTCCCGCGACCTCGCCGGCGGGCGTGTCGCGCTACCTGCCCCGCACGGCGCAGGCGGCCGTCGTCATCGACGACCTGGGGGCGCTGGGCGAGAAGCTCGCGCGCTTCCAGAACCTCAAGGTGGCCTCGTTCCTCGCGCAGCTGCAGAACTTCCCCAGCGCGGAGCGCTATGTGTCCGCGGTGATGCGGCAGGTGGGCGTGGACCTGCGCAGCCGCAAGGCGCTGGAGGACGCCGGCATCGACCCGAAGCGCGGCGCGGGCGCGGCCTTCCTCGGCGGCACGCAGGCGGTGTCCGTCATCGGCGTGAAGGACGCGGACAAGCTGAAGGCCACCTTCGCCACCTTCGCCCGCTCGCGGCTGGGTGCGACGGAGGAGAAGGAGACGAAGTCGGACGCGGGGCGGCTCGTCACCTTCAGCCGGCCGGGGAGCGCGGAGCCCGCGCTGGGCCTGCTCTTCCTCAAGCATGACCTGGTGCTGCTGTCCGCGGGCGCGTCGGTGAAGCGGCTGCCGGAGCTGGCGGCGCTGTCGGAGGAGAACTCGCTCGTGAAGGAGCCGGTGCTGGAGGCATCCCTCAAGCGGCTGACGGGCAACCGGGACTTCCACGTGTGGCTGCCGGGCGGCTCCGGCCTGCTGCCCGCGGGCACCGTGCAGGGCATCACCTTCACGGGCCACATCGAGGAGCGCGCGGTGACGCTGCGCGCGGACGCGCCGTGGCCGGACTCGCAGGCGTCGCTCGCCGCGTTGGACCCCAAGGGTGACGAGTCGCTCGCGGGCTGGCTGCCGCAGGATGCCTTCTTCGTGGCGCGCTTCCGGGGCGACCCGGCGCAGCTGGACGGCGCGTGGCCGTACCTCGTGGGCGGGCAGGTGACGCGCGCGGTGCAGCAGGCGGGCTTCAACATGAAGACGGAGGTGTTGGACAACCTCAAGCCGGGCATGGTGATGGCGTTGTCGCTCGCGCCCAACGTCAACCTGGGCTCGGGCCTGCCGGAGATGGACCTGCGGCGCACGAACCCGTTCCGCTTCGTGAACCTCGTGGTGCTCGCGCAGACGCAGGACGCGGCGAAGGCGCAGGTCTCGCTGGACAAGGTGCCCGCGCTCGCGCCCGGCTTCGGCGCGAAGGTGGAGGCCGTGGACCTGAACGGCCAGAAGGCCTACCTGACGTCGTACCGCGCGGGCGAGGGTGCGCACTTCGCGCTGACGAAGGAGGGCCGGCTGGTGCTCGCGGCGCCCCGCTCGCGCCTGGAGTCGTCGCTGGCCGCGCTCGCGCAGCCCGCGGGTCCGGGGCCGGTGTCGGATGACCTGAAGTCGGTGGGCAAGGACGCGGCGGTGGTGGTGCTGCTGGACCTGCGGAGGCTCGCGGACGCGGTGAAGGCGCTGCCGTCCGCCGCGTGGGGCATTGGCGGCTTCGCCATCAAGGCCACCACCGTGCGCTGGCTGGACGCCACCGATGACCTGCGCGCCGTGACGATGTCGCTGTCGCGCAAGGACAAGGCGCTGCAGGCGGAGATCTCGCTGCGCCTGACGCCTGCCCCGGTCACCACCACGACGACCCCGGCCACCCCTTGATCCGCGCGCGTGACGTCGTGAAGGAGTACGAGGACGGCGAGGGCTCGCGCGTGCGCGTCCTCGACGGCGTGTCGCTGGACGTGGAGGCGGGGGACTTCGTCGCGGTGGTGGGCGCGTCCGGCAGCGGCAAGTCCACGCTGCTGCACCTCCTGGGCGGCCTGGACGTGCACTACAAGGGCGAGGTGGAGGTGGGCGGCGTGAAGCTCACCGGCCTGCGTGACACGGAACTGGCGCGCTTCCGCAACACGCATGTGGGCTTCGTCTTCCAGTCCTTCCACCTCATCCCCAATCTGTCCGCGCTGGAGAACGTGCTATTGCCATCGCACTTCGGCCCCACCACGGCGGATGCGCGCAAGCGCGCGAGCAGCCTCCTGGAGCGCGTGGGCTTGGGCTCCAAGCAGGACCGCGCGCCGGTGCGCCTCTCCGGTGGCGAGCGCCAGCGCGTGGCCATTGCCCGGGCCCTCTTCGGCGGTCCGCGCCTGCTCCTGTGCGACGAGCCCACGGGCAACCTGGACGCGGCCACGGGCGCGGGCGTCATCCAGCTGTTCCAGGAGCTGCACAAGGAAGGGCTCACCGTGCTCACCGTCACCCACGAGGAGCGCATGAGCGCGGTCGCGCGCCGCGTGCTGCGGCTCAAGGACGCGCGGCTCGTGGAGGAGTCCGAGACGACGTCGGCCCGGGCCTCGCGAGGTGCGCCGTGAGGTTGGATGCGCTGTCCCGACTGGTGAGGTTGTCGCTCGCGCGCGAGCGCAAGGGCGCGTTCTTCTCCGCCTTCGGCGTGGCCATGGGCGTGGGCGCGCTGGTGTTCTTCGTAGGCCTGGGGCTGGGCGTGGGGCGCGTCATCCGCGAGCGCATCTTCCCCACGGACTCGCGGCTGGTGGACGTGGTGCCCCCGTCGGTGTCGCTGGGCCTCCTGGGCGGCGGCAAGCTGGACACGGCCGCGGTGGAGCGGCTGGGCGCGCTGCCGGGCGTGGAGACGACGTACCGGAAGATGAACGTGCGCGTGCCGGCGGTGACTCGCTACGACGGCACCTTCTTCGGCTCGCGCCTGCGCATGGGCATGGAGGTGCTGGCGGTGGGCGTGGACCCTGGCCTCGTGCAGAAGGACGTGGGGCTCGCGGAGGCGAAGGACTTCAAGGATCCGGGCGAGGGCAAGGCCATCCCCGCGCTCATCTCCACGCGCCTGCTGGAGCTGTACAACAAGACGTTCGCGCCCGCGCGCAAGCTGCCGCAGTTGTCCGCGGAGATGCTCATCGGCTTCGGCTTCCCGGTGGAGTTCAACCGCTCCTACGTGGCGGCCACGTCGGGCGGGCCCAGCACCACGCAGCAGGCGCAGGTGGTGGGCGCGTCCGACCGGGCCATGCTCGCGGGCATCACCATCCCGCTGGACACCGCCGTGCGCATCAACCGCGCCGCGGGCGCGGACGCGGACAGCTACTCCGGCGTCACACTGGTGGCCGCGGATCCGTCGCGCGTGCCCGCGCTGGTGGAGGCGGTGAAGGGGATGGGCTTTGAAATCGATGATCAGGAGCGTCGGCTCGCGGAGAACGCGGGCGCGGCGGTGGCGCTCACCACCTCCGCGCTGGCGCTCCTGTCCATCCTCATCTGCGTGCTGGCCGCGGTGAACATCGCCCACGCGATGTCCTCGTCGGTGCGCGCGCGGGCGAAGGAGATTGGCGTGATGCAGGCAGTGGGCGCCTCGCGCGCGGACGTGCGCTCCATCGTGCTGGCGGAGGCCGCCGTGGTGGGCGTGCTTGGCGGCGCGGCGGGCACGGCGGCGGCGCTGCTGCTGGCCTTCGCGGTGGACCGGCTCGCCACGGGCTACCTGCCCAACTTCCCCTTCAAGCCCGACAGCTTCTTCGCCTTCCCCTGGACCGTGGTGCTGGGAGGCGTCTTGCTGGGGCTCGTGGCCGCGCTCGCGGGTGCCTACTTCCCCAGTCGCCGCGCCGCGGCCACGGATCCGGCGAGGACGCTCGCGGGATGACCGGCCCCACGCGCAGGACGCTCGTCACGAACCTGCTGTGCCTGGGCGCGCTCGGGTGGCTCTACGGCGGCGACCTCGTGGACGCCCTGCGCATCCGGTCCGCGGAGGTCTCCTCCTTCGCCTCGCCGCCGTCCGCCGTGCGCGCGGGCGTGGTGCTGGGGCTCACGGCGGTGGGGCTCCTCGTGTTCGGCGTGGGGCTCCTGCGCAAGCAGCCCGAGGGCTTCAAGGGCTACCGGCTGCTGCCCATCCTGCTCGTGAGCGCGCTCTTCGTGGACCTGGTGCTGGCGGAGGGCAGGGCGCCCCTGGACGCGTCGGAGCTGGCAGCCGTGGCGTTGCAGCACTTCCAGGAGGGCGCGCAGAAGCTCGCGACCCCGGAGGTGGTGCCCTCCGAGGCGCGCGTCCTCCAGCCGCTCGTGGATATGCTGGGGACCGCGCCCTACCAGGTGCACGGCGTGCCGGTGGGCGGCTACGCACTCCAGGTGCGCACGGGCTGCGAGGGTCCGGCCCGGGAGACTTCCGGCGCGCGGCCCGGGACGTTGCTGTACTGTGCCGCCCGGGACGGCAGGCAGGCGTGGGTGACGCTCGTCGGGCTGCCCGCCGAGGTGCGCCTGGGTGCGCCCGCGGTCTTCTCCCTCCGGGGCGAGCCTCGAATCGCTGTCATCCGCCCCCGGGTCCCCGAGGAGGACGGCGTCGCGCCGGACAGCGAAGCCACGTCCATTTCGCCGTGAGTGCAGGTCGCCTGCGGAGCAAGCAGGCGGAAATAGGTCCGCGCGCGCGGTTGACCCTGCGGAGCCGCGATCGATAGGCTCCTTGCAAGGACTCGACCCCCACCCAAAGTGACGACCTCTCAACCGAAGCGGCAACCCATCCCGTTCGGGAAGTATCTCCTCCTGGACCGCGTCAACATCGGCGGCATGGCGGAGGTCTGGCGCGGCAAACAGTTCGGCGCCAGTGGCTTCGAGCGGCTCGTCGCCATCAAACGAATCCTGCCGAACATCGCGGAGGATGAAGAATTCATCTCGATGTTCATCGATGAGGCGAAGATCAGCGTCCAGCTGACCCACGCCAACATCGCGCAGATCTACGAGCTCGGGCAGATCGCCAGCAGCTACTTCATCTCGATGGAGTACATCCCCGGCAAGGACATGCGGGCCATCTTCGACCGCTGCCGGAAGAAGGGTGAGCCCGCGCCGGTGCCGCTCGTGGTCTTCTGCGTGGCGAAGATGTGCGAGGGCCTGGACTACGCCCACCGCAAGAAGGACGGGATGGGGCGCGACCTCAACATCGTCCACCGCGACATCTCGCCGCAGAACGTGCTCGTGTCCTTCGAGGGCGAGGTCAAGGTCATCGACTTCGGCATCGCGAAGGCGGCGGGCAAGGCGACCAAGACGCAGGCCGGCATCCTCAAGGGCAAGTTCGGCTACATGAGCCCGGAGCAGATCCGCGGCCTGCCGTTGGATCGCCGCTCGGACGTGTTCGCCATCGGCGTGTGCCTCTACGAGATGCTCACCGGTGAGCGCCTCTTCGTGGGCGACAGCGACTTCAGCGTGCTGGAGAAGGTGCGCAAGGCGGAGGTGCCGTCGCCGTCCACGTACAACCGGCGCATCCCGGAGGCGCTGGAGCGCATCGTGCTCAAGGCGCTCGCGAAGGACGTGGAGGAGCGCTACCAGTACGCGAGCGAGCTCGGCGACGACCTGCAGCGCTTCCTTCTCACGAGCGACTCCATCTTCAGCCGCCGGGACCTCATGCAGTACATGAAGTCCACGTTCGCCGAAGAGGTGGAGCGCGAGAAGCAGCGCCTGGCCGAGTACGCGGACATCCGCGCGCCGGACGGCATGCTGGCGGCCATCGAGGCGGGCTACAGCGGCCCGTCGCCGGTGCCCACGCAGAGCATGACGAACCTGCCCACGGTGCAGCCGTCGTCCGCGCCGGCCGTGGAGCCGGTGTACACGCCGCCGCCGCAGCGGCCCTCCAACCCCGGCGCGTCCGCGCAGGGCAATGGGCAGGGGGCACGCCGTTCGCCCACGCTCGCCGCGCTGCCCAAGCTGACCGCCGCGCCCGCCGCGCCCTCTCCCAAGGAGGACGAGGAGCTGGCGACGCAGATGGTGGACCGCGACGCCGTCTTCAACGACGCCCCGGAGCCCACCACCCAGCCCGGCGCCGCCATTGGCCGCGCCGTCACCCCGCTGGAGTCCCGGGCCGCCGCGCACGACGACGACGACGACGACGTGTCGGGCCGCACCGCCCTCATCCCGCCGCCCTCGTCGATGCCGACCCCCGCGCAGCTCCAGGGGCCGCCGCGCCTGTCGCAGAACAACGCCCCGGTGCTGACGTCCGCGCCGCCGCGCCCGTCGTTGACCAACGTGCCCACCCTGATGTCCCACGACGCGCCCGCGCCGCGTCCGACGCCGAACCGGGTGAACGACAGCCAACTGCCGCGCATCCACCGGCCGGACTCCCCGCCGGAGCCGATGCCGCCCCCGCCGCGTCCCGCCGCGCCGCCCGTCCTGGGCGCCGGGAACCCGTCGCGGCCGCCGCCGTCCGTGAAGGAGGCGAAGGACTCGCAGGCGAAGGGCGCGACCGCGGAGGAAGCGGGCCGCGGCCTGCGAGGCCTGGACAAGCGGCTGCTCTACAGCGTCGTGGGCCTGGCCTCGCTGCTGATGCTGGTGGGCCTGGCGGTGGTGTTCAAGCCGAGCAAGGCCACGCTGGGCTACGTGATGGTGGAGCTCAAGACGCCGGAGGCGAAGTCGCGCGCCATGGTGTCCATCAACGCGGGGCCTCCCGAGCGGTTCCCCGAAAACGGCTTCATCCTGCGGCAGGTGCCCGTCGGCAGCGCGCTGGTGGTCGTGACCGCGGACGGCTTCGAGGCCTTCAACCAGTCCGTGACGGTGACGGAGGGCTCCAACGCCGCGCAGGTGCGCACCGTGCTGCAGCGGCAGGCGCGCTCGGTGGTGCTGGTCTTCAAGACCTCGCCCGACGACGCGGAGGTGAAGATCGACGGCAAGGTGGCCCGGCCCCAGGGCAACCACTCGCCCGTCAACCGGGACTTCTCCCTCACCACGGACTCGCCGCTCGTGGAGGTGTCCGCCCCGGGCTACCGGCCGGTCGTCAAGACGATGACCGTGAAGGAGGGCGCCATCGACGTGGTGGCGACGCTCGAGCGCTCCGACCTGGAGGTCCGGGTCGAGTCCACGCCGGAGGGCGCCTCCATCTTCCTGGGCAACAAGGACCTGGGCGTCAGCACGCCGGCCACGGTGCGGGTGGCGCCGGGGACGCGGGAGCTCACGCTCAAGCTGAAGTGCTTCGCCGACGCGGACGTGGACGTGGGCTCGCCTGCCACGGCGGGGGCCACGGTCAAGGTGGAAGCCTCGCTGAGGAAGCTGCCGCCCGCCCGTTGTCGGGAATGAGCGGTCGCGCGGCCAGGACGCGTTAAGCTGGAACCTGGGGGTCCTCCCCCCAGGGGTCCTGGGGGGACGCGACACCGGAGGGGTGTGTCCGTGACGAAGGTGCGCAAGGTGAACAAGACGGATCCGCTGGCGGATCTGCCCCGTTGGGCGCAGCAGCTGGCGCGCAAGTACTACACGAAGACCGTCAGCACCTTCCTGCTGTACGGGGCGGTGCGGGACCTGCAGCCCCTGCAGTTGGAGGACGGCGGGCGCGGCTTCGGCACGCTCAAGACCTTCCTGTCGGAGGAGCTGTTCGGCGGACGCGACCACGTCCTGTTCTACGACCGCTCGTCGGGCATCCGCTCGGCGACGCCGGAGACGCAGAAGGACTTGGCGCGGGCCATGACGGGCTACGACGCCATGTACGGCACCGACTACTCCAAGGTGATGCCCCGCGACCCGGGCCGCGCGCTCCAGATATTGGAGAACTTCCTGCGCATGCGCCTGAGCGAGGGACGCTCGCTGGCGCTCATCATCGACTTCGCGGAGACGCTGGTGCCCGGCGGGGAGATGAGCCACCTGTCCGCGGAGGACCGCTTCGTCGTGGCCACGCTGGACAAGTGGGCGCATGATCCGCAGTTCCTCGCGGGCGACGTGTCGGTGGTGCTGCTGGCGGAGAACCTGGCGGACATGTCGCCGCGCATCAGCCGCAACCCGTACGTCGCGCCCATCGAGCTGCCCCTGCCCACCGAGGAGGAGCGCCTGGACTACGTGCGCTCCAAGCTGGACGGCAAGCGGCTCCAGTCGCTGTCGGAGGTGCCGCTGGCGGGCTTGGCGAAGATGACGGCCGGCCTGTCGCGCATCAACCTGGACCGCGTGCTCACGGAGGCGCTGGAGCGGGAGATCCGCATCACGCCGGAGATGCTCAAGGAGAAGAAGAAGGAGCTCATCCAGGCGGAGTGCCACGGCCTGCTGGAGTTCATCGAGCCGGCGCACAACCTGGACGCGGTGGCGGGCCACGCGCACGCCAAGCAGATGCTGCGGCAGGCGGCGTCCGCGCTGAAGAAGGGCCGCATCGAGGTCATGCCCATGGGCTACCTGCTGAGCGGGCCGGTGGGCACGGGCAAGACGTTCATGGTGAGCTGCTTCGCCGGGGAGATTGGCATCCCGGTGGTGAAGTTCCTGAACTTCCGCAGCCAGTGGCAGGGCGTCACCGAAGCGAACCTGGAGAAGATCTTCAACCTGCTCAAGGCCCTGTGGCCGGTGGCGGTGATGGTCGACGAGGCGGACACCTTCCTCGGCAACCGCGACTCCGGCGGGGACTCGGGCACGAGCAGCCGCATCTTCGGCTCCATCGCGGCCTTCATGGGCAACACGCAGTACCGCGGGAAGATTGTCTGGTTCCTGCTGACGGCGCGGCCGGACCTGCTGCCCATCGACTTGAAGCGCCAGGGGCGCGCCGAGGAGCACATCGCCCTCTTCTATCCGCAGACGGACGCGGAGCGGAACGAGCTGTTCCAGGTGATGAGCCGCAAGACGGGCGTGGCGGTGGAGGGCGTGGAGTCCTTCGCCACCCTCATCCCGGCGGGCGTGCGCGACTTCAGCGGCGCGGACATCGAGGCGGTGATGGTGCGCTCGAAGTTCCGCGCCCTGGCGGACAACCGGGATCAGGTGACGAAGGACGACCTGGTCGCGGTGCTGACGGACTTCGTGCCGCCCAGCTACCCGCTGGAGATCGAGATGCAGAACCTGGTCGCGGTGCAGGAGTGCACCAGCCGTTCGCTCCTGCCGGAGAACTTCCGCGCGCTGGACCGGGACTTCATCAGCCGGCGCGTGCGGGAGTTGAAGATGCTGCTCGAGGAGCAGTGAGCGCGTGAGAAACCCCACCGTCGGCGGTCCTCTCAGCCGACGGTGACGGGGACGCCCAGGTGCGGATCCTGGAGCGTCTCCACCACGGCGATGCGGTCCCCCACGGCGAGCGCGTCATGCAGCACGAGGATGTCCTCGTCCGCGTGACGGATGCAGCCGTGGGACACGTCGCCGCCGAGCAGCGCGGGCGCGCTGGTGCCGTGCAGCTCCTCGCCGCTGCGGTGGCCGTCCACCCAGGACAGGTCCAGCAGCCGCGCGCCGAACACGTGCCGGTCGTTCCAAAGCCGCGCGCCCGCGTTCTCCGTGGCCACCTGGTCCAGCTTCGCCCGCACCACCTTGAGGCCCGGGTGCGTGGGCGTCAGGGCGGTGCCCACGGCGTTGGGGAAGATGTCCAGCAGCCGCCCCTCCGGGTCGAAGAGGAACGTGCGGTGCTCGCGCAGGGCAACGACGACGCGCACCGGCTGCCCCGCGTAGAAGGGCGAGGGCAGGGCGCGCGACTGCCCACGGGAGCCCGGCGCCGGAGCAAGTCCCTCCAGGGCGCGCAAGGTGGCGGTGTCGAGCACGCCGCTCGTACGCACGGCGGGGAACGCGGCGCTCGCATGCACCTGGAAGTTGCGCAGCGCACGGGCCGTGTCCGGACCGTAGCGTCCATCCGCGCCCCCGTAGAGCGCGAAGCCCATGTCCAGGAGCGCGCCCTGCACCGCGCGCAGTCCGTCTCCCCGGGAGCCCGGCCCCAGCACCGCGGCCCCCAACGCCACGTCCGCGAGCTGCGGTGAGCCGGTGAAGCGTGCGTGCTCCAGGGGCGCCGTGGCCGTGACCCCGGATCCGTTCGACGCCACGTCCGCGAGCTGCGGTGACCCTGTGAAGCGTGCGTGCTCCAGGGGCGCCACGGTCGCGACCCCAGCGCCACCCGGCGCGGGATGCGCGGGAGCGGCGGGCCCATTGAAGCGGGTGAGCGTGTTGCTCCCCATGGGATGCGCGAGCGGGCCCGTGGAGGCGGTGGAACTGGCGAGCAGCGCCTCGCCAGTGCGGACCAGGACCGCGCCCCCGGAGACCGTCCTGTCGCCTGGACGTTCTGCTCCACGGGACGGGACGGAGCGCAGCAGCGGCGCTCCCGGATGGGCGCGGGAGTCCTCCCTCGCATCGAGGGGTTCAGCGGGAAGAGAGGAGGTCTGTCGAAGCAGTGCGGAAGCGAGCATGACGCCGGGGACTGCAAGGCCCCGGCCGTCGCTCAACCGCCGCTACGGCGCGCTCAGCGACAGCAGCTTGCCGGTGGGGACGGTGCGGTGGTCCTTGATGTGGTTCCACTTCATGATGTCCTCCACGCTCACGTTGTAGCGCTGGGCCACCGACCAGAGCGTCTCGCCGACGGCGAGCGTGTGCACCTTGCCCTTGGGGCCCACGGGGGCCTGGCTCGCGACCGCGGTGGCCACGACGATGGTGCCGCCGCGCTCCTCCACCTTCGCGGGGCCCGCGCTGCCGGCGGGCTCCGACGGCCACACCGTCAAGAGCGTGCCCAGCGACAGCGTGCGGTTGCGGCGGGGCAGGTTGTTCCACTTCTTCATGTCGTCCACCGACACCTGGAAGCGGTTGGCGATGAGCCACAGGCTGTCGCCCTCCTGCACCCCGTACGTCACGCGCGTGCGGCCGTTCACCTTCTCCGTCTTCACCGGGCCCGCGGCCACGGGGCCCTTGGGCGTGCCGGCGGGCACCTCGTCCTCCGGCCGGTTCGCCACCACGCCGCTGCGGCGCGCCTGCGCCACCTTCGACGCCAGCGCCCCGCCTCCGTCACCGCTGCCACCCCGGCCCGAAGGCACCGGAATCACCAGCTCCGCGCGCAGCTTCAGCGTCCGCGCGCTCTTCAGCCGGTTCATCTGGAGGATGGCCTCCGGCGCGGTGCCGTACTGCTGGGCGATCTGCGACAGCGTGTCGCCGCGCTTCACGGTGTGCACGCGGAAGGTCAGCCGGTCCGCCGGCGACAGCTTCTGGAAGTTCTCCGCGAAGCGCGTCGAGGTGCCCTTGGGCAGCCGCAGCACGTAGGGCTTCGCGGCCGTCGCCGGGGGCGTGCACCAGCGCTTCAACTCCGGGTTCAGGTCCTGCACATCCGTCACGCTCACTCCGGCCGAACGCGCCAGCACGTCCAGGTCGGTCGCGTCCGTGAGCTTCACCTCTTCGTAGTCCAGCGCGGACTCGTACTGGAACTCCTCCTCGGAGAAGCCGAACGCGACGGGGTTCTTCGCCACCAGCGCCGCGGCGATGAGCTTGGGCACGTAATGCTTCGTCTCCTTCGCCAGCCCGCGCTCCTCGGCCAGCAACCACCAGTCGTTCGTCCCGTAGCGCTCCACCATCTTGCGCACCCGGTACGAGCCGGTGTTGTAGCCCGCCCACGCGAGGTACCAGTGGCCCAGCTCGCCGTAGAGGTCCTTCAGGTACGACGCCGCCGCGTACGTGGCCTTGATGGGGTCGCGACGCTCGTCCACCCAGAAGTCCTGCTTGAGCCCGTACTGCTTGCCCGTGCTGGAGATGAACTGCCACGGCCCGGCCGCGTGCGCCCACGAGTAGGCGTTCGCGGAGAAGCCGCTCTCGATCATCGCCAGGTACACCGTGTCCCGGGGCAGGCCCTTGGCCTCCAGGATGGGCTGCATCACCGGCAGGTAGCGCGTGGAGCGAGCCATCCACTTGCGGAACCACTTGCGGCCCGGGCCCTGGAAGAACTGGATGTACTCGGCGACGAGGGGCTGCATGTCGACCGGGATGTCGAAGCGGTCCTTCACCTGCGAGATGTCGAGGGTCGCCAGGTCCGTGATGCGCGCCAGCGCCGGGGGCGTGTCGTCCTCGCGGAAGGTGGGCTCCTCCAGCGCGTCCAGCATCCGCAGCCGCAGCGGGTTCGTCAGCCCCAGCCGCCGCAGCGACTGCATCATCTCCGCGTTCGGCTTCGACTCCGGATCCAACGCGGCGCCTTCCAGGGCGCGCAGCTCCTCCAGCTCCGCGGACTCGGCTTCCACCTCTTCTGTCTCGTCGCCTTCCTCCATGGGCACCGGAGGCGCGGCCAGGCTCCCATCCGCCGTCAGCGAAGGGGCCTCCGGGGAAGGCAGCGCATGCACGCCAGGCGGTGGCACGGGCTTCGGCGCCACGCCCGGCGGGGAGGGGACCGAGGCCAGGGCAAGCAGGAGGAGGGACAGAGGCGGCATGGGAACGCCCGGCGAGGTCGCCCAGAAGCAGGCGAAGGCCGCAGTATTCGCCAGCTTTCTTGACAGTCAAACAACAAGTCGCCGGGTATGCCCTCCGGACGGACCCCGCGTGGGGGCAAGCACCCCTATTTCGCCGGGGGCTCTCCCGCTTGCCCGCTCTTCACCGGTTTTCCATGACCTGGCCCGAGCACGCGGGGCAGGTAGGTGGCGAAGTCGAAGTGCGGTGAGTTCTCCGGGTTGTGGCAGGTGATGCACGTCGCCTGTCCCGGCTTGCCCACGATGGTGTCCGGGCTGGGGGCGTCCACGTGCAGCGAGCCCGGGCCGTGGCAGCTCTCGCAGCCCACGTCCTCGCGCCCGGCCACCTTGTCCAGGCGGCACACGCCACCCGGCTGCTGCCAGCCGGTGACATGGCAACTGATGCAGTTGAGGTGGTGCTGCTTGCCCACGTCCTCCAGCGTCTCCCACGCGTGGTGGTGCTTGGTGCCCTGCCACACGGTGGTCGCTTCGGCGTGGCAGTCCGCGCAGGCCGCGCTGCCGACGAACGCGGGCTTGCCCTTCGCGGGAGGCGGACAGTCCTGGCCGTGCTCCTTCGCCCACGCGAGGTTCAGCTTCCCCACGTCCGCGTCGTAGGCCTTCACCAGCGCCTGCGTGTCCGGGGCGGAGGGCAGGTCGGGCTCCAGCGGCAGGAAGCGCAGCGCGAAGCCGTTGACGTCGGTGGCGAGCGCGGGCGGCGCGGTGAGGAAGGCCTGCTTGCGCGCGGACAGCTCGTCGCGCTTGCCCTGCTTGAGCGCCTTCAGCTTCGGGTCGATGCCCGGCAGGTTGATCTCCTTGTCCAGGAGCGCGATGCGCTGCTCCAGCGCCGTCACCTCCCGGTCCACGTCCCCCTGCGAGCGCTGGAGGACGAACGGCCCGCGCGCGGCCGCGTACGTCAGGTCCACGCGTAGTAGCGAGCGCCCCTTGCTCTGCACCGCCACCACCGGCACGTCGGAGCGCACCAGCCGGTTGGTTTCCGCGGAGAACTCACCGGCGCTGTGCGTGGCGACCACCAGGTTCGCGGCGAGCCCCGGCAGCGCGGCGACGGCCTGCGCGGCCTCCAGCGGCTGGTCCAACAGCCCCACCACGAAGTCCGCGCCCTTCTCCCGTGCCTGCTGGCTGGCCTTCACGAGCGCCTCGCCCGACGCCGCCGCCACCACGCCCACCTTGCGCGCGCCCGCGTCCAGCAGCTTCACCTCGCCCGGCGCCACCTCCGGCAGCCCCAGGCCCCGGCGGAAGTCCGCGCCGCGCGTGTCGTCCAGCTCGCCCGTGGCGCGCACCGCGAGCCCCATGGTCCGGAACGCATCCGCGAGCGCCTTCGCCTTGCGCTCCTCCTGGGGCACCTGATCCGGCTTGAGGTGCGACTCGCCGAAGAGGCTGTTGCCGCCGTCCACGTAGAGCACCGGCTGGCCGCCCTTGCGCGCCTCCTGCACCTGGAACGCCGCCCGGCCGATGCCGCCGCGCATGTTCTCGCTGCACCCGCACGGGCCCAGGTAGCCGCGCGTGTCGGCGGAGAGGATGAGGACGGCGCCCGGCGGGGACGCGGCAGCGGGGGAGGTGACCTGGGAGGTCGGGGAGGCGCCCTCCTGGGGGCGCGACTCCTGCCGCCTGCATCCGGGGAGGAGCGCGCCGACGAGCGCCGCGAGGACGACCGCGCGCATCCGCATCACCAGAGGATGCTCTGCACCAGTTCGTCGATCTTCTCGCCCATTGCCTCCAGGCCGTTCACCTTGGAGAGCGAGCCATCCGCGCCCACCTGCTCGGCGAGCTTCGACAGCTCGTCGTCCGGCAGGCTGGAGAACAGCACGATGGGGATGTCCTGCGTGCCGTACTCGTTCTTCAGCGTGCGGCAGATGTCCGTGCCCTTGGCCTCGGGCATGTGGATGTCGGTGAGGATGAGGTCCGGCCGCCAGCTCTGGAGCGTTTTCTCAAACTCCATGAGTGTGGAGGTGGCCACGACCTCGTAGCCGCGCGCCTCCAGGACGGCCTTCTCCATGGCGAGGGTGATCTCGCTGTCGTCAATCAGGAGGATTCTTCGCTTCAGCTCGGACACGGCGACCTTCCTTGGGGGTCGGTTCTAGCCCACCACCTCGCAGCGCACCAATGCTTTCCCGTGGCGCCCCCTGAGCCCGGAATTCGGCTCTCCGCGGCAGGGGTTTCCGCCCGCCCGGCCGCCCCCAGAGCAAGTCCGACTTTCAAGGGCACCGGGGTCGAAAAGAGGTATGGAGGCACCCATGAAGCAGAGAGCCCCCCGGGCTGTTTTGGCCCTCGTCCTCCTGTGGAGCGTCCTGGTCGGCCTTCCCGCCGCCGCGCTCAACCCGGGTCTGGGGCAGGTCCCCCAGGACCTCGACCGGTTGTCGCCGCGCGCCACCACGCAGGGGTTCCTGGACGCGGTGCATCGTGGGGACTACCCCCGCGCCGCCCACTACCTGTACCTGGACTTCCTCCCGGCCTCCGAACAGGCCTCGATGGGTCCGCGGCTGGCGCGGCGGCTGAAGTTCGTCCTGGACCGCGAGCTGTCCGTGGACGTGTCCGTGCTGTCCAAGACGCCGGAGGCGGATGCCGCCAACTCGCGCTTCGACTCGCTGGGCGCCATCCCCCTCAAGGGCGTGAGCGTGCCCATCCGCCTGCAGCGGGTGACGGTGGACGGCGTGCCCACCTGGGTCTTCGCCGAGGCCACCGTGAAGATGGTGGATCCGCTCTTCGACGAGTACGGCCCGCTGCTCACGGAGACGCTGCCGTCCTTCTTCTTCGACCGCACCGTGATGGGCCTGGAGCTGTGGCAGTGGCTGGGCCTCGCGGTGACGCTGCTGGCCGCGTGGGTCCTCTCGCTGCTGTTGGAGCGGCTGCTGCTGGCGACCGCGATGCGGGTGGCGCACTGGACGAACATCGCCTGGGACGACGAGCTCGTCGGCGCGGGCCGGGGCCCCTTGCGGCTGCCGTTCTTCGCGGGCCTGCTGGCGCTGGGCACGTCGTTCCTGCTCTTGCCCCCCAAGCTGCGGCTCCTGAGCGAGCGGGTGAGCTACTCGCTCGTCATCATCGCGGTGGCGTGGTTCATCCTGCGCTTCCTCCGCGTGTCGGAGGCCTTCGTCCAGGGCCGCGTCACGCCGGAGGCCGGCAGCCGTCCCCGGGCGCGCGCGCTGCGCACGCAGCTGGCCGTGCTGCGCGCCGTCTTCGAGGTGGCCACCTACGTCATCGCCGCCGCGCTGCTGCTGATGCAGTTCGAGGTGGTGCGCAACGTCGGCGTGTCGCTGCTGGCCTCCGCTGGGATCGCCGGTCTGGTCATCGGTCTTGCCGCGCAGAAGTCCATCTCCACGCTGCTCGCCGGCATCCAGCTGTCCATCACCCAGCCTGTCAGCATCGGTGACCAGGTGCTGGTGGAGGGCGAGTTCGGCACGGTGGAGGAGATCACCCTCACGTACGTCGTGCTGCGCATCTGGGACCAGCGCCGGATGGTGATCCCCATCACCCAGTTCCTGGACAAGCCCTTCCAGAACTGGAGCAAGGGCGCCCCGGAGATGATGGGGACCATCATCCTCCAGGTGGACTACATGGCGGACATCGACGCGCTGCGCGCCGAGCTGGACCGCATCCTGGCGAACGAGGGCCGGGAGCTGTGGGACGGGCGGGTGAAGACGCTCGTGGTCTTCGACGTGATGGACAAGACCCTCACGGTGCGGGCCCTGGTGAGCGCGGCGAACTCCGACAAGCTGGGCGACCTGCGCTTCCTCGTCCGGGAGCAGATGGTCCTCTTCCTGCGCACCCGGCCCCAGTGGCTGCCCACGGTGCGCAGCGAGTCCCGGCCCGCCGTCGCCCCGCCCCCCAGGGACGTGGAGACCGCCACCGCGGGCGCCCCGGAGCCCCGGGCCTGAAGAAGAGGGCTTGGAAGAACAGGCGCTTGCACGGACGTTCGGTGCACGATGAATATGCCGGTCCGCGCGCCGTACTACGCGCACAGAGCAATCGCACCCACGCTTGGGGAGTCCAACAGATGAAGCGTCCTGTCACGTTGTGCGGAGCCCTGGCGCTCCTGGCCGTCGCCGCGCCGCTGACCGCGAGCGCCCAGGAGCGTGACGGTCGCACCGACGGGCCCGAGGAGTCCGAGTACGGCAAGGGGGGCTACGGCGACAACCGCCGGGGCGTCTCGCTCCAGTTCGATTGGGGCGCCGCCATCAACTCCGAGCAGCCCCCCGCGGGCGCGCCGGAAGGCCCGCCGCTGTTCGTGGGCGCCACCGTCTCCCTCTGGGGGGATGACTGGTACCGCCTGGACTTCAGCGGCGCCTACGTCTTCGACGGCGGGCGCTTCATCGGCAACGTGGGTCCCACCTTCCGCACCTGGGGCTGGCCCGTGGCCTTCACCGCCGGCCTCAAGGCGGGCGCCATCGTCATCCCGGAGGGTGAGGGCCTGCGCTTCGGTCTGTCGCCGCAGATTGGCGCGGAGATGTTCCTGGGCCGCCGCGACCGCATCCTCATGGGCCTGCACTACTCGCCGGACATCCCCATCGGGGGCGGAGGAGTGACGAACCGGCTGTTCATGAACATCGGATACCGGTTCTGACCGCCATGATCGCCCAACTGCTCGCCGCCGCCGTCGCGCTGACCGCCGCCCAGGCGCCCCGCGCCGCGCCTCCTGCCGTGTCGCTGCCGTTCCCGACCGGGGACGTGCAGACCTACAACATCATCCAGTGGGACCCGAACCAGCTGCCGCGCATCTACGAGCGCTCGGACCAGCTGCCCCTCACCGACGAGGAGCTGACCAAGCTGTCCCAGGCCGGCTTCGAGCCCGCGCAATTGGTGAAGATGATCGAAGAGCGCCGCTGCGCGTGTGACGCGAGCGCGGACGGCCTCATCCGCCTGAAGAAGGCGGGCGTGGACAAGACGGTGCTGGCGGCGGTGTCGCGCCAGGCGCTCGCGCCCAACCGTCAGCTGGACCTGCTGGTGACGCTGGACTTCACCGGCGAGAGCCGCACCGCGCGCGAGGCGTTCCTCTACTTCTTCGTGGACGACGGGGACATCACCCGCGTCTTCTCCGCGAACCTCCCGGAGCTGCTGCAGCGGCGCAACACGCACGAGACGATGGTGGACCGCAGCGACATCGTGATTGCGCGCACGGTGCGCCGCATCCAGCTCGCGGGCCGCGTGCCGCTCAAGACGTACGGCGCGCACCGCGTGATGGTGGCCGCCAGCGCCAGCCCCACGCTCACGCACCCCTCGCAGCTGTCCGCGCAGGAGCGCGCGAAGGCGCAGTCGTACACCTTCGACTATCCGCGCAGCTCGCTGCAGAGCCTCTGCCGGTTGACGGCCGGCTACCGCCGCGACGCGGTGCTTGCCTACAAGTGGAACTTCGAAGGCAGCCGCTTCGAATGCGAATGGAACTAGGAGTCAACCCGACCATGAACACCCGCCGCCTGTTGCTGTCCGCCCTCGTCGCCGTGTCGCTCGCCGGCTGCTATGGGCCCCGCGCCTACACGCGTGGCACCTACGAGGACCCCAACACCATCGAGATGCTGGGGGACCGCTTCAACGAGAACGACCTCCAGCTCATCGCCAAGAAGATGGCCGAGTCGCTCGCCAGCGCCCCGCGCTTCGCCCAGCCCCCGCCGCAGGGCTCGCCCCTGCCCATCGTCCTCGTGGGCAAGCTGCGCAACAGCACCAGTGAGCACATCGACATGCGCTCGCTGGGGGACAAGATTCAAACGGCGCTCGCGAATACGGGCCGCTTCGCGCTGGTGGACCAGCAGGCGCGCCAGGACATCGCGGAGGAGTACGAGTACCAGCAGTCCGGCTACGTGAACCCGGAGGCCGCCAAGGCCCCCGGCCAGCAGGCGTCGGTGGACTTCCTGATGACGGGCGACCTCGCCTCCATCATCCAGGAGGTCGGCCGCGACAAGCTCGTCTATTACAAGATGACCGCGAAGCTGAACGACGTGCGCACGGGCACCATCGCCTGGACGGACGAGAAGCAGATCCGCAAGAAGTTCGAGAAGCAGGGCGTGAGCTGGTAGTCCCCGCCGTGTCCAAGCCCACCGACATCGCTTCGCGGGCCCCACGCGTCCCTGCCTCTCCGCCCATGCGGAGGGAGCTGGCGCGCTGGGGCCTGCTGTTCATCACGGCCCTGGGTGTCCTGAGCGGCTGCGCCAGCGACTACGTGGCGCGCACCGCGTCGGTGCGCTCGGCGTACCAGTCCTCCGACTATCCTCGTGCCCTCCAGGAACTGGACCACGAGCAGAAGGAGGCCCCGCCGCGCGACCAGCTCCTGGTGCTGTTGGACCGGGGCATGGTGTTGCACGCGGCCAGCCAGTGGGAGGAGAGCACCCGCGTGCTGGCGGAGGCGGACCGGCTCATCGGTGAGCTGGACATCACCTCCGTGAGCGAGGAGGCCGGGGTGCTCCTGAGCAACGAGCGCCGCCGCGCCTACCGGGGGGAGGACTTCGAGAAGCTGATGATCTCCGTCCTCCAGGCGCTCAACTACGCGCAGCTGGGCCGGGACGAGGACGCGCTCGTGGAGGTCCGCCGCGTCAACGAGCGCATCGAGAAGATGATCACCGAGGAGAAGAAGCCCTACGAACAGCTCGCCATCGCCCGCTACCTGGGTGGCGTGATGTACGAGGACCAGCACGAGTGGGACTCGGCCTTCATCGACTACATGAAGGCGTATGAGCTGGAGCCCGGGCTGGGCGGGCTGGTGGAGCCCCTCCTGCGGCTGGCGAAGAAGACGGGCCGCGACGACGCGTACGCCTCGCTGGCGGAGAAGTTCCCGGACGTGGCGCATGCGCCGCTGGCGCCGGGCGACGGGCAGCTCGTGGTGGTGGTGGAGGCGGGCCTGTCGCCGGAGAAGACGTCCGCGTCGCGCGACTACAACGACTCCGGGGAGCTCATCTCGGTGCCCGTGTACCGCGACCGCGGAGGCACACCGCCGGTACGCGTGGCGGTGGATGGGCAGTCGGAGCGGGCTGTGACGGTGACCTCGCTGGCGCGGGTGGCCCAGGTGCACTTGAACGACCGCATTGGCCGCATGCTGGCGAAGCAGCTCGCGGGCGCCGTGGCGAAGGCGGGCGTGGCCGCGGGCGTGGGCGCGCTCACGAAGAGCAAGGAGCTGGGCGTGCTCACCTTCCTGGTGCTCAACGCCGGCAACCAGCCCGACCTGCGCTCGTGGCTGTCGCTGCCGGCGGAGTTCAGGGTGGCGCGCTTCCGGCTTCCTCCGGGAAAACACACCGTCCAGGTGGACGCGCCGGGCCGGCCGACGACGCACGAGGTGGAGGTGCAGCCGGGGCGGGTCGCGGTGCTGGTGGTGCGAAGCTATTGAACGCGGCGTTTTGGGGTAGGGTGCGCGCCCCATGTCGCCGGTCGTGGCCGAAGTCCTCCTGTACTCCTGCATCGTCGTGATGAGCGCGCTGGCCGGCGCGCTGGTGGTCGTCTTCAACGACCGTTCCACGCGGCTGGTGACGTTCCTGGCCTTCGCCGCGGGCGTGATGTTCGGCGCGGCCTTCTTCCACATGCTCCCGGAGGCCTACGAGGGCGGTGGTTGGTGGGCCTTCGCGCTCGTGCCCATGGGCTTCCTCTTCGTGCTGGTGCTGGAGCGCTACCTCGTCGCCCACACCTGCGAGGAGCCGCCGGACTGCGCCGAACACGTCCACGGCCACGCGCTGGGCCTCAGCGCGTTCCTGGGCCTGTCCACGCACACGCTCTTCGACGGCATCGCGCTGGGCTCCTCCGTGAAGGAGGGCGTGGGCGCCATGGCGCTGCTCGCCATCACCGCGCACAAGGTGCCCTCGTCGCTGTCGCTCGCGTCCATCCTCCAGGCGGAGGGCAAGAAGCGCGGCACCATCCTCGCGTACACGGCGCTCTACGGCCTGATGGTGCCGGTGGGCGCGGTGCTCTACTTCGGCTTCGACGCCGTGCTGCGCTTCGAGTCGCTGGCGCCCAAGGCGCTGGCCTTCTCCGCGGGCACCTTCCTCTACATCGCCGTGTCGGACCTGCTGCCCCACGTGAACAAGCACGGGCGCGACAAGCCCGGCCGCAACCTGGTGGCATTGGCAGCCGGGTTGCTGGTGATGTTCATGCTGGCCCGGCTCCTGGGGCACACGGAGCACTGAAGGCACCATGGAACGACGCAAGGACTGGTACGAGCACCCGGAGTACTACGAGGCCATCTTCGGCACCGACACGGTGCGCGAGGCGGACTTCCTCCAGGCGCTGAGCCAGCGCTACGGCACCGGGGGCCCCCAGTGGCTGGAGCCCGCGTGCGGCGCGGGGCGCCTGGTGGAAGAGGCCGCGCGCCGGGGCCTGCGCGTCGCGGGCTATGACTTGTCGGAGGCCATGCTCGCGCACGCGCGCAAGCGCCTCACCCCGGCCGAGCGCCGGCGCGTGAAGCTGTCGCAGGCACGCATGGAGGACTTCTTCGACCCCGCGCTGGAAGGTCGCGTGGACCTGGCCCACACCCTGGTCTCCACCTTCCGCTACCTGGACAGCGAGAAGGCCGCGGTGGAGCACCTCACGGGCACCCGGCGCCTGCTCAAGCCGGACGGCATCTACGTGCTGGGCTTCCACCTCACCGACTACGCGCGCTCCGGCCCCGAGCACGAGCGCTGGGTGGGACAGGTGGGCCCGGACAAGGTCGTGTGCAACACGCACGAGGGGCTGCCGGAGAAGCGCCTGCGCCGCTCGCCCATGCGCAACCGGCTGCGCGTCACCGGTCCCGACAAGGACTGGCTCATCGAGACCACCTGGTACTTCCGCACCTACGACGAGCCCCAGGTGAAGCGCCTCTTCCGCAAGGCGGGCCTGCGCGTCGCCGCCGCGTTCGACTTCGACTACGACCTCGAGTCGCCCGTGGGCCGTGGCAGTCCCCGGTTGGACCGCGTCTTCGTCCTCCAGCCGGACGCCGCCGTGGGTGGTGGGGAATGACCCAGCTACCTCGTCTGTAGAGGCGGCGAGCGCCGCGTCAGGCCTGGGCCGGCGGAGCTGCGTTCTCTCAGGACGCGCCTGCGTTCCATCAGGACGCAATCGGTGGCGGAGGGTGCGCGGGAGCCCTTGAAATCACAGGGTTTCCTCGTTGGCACGACATCCGCAAGAGCGTTGGTCCATACGCCGGCAACGGCGTGTACCGCATCCGGATGCATTCGGAGCGCGGAAGGAGGGGCCGCTCCTTCCGCGCTCTCCATCATCATCTCCGATAGAGTTCCGCGTCTGATTTCAGGACGGCTTCGCCGGTCTGCGGTGGCGCGGCTTCCGCACGGAGGCGAGGGGATGCGAGACGAGTTGGCGCAGCTCATGGCTGCGCTCAGGGATTCCAGGGACTTCGAGACGGCAGCGGCGGCAACGCTGCGTCGGATGCTGGCCGCGGCGGAAGTCGCGGTGGCGTCCAGCCGCTACGCGGGTCGGGCCCGGGTCCTGCGCGGCATCGTCCACCTGCGTCCCGGAGAGGCGTACCGACGACTGGCGGCGCTGGAGGTGGGCGCCCGGGAGACGACGGACGCGGGTGTCGGGACGCCCTTCTTCACCTCCGCCACGGCCTGGCGCGCGGTGGTGGAGCACCGCTCGGCGGTGTCCATCGACGTGAACATCGGCACGGTGCAGCCGCACGCGCCGGACGCGCCGGTGACGGGCGACCCGGGACTCGCGGGCTTCCACAGCAACGAGAGCAAGCAGCGCTTCCTCGGCCGTCACGCCACCCACGTCTGCGTGCTGCCCCTGCGCACGCCCGCGGGCATGGAGGGGATGATTTCGCTGGAGGCCGAGTGCCTCGCCGCGATGGGCCAGGAGTTCGTCTGGCGCGACGCCGGGGACCTGCTCCAGCTGCTCACGGACATCGCCGCGCCGTACCTCACCGCGCTGCCGCAGCGGCCGGTGGCCACGCCGGAGGTGGACGAGTTCCTGCCCGTGGTGGGCCGCTCCATGGCGGAGCTCCTGCCCATCCTCCGGGTGTTCGCGCAGCAGGACGAGACCATCCTCGTCAGCGGCGCCACCGGCTCGGGCAAGTCGCGGCTCGCGCGCTGGTGCCACGAGCGCTCCAACCGCCGAGGCAAGCCCTTCGAGACGCTGGACCTGGTGACGGTGCCGGAGGACCTCCAGATGGCGGAGCTCTTCGGCTGGAAGAAGGGCGCCTTCACCGGCGCGACGCGCGACGCGCCGGGCGTGGTGGCGCGCTCGGACGGCGGCACGCTGTTCATCGACGAAATCGACAAGCTGTCGCTGAAGGCGCAGGCGGGCCTGCTGCACCTGCTGGAGTCGCGCAGCTACCGGCCTCTGGGCGAGGGCACCGGCGAGAAGCACGCGGACGTGCGCTTCATCATCGGCACCAACGCGGACCTGCATGCGCAGGTGCGGGCCGGCCGCTTCCGCGAGGACCTGTACTACCGCGTGAACGTGCTGCCCGTGCGCATGCCGCCGCTGCAGGACCGGCAGGACGAGATCCCCCTCTGGGCGCGGTACATGGTGAACCGCCGCCACCGCGAGCGGCTGCCGGACGGCTCCGCGCGCCTGGCGCCGGAGGCGGAGCAGCTGCTCGTCACCAGCTCCTGGCCGGGCAACCTGCGGCAGCTCGACAACATCGTGCGGCGCGCCTACTCGCTGGCGATGGTGGAGCACGCCGGGGCCGCGGGCGACCTCGTGTTGCAGGAGAAGCACGTCGCGCGGGCGCTGTACTACGAGCAGGCGCCGGGCAGCCGTCCGCTGCCGGAGGCGCTGCGGGCCGCGGCGCAGGCCTTCGTGGGAGAGGCGCTCCGCCGGGGCTCCCCCCTGGACCTGGACCTCGCGGACGGCTTCCGGGGACTGGTGCTGGGGCTCGCCATCCGGCAGGTGGGCCGCGACGAGGCCTTCCGCCTGCTGGGCCGCGAGAGCCTGGTGAAGAACCGCAACCATCACAAGGCGCTCAAGCGCGAGCTGGAGAAGGTGGACGCGCTCTACAAGGCGCTGGGCGAGGACGGGTCGCCCTTCTCCGACCTGCTCGAAAGCGAAGAGGCCGCGTGAACCCCGCGGCCGCGCCCCGTCACTTCACGGCGCGGCCCAGCAGCTGGTAGTTCGCGTCGCGCAGGCCCACGAGCACGCTGGTGCCGTTGTCCATCACGCGCAGCTCGCCGTAGCGCGCCAGGGCATAGCGGTCCGCGTGGCCCTCCTGGAAGAAGAAGGCCTCCGCGCCCAGACGCAGGCGCAAGTTGCGGACGCGGAAGCGCACGCGCACCTCATCCGGGGCCAGCGGGGTGCCCGGCTTCTCGTAGCGCACGAACGCGCCCACGTCGTGCGCGTCCAGGTGCAGCACCACGTTGCCGTCCTCCTGGGGCGCCTCGATGCCCTCGCGCCACGTCTGGCTGATGGCGTAGTCGAGCACCATGTAGTCGCCCTGGATGAGCGAGCGCGGATCCACCGGGGCCAGCTGCAGCAACACCGTCCGGCCCCGGGCCAGCACGGCTTCCTTCTGCACGACGAGCGCGACCGTGGCGACCAGCACCAGGGCGAGCCCTCCGAAGATGACGGCGCCGCGTTTCATCGGGCCTCCGCGAGCACGGCGGGTTCCCGCCGAACGAAGAACTGCCGCACGCCCAGCAGGACCAGCCCGCTGCCCACGAGCGCGAGCGCCTTGGCGAGCAGGGTGAGCTGGAGGTCGTAGTAGTAGTACGCACCGAACGTCAGCAGGAACGCCACCGCCAGGCCCAGCATCACGCTGCTGCGACGGTGGAAGCCGAGCGTCAGCATCAGCCCCGCGGCGAGCACACCCGGCGTGTTCAAGGTCATCCCCGTGAGCAGCACCAGCGCGGCGAGCGCGGGAAGCCAGGCCGCGCGCTCCTGCGAGAGCCCCTGCTCGCGGATCACCTGCCACCCCGTCCCCAGGGCCATCAGGGCCAGCGGAACGGTGAGCCACACGCCCGGCGCGAACTTTTCGTTGTAGAGGTAGTGGAAGCCGTCCTGGGACCCCACGGCGCTGCGGAACAACAGCCAGCCGGGCACCGCGCACGCGAGCGCGAAGGCGATGGGGCCCACGCGGGACCCCAGCGGGCCCTGCCGCAGCCGGGGCTCGAAGAGCAGCAGGCCGCAGAACGCCGCCGCGCCCACGAGCATCCACAGGTCCACGCCCACGCCCTTCATCGCCTCCGACGCCAGGACGCCCACCGCCACGAGGATGCCCAGGGTGGCCAGGAAGTAGAGGATGACGTCGGGGAACCAGGCCAGCAGCGCGACGCCTACCACCACTGCCAGCACCGACATGGCGACCACGCTGTCGCTGGCCTCCCCCATGCCGTACAGCAGCGCGCCCACGCCGGACAGACACGAGGCCAGGGCGAGCTGCTCCATGAAGGGCCCGTGGGTCGCCCGTCGCAGGAAGACCGCGCCCACGCACAGCACCAGGCCGAGGGCGCCGAGCGCCGCCTCCTCCCGCCACAGCCCGACGCAGGCGAAGAAGCTGAGCATGAATGCGGAGGACAGCCACGCGCCCATGCCGGCCAGGGCCTTCACGAACCAGGGAGAGGCGCCCAGGGTCCGCTGCCGGACCTCCAGCGCCGTGCGGGCGCGCGACTCCACCTCCGCGTCCACCTGGCCTTCGGCCACCAATCCCGTCAGGACCTCACGCATCGAGGGTCGCAGGGCCATGTCAGGTCTCCTCCGTGACGCCGGTGGCTTGGGACTCACGGCGCAGCCAGTACACGGCCAGCGCCACCTCGCCGATGATCAGCAGCGGCAGGATGAAGAGGGTCAGCTCCTCCGCGTGCGTGGCCTTGATGAGGAAGTAGCCCACCGCCGTGTTCACCAGCGTCATCACGCACAGCGAGCCCAGCGTGAGCAGGAACAGCTCGCCGTGCAGGTGGCGGTGCAGGGCCACGATGGCGCCCAGCGCCGCGAGCAGCAGCAGGAACGACAGGCCGGTGGCGAGCGAGCGGTCGTCGCTGTCGACGATGAACACCACCGCTGCACCGAGCAGCGGCGTCATCGCCATGATGGCCAGGACGCGGGGCATCCACCGCCCCTGGAGCCAGGACACCCGGCGGTTGGCGAAGTGCTCGTAGGTGGCCCAGGCGAAGCCGTTGAGCAGGCCGAGCAGCAACGCGAGCTGTCCCTCCCTGGAGGCGCTCCAGTCGCGCATGCGCTGCTCCCAGAAGAGGATGACGCCGGTGTTGATGAGCACCAGCTGCAGCATCCACAGGGGCGTGAAGCGCGCCAGCGCCACCCACGGCAGGATGAGGACGCTCCATCCGATGAACAGCTCATACGGATCCGCGCCCGTCTGGTACGTCTGTCCGTACACGGCGAGCAGCGGGCCCACGAGCACCGCGGACGCGAGCAGCGCGAACTGGCCCGCGGGCCGGTCCCCCAGCCGCCACGCGCCCACGGCCGTCCCGGTGATGCCCAGGGCGACGAGGCCCAGCTTCGCGAAGCGTCCCATCTCCGCCCAGTTGTAGGCGAAGAAGTACACCACGCCCGCCAGCACCAGCAGCGAGCCCAGGCCCATCAGCGTCGTGGACAGGAACGTGCGCCAGGCGGAACGCGACGGCGTGGCGACGGCCAGGTGCAGCGCGCGTCGGTACGCGTCCGGGGACAGGATTCGGGCGTCCGCCAACGCGTGCAAGCGTTCAGGCGTCGCCTCCAGGTCGAGGAAGTCTTTCGGCACGGCACGGGACTGTACCCGGTTCGCGCGCCCGCTGGAGCCTCGCGTCCGCTCAGCCGCCGGTGGCTCCCTGACCCAGGAAGGCCTTCAGCTCGGGGAGCACGCGCTCGGGCCGCTCCAGGTGCGGACTGTGTCCGCAATCCACGCGCAGCACGCGGGCCTGGGGCAGCCTCTTCGCGGCCTCGTCCGCGAGCGTGAGGGGCAGCGTCTCCTCGCGCTCGCCCCAGACGAGCAGCACCGGCACCTTCACCTCACCTAGTCGCTCGCGGCGGTGGAACACTGGGCCCGTCAGGGGCACGAGCGCGTTGAAGGCCTGGGCCGCCTCCGGCCGTCCGCCCGGCACGGCCATCAACTCATAGCCCAGCGCCCCCAGCCGCTCCCCCAGCGGCGTCGGTGGGGGCGGCAGCATCCGGGACATCGCCCAGGGGCCCAGGTTGCGCGCCAGCCGCTCCGGCCCCGCGCGGAAGAACAGGCGCGAGGCGCGCGTCATCTCCGGCCCCAGCCCCATCGCGTCCACCAGCACCAGCCGCTCCACCGGCACCGTCCCGCGCAGCGCCAGTTCCAGCGCCACCAGCCCGCCCAGCGAGTGGCCGACCACCGCCACCGGCCCCGGCTCCAGCATCCCCAGCACCTCCTCCACCGGCCGGGTGAAGAACTCCACCGCGTCCTCCGCCGACCGCACGCGCGTGTCCGACGCGGTGGACTGGCCAAAGCCGGGCAGGTCCAGCGCTAGGACGCGGTGGCTCCGGGCGAGCACCGTCAGGTAGGGGAACCAGTGCGTTGCCGAGTGGCCCCGCCCGTGCAACCACACCACCGTCGGCCCCGACCCGGCCGCTCCCGGGCTCCCTTCGAGGATCCGCACCGCGCCGCCTCCGGGCAGCCAGTGCACCTGGGGCACCACGGCGGGGGCCAACTGGGCCAGGAGCCCCGCTTCCACGGGGCCCACG
>NZ_RAWA01000570.1 GCF_003611675.1 Corallococcus sp. CA053C
GCACTACGCCTCGTAGAAGCCCTTGCCGGCCTTCACCTTCTCCACCAGCAGGGGCGCGGGCGTGAAGCGCTCGCCGTACTTGTCCTGGTAGTGCTCCAGCTTGCGCAGCAGGTTGTCCAGACCCAGGCTGTCCGCGTAACGCAGCGGGCCGCCCAGGAACGGCGGGAAGCCCAGGCCGAAGATGGCGCCCACGTCGCCGTCGCGGGGGCTGCGCAGGATGCCCTCGCCCAGGCAGCGGATGGCCTCGTTCACCATCTGCAGCGCGCAGCGCTCCGCCATCTCCGTGGGGTCCATCGTCTTGCGGTCCTTGCCGTGCGGCAGGAGCAGGTAGACGGCGGGATCCACGTCCTGCTTCTTCCCGTTCTCGTACAGGTAGAAGCCCTTCTGCGTCTTGCGGCCCAGGCGGCCGTCGGACACCACGCCCTCCAGCGCCTTGGGCGCGGACATCCGCTTGCCGAACGCGGCCTCCATGATGGGGCCCACCTTCTGGGCCACGTCGATGCCCACCTCGTCCAGCAGGGTGATGGGCCCCACCGGGAAGCCGAAGTCCACGAGCGCCTTGTCCAGCTGGACGATGTCCGCGCCTTCCGCCAGCAGGTACGCCGCCTCGTTCATGTACGGCGCCAGCACGCGCGACGTGTAGAAGCCCGGCCCGTCGTTGACGACGATGACCGTCTTGCCCTGCTTGCGGCCCACGTCCACGCAGGTGGCCGTCACCCACTCCGCGGTGCCCGGATGCGTGATGATCTCCAGCAGCGGCATCTTGTGGACCGGGCTGAAGTAATGCATCCCGATGACTTGCGCGGGGCGCTTGCTGCCCTTCGCCAGCTCGCCAATGGGCAGGCTGGAGGTGTTGGACGCGAAGATGGTGTCCGGGCCGGTGATGGCCTCCACCTCCGCGATGACCTGGTGCTTGAGCTTCAGGTCCTCGAACACCGCCTCGATGACGAGGTCCACCGACTTGAAGCCGCTGTAGTCCGTGGCCGCGGTGATGTTGGAGAACTTCGCGGACGCCTCACGGTGGGTGAGCGAGCGGCGCTTCACGCGCTCGTCCAGCACGGTCTGCACCTGCTTGAGCGCGCGGCCCGCGCCCGCGTCGTCGCGGTCCTTCACGCGCACCGGCACGCCCTGGAGCACGCCCGCCACGTAGGCGATGCCGCCGCCCATCAGGCCGCCGCCGAGCACACCCACCTTCTTCACCTCGCGCGGCTTCACGCTGGGGTTGGCGGTGCCGTTCTCCTTCTTCAGCGCCGTCGTGGCGAAGAAGATCTCCACCAGCCGCCGCGACACGTCCGTGAACACCAGCTCACCGAACGCCTTCGCCTCGGCCTCCAGGCCCGCCTTGCGCCCGGACTCCAGGCCCACGCGAATCACTTGCAGCGCCTTCTCCTGCGCGGGGTACTTGCCGCGCGTCTTCTTCAGGAGCGCCTTCTTCGCCTGGTCGAAGAGCACCTTGCGGCCCAGCGGGTTGTCCTCCAGCGCGGCCTCCGCCCACAGGTCCTTGCTGATGAGGCCCTGGAAGAAGCCCGCCAGGCCCTTCGTCTTGCCGCTCTGCGCCACCGCCTTGAAGCCCTGGTGCGCGCGCTCCACCTTGAGCGTGCCCGCCGCCAGCTCCGCCGCGCGCCGCACCGCGAGCGCCTTCAGCATGGGCACGGGGACGACCTCGTCCACGATGCCCAGCTTCTTCGCCTTGGACGCCTTCACGTTCTTGCCCGTGAGGATGAGGTCCAGGGCCGCCTGCGCGCCGATGAGCGCGGGCAGCCGCTGCGTGCCGCCCGCGCCGGGGATGAGCCCCAGCTGCGTCTCCGGCAGGCCCAGGCTCGTCTTGGGGCTGTCGGTGGCGATGCGGTAGTGACACGCGAGCGCCCACTCCAGGCCGCCGCCCAGACACGCGCCGTGGATGGCCGCGACCACGGGCTTGGGGAAGGCCTCCAGCCGGTCGAACTGCGCGTGCGCGCCGCGGCTGATGGCGACGACCTCGTCCGCGGACTTGATGGTCTGGAGGAAGTCGATGTTCGCGCCGGCGACGAAGTTGTCCTTCTTGCCGGAGATGAACACCACGGCCTTCACGTCCAGGGCCCGCTCCGCCTGCTCCAGCAGGTGGGTGAACGCGGTGCCCACTTCCGGGGACAGCGTGTTCACCGGCGCGCCCGGCAGGTCCACGGTGATGACCGCGACGCCGTCCGTGACGTCGTAGCTCAAGCCCTGCTTCGCCTCGACCTCTTCATGCTTGGTCGCCATCACGCACGCTCCAGGATGACCGCGGCGCCCAGCCCGCCCGCGGCGCAGACGGTGCACATCACCGTGTTCTTGTTCCGACGCTTCAGCTCGTTGAGGGCCTGCGTGACGATGCGCGCTCCCGTGGCCCCGAACGGATGGCCAATGGAGATGGAGCCGCCCGTCACGTTCAGCCGCGAGCGGTCCACCTCGCCCACCGGACCGCTGAAGCCCGCCTTCTTCGCGAACTCCTTCGACGCCAGCGCCTGGATGTTGCTCGCCACCTGCGCGGCGAAGGCCTCGTGCATCTCCACGAGGTCGATGTCCGAGAGCTTCATCCCCGCGCGCTTGAGCGCCACGGGCGCCGCGTACGCCGGGCCCTGGAGGAGCTGGTCGCCCGGGTCCGTGGCCGCGAACGCGTGCGAGCGCAGGAAGCCCAGCGGCTCATAGCCGAGCGCCTTCGCCTTCTCCTCGCTCATCAGGATGAGCGCCGCGGCGCCGTCCGTGAGCGGGGACGCGTTGCCGGCGGTGACGCTGCCATAGCGGCGGTCGAACACCGGCTTGAGCTTGGAGAGCGCCTCCAGGCTGGTGTCCTCGCGCACGATGTTGTCCTTCGCGGCGGACTGTTCGTACTTGGGCGGCACGAGGATGTGCATCACCTCGTCGTCGAAGCGGCCTTCCTTCCATGCCTTCGCCGCGTTCTGGTGCGAGTTGAAGGCGATGAGGTCCTGCTCCTCGCGGCTGATGCCGTTCTCCTTGGCCATCTTCTCCGCGCTCTCGCCCATCGTCTCGCCGGTGGAGTACTCGGCGATGGCGGGGGGCACGGGCAGCAGGTCCTTGCCCTTGAGCTTCTGGAAGGGCTTGAGCTTGTCCGGCAGGCTCTTGCCCTTGGACGACGCGATGAGCGCGTGCGCCAGCGGGCGGCTCGTGAAGATGGGCGCGTCCGACATGGACTCGGTGCCGCCCGCGATGATGACGTCCGCGTCACCCAGCGCGATGGCGTTTGCTCCCGCCACCATCGCCTGGATGGACGTGGCGCAGGCGCGCGACACCGTGAAGGCGTCAATGCGCTTGGGCAGGCCCGCGGCCAGCACCACTTCGCGCGCGATGGACGGCGCCGTCAGCGTGGGGATGACCTGGCCGAAGACGAGCTGGTTGATTTCGTTCGGATCCAGGTCGCTGCGCTGCACCAGCTCCTGGACCACCATGCGGCCCAGGTCCAGCGCCGTCAGTCCCGCGAAGACGGTGCCCGCCTTCGCGAACGGCGTCCGCAATCCGCGAACGATGGCCACCCGACGGTGGCCGTTGCGCTTCTCGCTTGCCATGTGTGCCTCACCCTCTGTGCGACGAGTGAGGCGCTTCTAACGACCGACAATGCGCCGCGTCAATGCCGGATTGATTCAAGAGTCAACTGCCGGGCAGGCAGACAGCCAGGGGGCCGGCCCGCGCACAGAGACCTTCACAACGACCTTCAGCGCAGGGCGATGCCCTGACGGAGCGCGGTGCCGTGGCGGTGCACGGCGTCCACGAGGAACTTCGCGGCGTCCGGGTCGCTGGGCGGGAGGATGCCGTGCCCCAGGTTGAAGATGTGCCCGATGGGGCCCGCGCGGCCGAGGATGTCCTTCACGCGCGCGTCCAGCTCCTCGCGCGGGAGGAACAGGTGCAGCGGGTCCAGGTTGCCCTGCGTGGCGACGTCCGGCCCGAGGATGCGCCGGCCCTCGTCCACGTTCACGCGCCAGTCCAGGCCGATGACGTCCGCGCCGGTGCGCTTCAGCAGCGGCAGGTGCGGCGTCATGTTGGTGCCGAAGAGGATGACGGGCACGCCGGTGGCCTTGAGCTCCGTCACCATGCGGGTGAGGTACGGCAGGCTGAAGCGCTCGAAGTCGTAGGGGGACAGCTCACCGCCCCACGAGTCGAAGATCTGCACGATGCTGGCGCCGGCCTCCACCTGCATCTTGAGGTACGGGATGAGGGTGTCGGTGAGCTTCTGGAACAGGCGGTGGGCCAATTCCGGCTGCTCGAAGAGCAGGCGCTTGATGACGATGTAGCTCTTGGAGCCGCCGCCCTCGACCATGTACGCGGCCAGGGTGAAGGGCGCGCCCGCGAAGCCGATGACGGGCACGGAGTCGTTGAGGGCCTTGCGCGTGCGGCGGATGGCTTCGGCGACGAAGCCGGTGCCTTCGACGGGGTCCGGGACGCCCAGCTTGTCGATGTCCGCGGCGGTGCGCAGGGGGTTGGGGAAGTGCGGCCCCTTGTCCCCGAGCTCCAGGTGGATGCCCATGGCCTCCACGGGGATGAGGATGTCGGAGAAGATGATGGCCGCGTCCACGCCCAGCCGGGTGACGGGCTGCACCGTCACTTCCGCGGCCAGGTCCGGGTTCTTGCAGAGGTCCAGGAACGCGATGTTGCCGCGGATGGCCCGGTACTCGGGCAGGTAGCGGCCCGCCTGCCGCATCAGCCACACGGGGGTGGTGTCGGTGGGCTGGCGGCGCGCCGTGCGCAGGAGTCGGTCGTTCACGTCGTCACCTTCAAGGGCAGGGAGGGAGTCGGGGACCCTGCCTATTTACGGGAAACGCGGACGAAAGGGCCTGGAACCTTCAGGCTCAGCCGCCGTCCCGCTCGCCCCCATGGTCGTCCCC
>NZ_RAWA01000571.1 GCF_003611675.1 Corallococcus sp. CA053C
GGGGAGGGGAGCGCGGAAGACGGAGGGGACTGGAAGACACCGGCCCGCTGCCCATCCTGGCCCACCCTGACGCGTCGCGCTAGGGTCGGGCCCTGTTGCCGCACCGATGCACCGCACCCGGTGGAAGTGAAGGGAGTTGGGCTCATGCACCTGTCCCCCCGAGACGTGGACAAGCTGCTGCTGCACCAGGCGGGCGTCGTCGCCCAGAAGCGCCTGGCGCGAGGCTTGCGGCTCAACTACCCGGAGGCGGTGGCCCTTATCGCCACCCAGTTGCTGGAGTTCATCCGTGACGGCCGGAGCGTGGCGGAGTTGATGGACCTGGGCCGCCGGTTCCTCGGGCGCGCGCAGGTGATGGACGGCGTGCCGGAGATGCTGGCGGAGGTGCAGGTGGAGGGCACCTTCCCGGACGGCAGCAAGCTCGTCACCGTGCACCACCCGGTGGTGGCGGAGCACGGGGACCTGACGCTCGCGCTCTACGGCAGCTTCCTACCGGTGCCGTCCCTGGACCGCTTCACCGTGCCGCCCGCGTCGCCGGAAGGCCCGCCCGGGCAGGTGCAGGCGGAGCCCGGGACGCTGGAGCTCAACGCGGGCCGCAAGGCCATTTCCCTGCGCGTCACGCACCGGGGCGACCGGCCCGTCCAGGTGGGCAGCCACTACCCGTTCGCGGAAACGAACCGCGCGCTGGTGTTCGACCGGGGCCGCGCCTACGGCCACCGGCTGGACATCCCCGCGGGCACGGCGGTGCGCTTCGAGCCGGGCGAGGTGAAGACCGTGTCGCTGGTCCCCATCGCGGGCGAGCAGGTGGTGCGCGGCGGCAACGCGCTGGGCAGCGGCAAGGTGTCCGATGAAGGCCGCGAGCGATTGCTCCAGGCCGTGCGCGCGCAGGGCTTCGGTCACGAGGACGAGCACCCGAACGACAAGCCGGAGGAGCGCTCATGAGCCGCGGAATGGATCGCCGCCACTACGCGGACATGTTCGGCCCCACCACGGGGGACCGGGTGCGGCTGGGAGACACCGGCCTCTGGGCCCAGGTGGAGCGCGACGCCACCGTCTACGGCGACGAGTGCAAGTTCGGCGGCGGCAAGGTGCTGCGCGAAGGCATGGGCCAGCGCGCGGGCGCGGGCGACGCGGATGCGCTCGACTGCGTCATCACCAACGCGCTCATCCTGGACTGGACGGGCATCTACAAGGCGGACGTGGGGCTCAAGGCGGGGCGCATCTCCGCCATCGGCAAGGCGGGCAACCCGGACGTCATGGCGGGCGTCACGCCGGGCATGGTGGTGGGCGTCACCACGGAGGTCATTGCGGGCGAGGGGCTCATCCTCACCGCGGGCGGCCTGGACACGCACATCCATTTCATCTGCCCACAGCAGGCGGACGAGGCCATCGCCAGCGGCATCACCACCTGGGTGGGCGGCGGCACGGGCCCCGCCACCGGCACCAACGCCACCACCTGCACGCCGGGCGCGTGGAACCTCCAGCGGATGCTGGAGGCCACGGACACGCTGCCCCTCAACATCGGCCTCACCGGCAAGGGCAACACGTCGCTGCCGGATGGCCTGTTGGATCAGGTGCGCGCGGGCGCCATCGGACTCAAGCTGCACGAGGACTGGGGCACCACGCCCGCCGCCATCGACACCTGCCTCACGCTGGCGGACGGCGAGGACGTGCAGGTCACCATCCACACCGACACGCTCAACGAGTCCGGCTACGTGGATGACTCGCTGGCCGCGTTCAAGGGCCGCACCATCCACACGTACCACTCGGAGGGCGCGGGTGGCGGCCACGCCCCGGACATCATCCGCGTGTGCGGCGCGCCCAACGTGCTGCCCAGCTCCACCAACCCCACGCGGCCGTACACGGTGAACACGCTGGATGAGCACCTGGACATGCTCATGGTGTGTCACCACCTGGACCGCGAGATTCCGGAGGACGTGGCCTTCGCGGAGAGCCGCATCCGGGGAGAGACCATCGCCGCGGAGGACATCCTCCACGACCTGGGCGCCATCAGCATGATGGCCTCCGACAGCCAGGCCATGGGACGCGTGGGCGAGGTCATCACCCGCACATGGCAGACGGCGCACAAGATGCGCGAGCAGCGCGGTCGCCTGTCCGGCGAGACGGGCGACAACGACAACCTCCGCATCCGCCGCTACGTGGCGAAGTACACCATCAACCCCGCCATCGCCCACGGGCTGTCGCACGAGGTGGGCTCGGTGGAGGTGGGGAAGCTCGCGGACCTGGTGCTGTGGAAGCCCGCCTTCTTCGGCGCTCGGCCGGAGCTGGTGCTCAAGGGCGGCTTCATCGCGTGGGCGCAGATGGGGGACGCGAACGCGTCCATCCCCACGCCGCAGCCGTACCTGATGCGCCCCATGTTCGGCGCGCACGGCCGGGCCCGGGGCTCCACCAGCATTGCGTTCGTGTCCGGGCGCGCGCTGGCGGAGGGCACCGTGCAGGGGCTGGGGCTCACCAAGCGGCTGTCCGCGGTGGTGGGCTGCCGCAAGCTGGGCAAGAAGGACATGCGGCTCAACGACGCGCTGCCCGTCATCACGGTGGATCCGGAGACGTACGAGGTGCGCGCGGACGGGGAGCTGTTGCGCTGCGAGCCCGCCACCTGGCTGCCATTGGCCCAGCGCTACTCGCTGTTCTGAAGTTCTGGAGAAGCACTGCGATGGGCTCCGGCTGGAGGGTGTTGCAGTTGGCGGACTCGGGGTTTCCCACCGGCGGCTTCGCGCACTCCGGGGGACTGGAGGCCGCGGTGCAGCAGGGCGAGGTGCGCGGCGGGGCCGACGTGCGGCGCTTCGTGGAGGCGCTCCTGTGGCAGGCAGGGCTGGGTGGATTGCCGCTGGTGAATGACGCGTGGAAGGCACCGGGCACGTTGCCAGCGCTGGACGCGCGCGCGGACGTGTTCCTGTCCAACCACGTCGCCCACCGCGCGAGCCGCACGCAGGGCCGGGCCTTCCTGGACACCTGCGCGCGCATCTTCCCGGAGGCGGTGGGGCCGGTGCGCGACAGGGCCCGCGCGGCCGGGGTGAAGTTCCACCACGCGCCCGTGTTCGGCGCGGTGCTGTGCGCGCTGGAGGTGGACCTGGAGGACGCGCAGCGGCTCTTCCTGTCGCTCACGCTCCGGGGCGCGCTGTCCGCGGGCGTGCGCATGGGTGTCATTGGCACGCACGAATCGCATCAGCTCCAGCACGCGGCCACGCCGCTCCTGGACACGGTGCTCGGACGCTGCAAGGCATTGGGCGTGGAGGACCTGGCGCAGCCCGCGCCGCTGTGGGACCTGCTGGGCGCCACGCACGACCGGCTGTATTCGAGGCTGTTCCTGTCCTGAAAGAGACGAAGGGGAAGCGACATGCACGACGACGACCACCGCGGCCATGGGCAGGACGGGCACGACCACACGCACGAGGAGCTGGACCACCCCGGCCACTTCGACGCGCGCGACAAGCCGCACCGGCGCGATTACGCGCAGCGCGCCTTCACGATTGGCATTGGCGGCCCGGTGGGCAGCGGCAAGACGGCGCTGGTGCTGGCGCTGTGCAAGAAGCTGCGTGACCAGTACCGGCTGGGCGTGGTGACCAACGATATCTTCACGAAAGAGGACGCGGAGTTCCTCGTGCGCAACCAGGCCCTGCCCCCCGAGCGCATCCGCGCGGTGGAGACCGGGGGCTGCCCGCACGCCGCCATCCGCGAGGACATCAGCCACAACCTGCTCGCCCTGGAGCAGCTCATGGAGGAGCTGCACCCGGAGCTGCTCATCGTCGAGAGCGGCGGCGACAACCTCGCGGCCCAGTACAGCCGGGAGCTCGCCGACTACACCGTCTACGTCATCGACGTGGCGGGCGGGGACAAGGTGCCGCGCAAGGGCGGACCGGGCATCACCCAGTCGGACCTTTTGATCATCAACAAGACAGACCTCGCACCGCACGTGGGGGCGGACCTGGGGGTGATGGAGCGCGACGCCCGGAGGATGCGCGGCGAGGGGCCCTTCGTCTTCACCCAGGTCACACGGGATGTGGGGGTGGACACGGTGGTGGGCCACCTGCTCGAGGCGTGGCGCCGACGATAGGCACCTGACGAACGGGCTGTTCAGGAGGCAGCTTGGCCCCGACACCCGGGGCCGGTTGTGCGAGGGTGCCGGCCGTGGAAATCCTGGAGCGGGCACGCGTTGAATGGTTCGCGGTAGCGGTCGGCATCGTGGTGGGCACCACGATGGTGTTCGTCCCCTATGAGTTCGGGGCCGCGCTGTTCCAATACATCTACCCGCACATCCGCCTGCTGGGCAGCGTGTTCCTGGTGGGCGCGGCGATGGTGCTGCTCGGGCTCATGTACCCGACCTGGCCCGCCTTCGTGGGGCGCGTGGGGCGTGCGTTCCTGCTGGCGGCGTTCGCGGTCTACTGGTGGGCGGTCAGCGTCCTGCCCGTCAGCCCCACGGGCACCATCCTCTACCTGTTCCTGATGGGCCTGCTCGTCATGGAGCGGCGCTCCCTGCGCCGGGGACAGGGCCTGCTGCTGGTGTTCATCTCCAGCGTGACGGTGTGCTTCGGGGGGCTGATGGCCTGGGCGCCCCAGGACTTCCAGCGCTTCGCCATGGCGGCGCTGGGGCCCTACGTGCGCCTCGTGGGCATCCTGTTCTTCATGACGGGGGCGCTGCTCGTCATGGGGCTGTGGCGCAAGCATCCGCTCCCCTGCCGCCTGGCGCTGGGCGTCCAGGGCCTCCTGTTCCTGAACATGGCGGTCGCGGTGGCGTCGCGGGGCGCGTGGGCGGGGATGGGCGTGTACTCCGTGCTGTCCCTGGGGTGCGCGCTGCTCGTGACAGTGCACCGGTGGCCGACGCTC
>NZ_RAWA01000572.1 GCF_003611675.1 Corallococcus sp. CA053C
CCCCCGCCCTGACAGGCGCGCGCGGCTGGCAATGCCAGCACACCGAAGGAGCGGCAGGAGGCTGCGGATACAGGTACATTCGGGGAACTCCCGGAGGTTCCGCCCATGACCGACCCGCTGCCGACGCTGGAACGACTCCCTCGCGGAGCGCTCACGCTGTTCCGCATCGTGGCGCTGATCCGCATCGGCGTGTACGGGGCCGTGGCGTTCGGCGTGGCGCTGTCATTGTCGCTCGCGGGCGTGGAGCACTGGCCCTTCCTGGTGCCATGCGCGGTGGTGCTGGGCCTGAGCGTGTTGACGGCGTGGTATCCGCAGCGCGCGCATGAGCGGTGGGGCTGGGCGCTGCGCGAGCACGACCTGGTCATCTCCCACGGCGTGCTGCTGCGTCAGGTGGTGTCCATCCCGGCGGGCCGCATCCAGCACGTGGACGTCCACCAGGGCCCCATCGAGCGGTCGCTGGGGCTTGCGCGCCTGCAGGTGTTCACCGCGGCGGGCAGCGGCGCGGACGGAGAGATTCCGGGCCTCACCCGGGAGACGGCGGACGCCCTGCGTGAGCGGCTGGTGCGGCGCGAGTCCGACGATGTCGTCTGAGGGCACCCCCGCGCCCTCCGTGCAGGCCCTGCCGTCCATGGAGGAGATCCCCTGGAAGCGGCTGAGCGCGAAGGCGCCCATCGCGGCCGTGCTGCCCATCTCCACGATGATTGGCCGCCTGCTCCTCCCCACGCTGCTGCCCGTGTACTTCACGGGGGAGCACGGCGTGCCCACCGCCCTCTGGATCTCCCTGTCGGTCACCGCGCTGTTGCTGCTCGCGGCCGGGCTCTACGAGGTGGCCACGTTGAGCTACCGCGTGGTGGGCGCGCAGTTGGAGATCCGCTCCGGCGTGTTCACGCGGACGTCGCGCTTCATCGAGGCGGCGCGGGTGCAGAACACAGAGGTGCTCCAGCCCTTCGTGTCGAAGCTGTTCGGGCTCGTGGAGGTGAAGGTGGAGACGGCGTCCGGCGGCAAGGCGGACGGCCACCTGCGGGGCCTGACGTCGGAGGATGCCCAGGCGTTGATCCACGCGCTCCAGGCGGTGCGCGGCGAAGGTCCGGCGGTGCTCCTGCCGGGAGCGTCCTCGCCCGGGGAGCGGGTGCTCTCCGAGGCCCGGCTGGGAGGCCTGCTGCTCTACGGCGCGACGGCGTTGAGCGTGGGCGTCCTCGCGGTGGTGATGAGCGCCCTGCATGAGATCACCGAGACCTTCCACAAGCTGCTGTTGCCGTGGATGGAGAAGCACTGGGCGGTGCTGGCCACGCCCGGCATGGCGTGGCTGGCGGCGACGGTGGCGGCGCTCACGGGGCTGTTCGGCCTGTGGCTGGTGAGCGGCGCCCGCGCGGTGCTGCGCTTCCATGGGTTCCGGCTGGTGGACACCGGGACGCACCTGCGCGCGGTGGGTGGGCTCATCACGCGTCGGCAGGTGACGGTGCGGCGGGCGCGCATCCAGCAGGTGGTGCTGGATGAGCCGCTCCTGCGCCGCACGTTGGGTTTCGGTTCGGTGGAGGTGGAGACCGCGGGCGTGCGGACGGGCAAGGAGTCCTCGGAGCGCGCGGAGCTGCTGATCCCCGTGGTGCCCACCGCGCGAATGCCGGAGCTGCTGCGCGAGTTCGTGCCGGACCTGCCGGACGCCATCGCCGCCCTGCCGCTGAAGCCGGCCCATCCGAAGTCACTCCTGCGGGCACGGATAAGAGCAGTGGGCCTGAGCGTGCTGGTGGCCGCGCCCGCGACGTGGTTCTGGGGAGCATGGGGCGCGCTGGCGTGGGTCGTGTTGCCCGCGCAGCTCTTGGGGGCGTGGTTCGACTGGCGCTTCCAGGGATGGCTCGTCACCGAAACGCTGGTGGTGGTGCGCCAGGGCTTCTGGCGGCGGCGCACGACGGTGGTGCAGCGCGCGCGCATCCAGTCCGTCCGCGCGCGACAGGGACCGCTGGAGCGCGGCTACGGCATCGCGCACGTGCGCGTCGACGTGGCGGGTGCGCACGTCGTGCTGCCCAGCGTGGGCTGGGAAGAGGCCCAGTCGCTCATCGACCAGCTCCCGGGCCGACGTCCGACCGGACGCGCCCGGCCCGTGACGGATGCCACGCCGGTGCCACAGGCGTCACTCCCGGGCGCGCGGTTGCCCGGGTAGTCCTCCAGGCGGGAGCGTCATGGCTCATCGTCCTGAAGCCAGAACCATTCCTCGTTCGACGCCAGCGCGCCCGCCAGGAACTCCGAAAATGAACCGGCAATCTGGCGGTTGAAGGCGGGGTCTGGGAACGCTTCGCGGTAGCCATCGCGGATGGGGTACCGGCCGTCTACCTGCTGGCTCACGTCGAGAAAGAGGTAGTTGGTATCCCGCACCGCGCAGACCGCATACCAGGACGCGGGCCCGGCCTTGTCCGTGTCGTTCTGGAGCAAGACCACCCGTGCGCGGCGAATCATCGCCAGCGGGTAGAAGTAGAAGGCCGGGTCGATGCGGTCGAACAGCTTCGCGCCATCACAGTGCAGGTAGAAGGCACGAAGGTCCGGGTCCAGGCGCCATCCCACGCGCTGTTCGAACGCTTCGATTTGTTCCGGTGTCGCAGGTGGATTGGGGAAGTGGAGGCGCGACACCTCTTCGAGCAATCCGGTCATCACCCTGGGTCTACTCTCCATAGGGGAAGTCCACCCCGGTCTGCGTCCAAGGAGGCTCGTTCGCGTAACACTGGTTGTACGGCGTGAGGAGTTCCTCGTGGAGGTCCTGGGGGAACGGGAGGATGTTTTCCCAGTCCGTGGGGTTGCCTCCGTGCGCGAGGTCCCGGATGTGGTGACCCTGATAGGGCATCCCATTGGCTTCGGTCGGCCAGGTACCGAAACGCTGCGCCCATTCCTCGCGGAACCCTTTTCGCGCCCTGTTCCAGCGATTGCGGGCGAGGTCGTTCTGCTTGACGCTGAGCGTTCCGTAGTTGCAGCAACACTGCGCCATCCCGAACCGGCTCCCGGCTCTGACCAGCGTGCCCTGAAAATCCATCTTCACGTCCGCGATCCACATGCAGCCCTGGAGCACGTGCCCGCTCCCGGCGCACTTCTCCCGGCAGTAGTTCATGATCTGGGAGCTGCACTGCCAGGGACCGTAGAAGATGACGGTTCGGAACTGCCCGCCACCGGGCACGTTCACCAGGGGGCCCACCCACTTCCGGACCGCTACGGGGGCAGGCGTCATCTGCCCTTCGGCACATGCTGTGAGGAGCGCGAGGACCAAGGCTGCGAGCCCCCGCGAGGAGCGCCTGTGGTTCATGGACGTCATGGGCGCGAACCCTCAACGGCCTTCATCCAGATGACCACGGCCGCAGCGCCCGCGTCAGGGATCCCCTTCGCGCGGTCCCCCAGGTAGCTGGCGCGGCCCAGGCGCGGCGCCATTCTGGCCGTCGCCTCCGCGCCCTGCTCCGCCGCGAGCGTCGCCTCCCTCCACGCATCACCCAGGGACTTCCCCTCGCGAACAGCGCGCACCAGCACCTCCGCCGCCGGGTGCAGCGCATCCACCATGGTCCGGTCACCGGGCCTCGCGCCTCCCAGCTCCGACACCGCTCCAACAGCCACCTGGAACGCCCGGGCCCACGCCGCCGCATCCGGCACCTTGTTCACCAGGTGGCGTGCCGCCCTCAGCAGCGCGGTCGCATAGAACGGCCCGGAGCTGCCGGCGATGTTCCTTCGCAGCGCCTGCCCCAGCTCCGTCAACGCTCCCGACGGCGTGGCCCACGCGCTCTCCGGCAGCGCACGGATCGCCGCCGCGCCACGCGCCAGGCTCAAGCCCAGGTCCCCGTCTCCCGCCGCGCTGTCCAGCTCCGTCAGCCGCGCCTCGGCCGCGTCCCACGCGTCCGCCACCGCCAACGCCGCCGCCCGCACCTGCGCCATCTCCGGATGGGCCTTGGGATGTCCCTGGATGGTGGGCAGCGCGTCGCGCACGGGCACCACCCGCCGCTGCACGACCAGCCTCCCCTTGCCCGGCCAGGCCGGTGCCTCCGTGGGCGCGTCCAGCCGCGCCAGCCGCGCGTCGTCCACCTTCAAGACCGTGAGCGAACAGCCCGGCATCTCCAGCGCCGACAGGAACGTGCCCTGCCACGCGCGCTCCACCTTCAACCCGCGCTCCGCGAGGAACACCAGCGCCCTGCGCGTCACGATGGCCAGCTCCATGGGCGGCGTGCCCCCCAGGCCGTTGACCATCAACGCCACGCGCTCCCCCTCGCCAAGCTTCCGGTCCTCCACGATGGTCGACAGCAGCGTGTCCACCAACGCGTTCGCGGGCTGCATCGCCACGCGGCGCACGCCCTGCTCGCCGTGGATGCCCAGCCCCAGCTCCACCTCGTCCTCGCCCAACGTGAAGCCCGGCCGCCCCGCCGCCGGCACCGTGCACGGCCCCAACGCCACGCCCATGCTGCCCAGCGCCGCGGCCGCCTCCGTCGCCTCGCGCGCCACCTCCGCCAACGACGCACCCGCCGCCGCCGCCGCGCCCGCCACCTTGTGCACCAGCACCACACCCGCGATGCCCCGCCGACGCGCGGGCTCCACCGTGTCGTGCAGCGCCACGTCGTCCGCCACCACGACGACCTCCGTGGGAATGCCCTCCGCCCGCGCCAGCTCCGCCGCGAGCCCGAAGTTGAGCCGGTCACCCGTGTAGTTCTTCACGATGAGCAGCGCGCCCGCCGTGCCCGCCACCGCGCGGATCGCCGCCAGCACCGCGTCCGCGCTGGGTGACGTGAACACGTCCCCCGCCACCGCCGCGTGCAACATCCCCGCGCCCACGTAGCCCGCGTGCGCGGGCTACGTGGGCGCGGGGATGTTGCAC
>NZ_RAWA01000573.1 GCF_003611675.1 Corallococcus sp. CA053C
AGCCGGAGGAGGTGGAGCCGGAGGACTCCTTCGCGGCGAGCCTCGCGCTCTTGAGCGCGGAGTACGGCGCGAAGCTGCCGGAGCGGCTCGCCACGCTGGAGGCGCACCTGGGCCGCGGGCGCCAGGGGGAGGCCGCGGCGCTGACGGAGGCCTACGGCGTCGTGCACAAGCTGCACGGCACCGCGGGCAGCTACGGCTTCCGGGACGTGAGCATCACGGCGGGCCGGCTGGAGGACGCCATGCGGCCCGTGAAGGAGGGCGGGCCGCTGGACTGGACGGCGGTGGACGCGGGGGCCCGCGCGCTTCGGGACGTGGTGGCGGCGCTGCCGGGTGCGCCGAAGCCGGAGGCGTCGCCCGGGGAGGCCGCGCCGTCCCAGGGCACGCTGCTGGTGATGGACGAGGACGCCGCGCTGCTCGCGAGCGCGAAGCGCATGGGCGAGGACGAGGGCCTGCGCGTGGTGACGGCGAGCACGGCCCTGGAGGCGTGCGCGGTGGTCCAGCGGGAGCGGGTGGACGGTGCGCTGCTCCACATGGGGCCGGAGGGCGTCACCGCGGCGGGCGCGCTGCGGGCGCTGGAGGGCCACGAGTCCCTGCCCCTGGCCTTCACCAGCGCGGGCGGCGGCCTGCAGGAGCGCGTGGTCGCGGCGCACGCGGGCGCGTCGCTGTTCCTGCCCCGGCCCTTCACCCACCAGGACCTCGCCATCGCGGCGGAGCGGCTGGTGGCGGCGCGGCGGCAGGAGCGCGCGCGGGTGCTGGTGGTGGACGACGACCCGGAGGCGGTGCGCGCCCTCACCCAGGCGCTGGCGAGCGACGCGGTGGAGGTGGTGGGGCTGGAGAGCGCGTATGGGCTGCTGGACGCGCTCGCGCAGCACCGGCCGGACCTGCTGCTCTTGGACGTGCGGATGCCCGGGCCCAGCGGCTTCGACCTGTGCCGCATCCTGCGCCTGTCGCCGGAGTGGCAGGAGCTGCCCATCCTGCTCATCTCCGCGCAGGTGGGGCTGGAGTTCCGGCTGGCCGCGTTCCAGGCCGGCGCGGATGACTACCTGGCCAAGCCCGTGCTGCGCGAGGAGCTGCGTGCCCGCGTGCATGCGCGGCTGGAGCGGGCGCGGCTGTCGCGCGAGCGCACGGAGCGCGACGCGCTCACCGGCCTGATGCTGCGCCGGCCCTTCGTGGACGCCCTCACCGCCCGGCTGTCGGAGGCGCGCCGTTCGGACAAGCCGCTCGCCCTGTGCTTCCTGGACGTGGACCACTTCAAGAAGGTCAACGACGAGCACGGCCACCTCGCGGGGGACCGCGTGCTGATGCGCCTGGGACGCCTGCTGGGGGCGCGCTTCCGCCGCGAGGACCTGCGCGCCCGCTGGGGCGGCGAGGAGTTCGTCGTCGCGCTGCTGGGCGAGACGCCGGAGAGCGCGAAGGAGATCCTCTCCCGCACCGCGGAGGAGCTGGTGGGGATGGAGTTCGAGGGCGACCAGGGCGAGCCCTTCCACGTCACCTTCAGCGCGGGGCTCGCGGTGGCCCCCCACGACGGCGTCACCCCGGAGGAGCTGCTGCGCGTCGCGGACGCCCGGATGTACCGGGCGAAGTCCAACGGCCGCAACCGCATCGAGGTGGAGTAGCTACGGCGCCGGCTCCTCGAACACCAGCAGGCCGCGCGACAGGTCCACGACGTACACGTACCCGTCCCCTGGCACGCGCATGCCGATGGCCCCCTGGTAGAGGCTGTCGGTGCTGTTCGGGTGGAACTCGTCGAAGGTGTTGAAGGCGGCGATCTCCCGAGGGTGTTCGGGGTCCGCCACGTCGAAGACGCGCACGCCCTCGTGGTACCAGGCCACGTAGAGCCGCGTGCCCTTGAGCACCATGTTGTGGATGGACGTCTGGGCCCGCAGCTGGACCTGGGCGATGAGGCGGATGTTCGCCGGGTTGGAGACGTCCAGCACGCGCAGGTGCGCGCCGTAGCGCTCGCCGCCCTCGAAGGCGATGGTGCGCCCGCCAAACGTCCCCACCGCGCTCGCGTGGCTGAACTGGCCGGCGAAGGCATACGTGCCCAGCACGGGCGTGTTCTCCGGGCGGGTCACGTCCACCACGACGAAGCCCGACTGCGCGTGGTTGATGTAGAGCCGGTCCTGGTAGGCGAACGCGTCGTGCGGGTAGCTGCTCTCGTTCTCGCGCGGCACCACGATGCGGCTCAGGAGCCGGGGCTCCAGCGGCGAGGCCACGTCGAACAGGAGCGTCTCCCGGTTGGGGGACGGGGCCATGGCGTACAGCCGGTCACCGTCCACGAACACGGTGTGCACGTTGAGGGGGCCGCCGGGCAGCGAGCGCACGTACTGCGGGTCGGCGGGGCGGGAGATGTCGTAGACGATGACGCCGGAGCTGGCGCTGGCGACATAGAGCGCGTCCCCCTTCGCCCAGACTCCGTTCCAATTGCTGTCCTGGGGCAGGTTCAGGTTGGCGACGAGGACCGGGCGCAGCTTGTCGGCCACGTCGAAGACGCTCAGGCCGCCGGCTTCCGTGCCCCGGTTGAGGGACACCACGTAGGCATGGCCCTTCGTGACGTACACGTCCACGGGCTCCCTCCGCGAGACGACGGACTCGGAGACGGGGCGGATGCCGTGGGGAGGGGCCTGCTGGTCCCAGTTCATCCGCCGGGCGTCGAAGGTGCCGGAGAAGTCGGGCGTGCCGTTGACGCAGCGGACGAAGCAGCCGGTGATGCGGCCCGGCTCCGGCACCCGGCAGCCCGCGAGCGCGTACCGCTGCACGTTCCCGGACTGCGCCGTGTACTCGCCGGTGAGGAAGAACCCGCTGCCGTCCACCTGCTGGTGGACGAGGGGCCGTCCCAGGAAGGTGCCGGGCAGGTCCTGGGTGCCCACGCGGAAGCCGGCGCCGAAGACGCTCTCTGCGTTGTAGCGCAGGAGGGCCTGGTAGGTGCCCCGGGGCTCCACCGTCCCCAGCGCGGCGAGGTCACAGCCGGACAGGTCGAAGCTGCCCGGGTCCTGGCAGTTCGCGCGGGGCTGCCGGTAGTCCGCGTCCTTGCACGACACGTCCGGTTCGACGTCCACGTAGTCGGTGCGCTCCACCGGCCCCGTGTCCGGAGGCTTCGGGTCCGGCTCTTCCATGATGTTCCTGTCGCTGTTGCAACCGGATGACAACAGAGCGCAGGCGAACAGCCCTGTGCCCAGAATGCGTGCGAGCGACGTCATGGGGAGGGTGGCTCCAGTGCAGGGGCTTCGCGGTCCACGGCCGACGCGAAGCCCTCCTTCAACGCACGGGAGTCTAAGGCGTGCCCGGCGCGGGCCGCAAAGTGTCGTCCCGGAGGATGAGCAGCCCGCGCGTCGTGTCCACGACATAGACATACCCATCGTCCGGGACGCGGATGCCGATGGCGCCCTCGAACATCCCGCTGTCCCGGCCGGGCTGGGTTTCGAGGAAGGTGTTGAAGTACGCCACCTCGCGCGGCTTCGGGGGCACGGACACGTCCAGCACGCGCACGCCCTCGTGGTAGTGCGCGATGTAGAGCTTCGTGTCCCGGAGGATCATGTTGTGGATGGAGAACTCGGGGCGCAGGCCGTATTCGCCAATGAGCCGCATGTTCGCCGGGTCGGTGACGTCCAGCACGCGCAGGTGCGCGTTGACGCCCTCGCCGCCCTCGAAGGCGATGGTGCGGCCCGCGAAGGTGCCCACCGCGCTCGCATGGGAGTACTGGCCGCTGAAGACATACGCGCCCAGCTCCGTCACCTGCTCCGGGTGGCTCACGTCGAAGGCCACGAAGCCGGAGCTCGTGCTGTTGACGTAGAGGCGGTCGCCGTACGCGAAGGCGTCGTGCGGCCCGCCCATCTCCCCGGACGCCGTCACCCGGTTGAGCAGCACGGGTGAGAGCGGCGAGGACACATCGAACAGGAGCGTCTGGCTCGCGGGCTCGGGCGCCATCGCATAGAGCCGGTCACCGTCCACGAACACGGTGTGCACGGCCAGGGCCTCGCCGGGCACGGCGCGCACGTACTGGGGGTCGGCGGGCTGGGAGATGTCGTAGACGATGACGCCGGAGCGGGTGCTCGCGATGTAGAGCGCGTCGCCCTTCGCCCAGACGCCGTTCCAGTAGGCATCGCCCGGAAGCTGGATGCGCTTCGTGAGGACGGGGTGCGCCTTGTCGGTCACGTCGAAGACCGCCAGCCCTCCCGGTTGGGACTTGTCCCCGATGGCCACCACGTAGGCATGGTCCTTCGCCACGTAGACATCCGCGGGGAAGCCCAGGGGGACCGCGGCCTCGGCCTGGAGGACGAGCCCGCCCGAGGACTCGGACTCACCGCGTCCCCAGGAGGGACGCAGCGCGGTGAAGGTCCCCTTGCTGCGCACCTTGCCGTCGGCGCATTGGACGAAGCAGCCGTTGACGCGGCGGGACTCGGGCCGGGTGCAACCCACGAACGTGAAGTCCCGGGCGGGCAGGTAGGGAGGCAGCGCGGCGAAGGTGCTGCTGAAGGCGAACGAGCCCGGCCCCACGGACTGCCGCGTCAGGGGCCTGCCGTTGAGCGTGCCCGGCCTCCCGTCGAACGGCAGCATCAGGCCATAGCCGGCGGTGACGTACCCCGAGGCAGAGCGGGTGAGCAGGTAGTGGATACCCACGGACTCCAGCGTGTCGAAGGCGCCCGCCGGACACGAGGCGCGGTCGAACAGGGCCAGGTCGGTGCAGTCAGTGACGGGGGTGCCCGTCGGCGGGACGAAGGCGCAGTCCGAATAGAGCTCCGGGGTCAGCCAGTCGGTCAGCTCGGGGAGCGTCGCGGCGCCGCCGTCCCAGGGTTCGGCCGGGGGG
>NZ_RAWA01000574.1 GCF_003611675.1 Corallococcus sp. CA053C
GTATAGGAGACAGGAGGACACCGAGGTCCCCGCCCCGTCCGCGGAGCTGGAGCAGCTGCGCGAGAAGGCCCTGGATGCGCGCGAGGCCGCGCTCGACACGCGCCGGCAGGCCGGGCTGGACCTCCAGTCCGCGCCCTTGATGCAGGCCACCGGCTTGAGGCGGTGGGCCACCCGGGCGAGTCCCGCCTGCTCCACCGTCTCCAGCACGTCGTCCAGGTTCTTGTAGCAGGGGCCGGACTCGTCCAGCGGGGTGACGCGGGTGTTGAGGAGGATGCCGGCCTCCTTCATGCGCTGGTCCGTCTCCGCCTGCTGGAGCTGCCGGCGCGCGGCGGCGCGGGACAGCCGCCGGCCGGAGCCGTGGTTGACGGAGTAGATGGACTTCTCCGCGCCGGGTTCGGCGAAGAGGATGGCGCTGCCCGTCTCCATGGACCCGGGGATGAGGATGGGGTGGCCGGTGGCCTCCCACGGCGTGCCCTTGAGGGCAGGGTGGCCGCCGGGGAAGGCCCGCGTGGCGCCCTTGCGGGCGACGAACTTCCCGGCCTCGCGCTGGATGAGGTTGTGGGAGATCTCGTAGTAGATGCTCGCGGTGCCGCCGAACACGTCCTCCAGGGCGCCGCACACGGCCTCGCCGATGAGCAGGCGGTTGGCCACGGCGAAGTTGGCCGCCATGTTGTGGAGGTTCCAGTAGTCGCGGCCCAGGGCGCTGTCCGCGTCCAGCCAGATGAGGTCCTCGCTGCGGCTCTTGAGGCCCAGGTGCGCGGCCCCCTCCACGAAGAAGTGCTTGGCGATGTTCCAGCCGAAGCCCCGGCTGCCGGTGTGGAGCATCACCCAGACGCGGCCCTGCTCATCCACCTGCATCTCGGTGAAGTGGTTGCCGCCGCCCAGGCTGCCCAGCTGCCCGCGCTTGTCGTAGGCGCGGCCCGGGATGTCCACGCCGGTGTCCTCCACGGGGATGAAGTCGCGCTCGGTGACGGAGCTGCCGCGGCCCAGGGCCTTGGCGCCGTGGCGCAGGACCTCCTTCACGGTGCTCTCGTTGAGGCGCCGCTGTTTGCGCGCCCGTTCGGCGCCCACGCCCACGGCGATGCGCTCCGTCACCTCGTTGATCCACTGGCGGCGCTTCGCGGGGTCGGCCACGTCCTCCACGGTGAGGGAGGTCTGGAGCTGGACCATGCCGCAGCCGATGTCGTAGCCGGCGGCGGTGGGCAGCAGGACGCCGTCCGTCTCCACGATGGTGCCAATGGGGACGCCGTAGCCCACGTGACAGTCGGGGGTGATGGCGACGCGGGTGACGCCGGGGAAGGTGGCGGCGTTGACGACCTGGTCGAAGACGGCCTCCTCCAGGCCGGGGGAGTCCGGTCCACCCTCACCCCAGAGGAGCTTGTCGGAGAGGAACAGGTCCGCGTGCACGCGCATCGTCTTGGTGCGTGGCAGGACGTAGTGACCCTCGGCGACTTTTTCCAGACATTGCTTCCAGCTCATGACGCATGACCCCAGGTGGGTGAACCCGCGGCAGGGACGGAGCCCTCCCTTCACCCTGACGGACGGTGATTTCAGGACATCTGGACGGCTGCCTGCCTGGTGTGGACGCCGGGGAGAGTTCCCAGTGGCGGACGGCGGTGTTGGACGGCAGTGCATTGATCGGCGGTCGTACAAGCCTGGGGCTTGCGGTAGCGGATCGCCATTCCCATTTCTCTGTCGTGCATCAAGGGGGTGGGCGATGGGGTTTTTGACTGGGGTGGTGCTGGCGGTGGCGTTGCAGGCGGGTCCGGTGGAGATGACCGCGGGGCCGGTGTTCAATCCGTCGCTGTGCGCCAAGAAGCGGGTGGATCCGTGCGGCTGCCACCACGTCTACGGCATCCGGCACTGCCACCAGAACCGGAAGAGCAACCACTGCGAGGCGCAGGTCCGCGCCTATGAGCCGGAGGAGACGCAGGACGCCGCGGACGCGAACAACCCGCTGCAGAGCCTCATCGACCCCGCGAAGTCCGTGTCGATGTAGGGCACACCGGGAAGACAGGCGGAAAAAAGCACGAGGGCTCCGGACGGCGACGTCGGAGCCCTTGGTGTTTTCAGGGGGAAGCGGCGGGTCAGGCGCCTTCCGCGCGGCGCTCGGGGCGCTCGCGCGGGACGGGCACCACCGGCCTCGTTCAGGAGGCAGCGGGCGCTTCGACGGGCAGTATCTCCGAACGGCTCACCTGCAGGGCGCTGTCCGAGCGGATGATGACCCAGCGCGCCTGCGGCGACACGCGCAGGGCCATCACGTTCGGCGCCAGGCGGCGCATCTCCGGCTGGAAGGGCAGCGTGGCCCGGGGCGGCATCGTCAGCGAGGAGGCGTGCGGGTTTCCGGCCTGGGCTTGCGGCGGGGCAGGAGGCGCGGGCTTCGGCGAGGCTTCCTGTGCGCGGTTCAGCAGGGTGACGACCTTCACGGGCGGGCGGGTGGCGGTGGCGCCGGGCTTCGACACCGCGGGGGCGTCGGGTGCCTTCGGAGCCGTGAGGGTGGGCAGCGCGGGCAGTACCTTCGGCAGGACCGTCACGGGCCTGGGCGCCGCGTTCGCCGGAGTGGCCTGGGCGGCCGGTGACCGCACAGGCGCCACGAGCGGCGGGATGCTGGGGACCGGGGATGTGTTCGCGGAGGCGGGACGGGGATGGGGCAGCACGGCCTCCCGTCCCGGACCGGAGCCAATCCCTGGCGTCCTCACCGGCGCCGCGCTCCGGGCTCCGAAGACATTCACGGGCGTGATGGGCGGCACGACGGGCACGGCCACGACGCGGGTGATCTCCTGCGCGGCGTTGAGCACGAAGGCCGGAGGCGGCGGCGGGGGCGCGGCCGTGAGGGGGAGCCGGGTGAAGTCGTCATTCGCGGAGCTGTAGAGCTGCTCATCCTCCAGCGCCGTGGAATACGCCAGGCCCTGGCCCAGCCGCCCCACTTCCCTCTGGAGGACGGGGTCTTTCGGGTCCAGCTCCAGCGCGACCTTCAGCGCACCCCTCGCACGGGATTCACAACCCAGTGACAACAGCACCTCCGCTGCTTCCCGGTACGCGGCGATGGCCTGGGTCCGCTGTCCGGCGCGCCGACAGGCCTCCGCGAGTCGCACGCGCACGTTCGGGTCGCGTGGCAGCAGCTTCGCCAACTGCGCGTACGTCTCCGCGCACTCCGCGTACCGGCCCTTCTGGTACAGGGCATAGGCCGCTTCCTTCAACTCCCGCAGCTTCGTCGACTCGCGCTCACTCATGGGGGTCCCCGCCTCGGTGCCAGGCCCGTGAGCTAGCAGGCGACGTGCCGAGCGCCGCGAACGCGCGCTCCTGTTCAGTGCCGCGCGCCCACCGCGACGCGCGACCGGATCCTCTGTCGTGCACCGGGCGGACCCGGAGGCCAGTCGCCGTGCAACGGTGCACGCTGTCCGGTGCGCGACGCCGCTGGGCCCCTGTAGAAATGGGGGCCACGCTGTAACAATGTCAGTGCTGTCTTGCGGAATGTCTGGGGTTGATGTGTCCCCCGGTGCGACGTCGGGTGCGGGCGCATGCGACGCTGGGGCGACTCCGGCGTCCGCTGGAGGAACACCTGGAGCCCATGCCCATGGCGCATCGTCGTCAAACGCTGACGGCGCTACGACTCGGACAGCAGGAACAAGGCGTGCGAGCTCGCGATGGGGCGTGTGCGGTCGTCCTGCCACGCCTCCACGCGCACGTTGGCCACGCGCCGGCCCTGGCGGGTGATGAACGCGCGCGAGAAGGTGTCCTGCGGCTTGCCCGAGCGCAGGAAGTCCACGGTGCTGGAGATGACCTTGGGCACGCGCTCGGTGTCCGTCTGGAGCAGCAGCTCGAACACGGCGGTGGACTCCAGGAGCGCGCTCAGCGCGCCGCCGTGCAGCGCGGGCAGCAGGCTGTTGCCGATGAGGTGGGGCGCGTATTTCATGCGGCAGAGCATCTCGCCGGCGAGGTTCTCCACGCCAATGCCCATGAAGCGCGTGTAGGGGATGGCGTCGGTGAGGCGGTGGTATTCGCGCGTCTGTCGCACGGTGCGCACCAGGTCCGCGAGCGGCAGGGAGGGTGTGCTCATCAGTCCTCCACCCGCATGAAGGTGCCCTGCGAGGAGGCCACCGGCAGCGCGGGGTCTCCCTGGTGCACCAGGGCGCGCACGAAGGCGATGAGCCGGGTGACCTTGTAGCACTCGGCGTGCGCGGTCAGCTCCAGGCCCGGGCGCGCGGGGCGCAGGTAGTCGATGCGCAGGTCCAGCGTGGCGATGAGGGTGAAGGCGTTCATCCGCGCGAGCACCGCCGTGCCGCACGTCGCGTCGATGAGCGTCGTCACCGCGCCGCCCGCCACCACGCCGGTCTCCGGGTTGCCCACCAGCACGTCCGCGTACGGCATCACCACCGTCGCGTCCGTGGCGCCCACGTCCACCAGGCGCAGCCCGAGCGCGTGGTTGTGGGGCACCGCCTCGCCGTACATCACGGAGAGGTGCGCGAGCCGTTCGGCCTTGTCCGCGGGAAGAGGGAGGTTCGGCATGGGGAAGGCGATAGCAGATTCGAAAGCGTGAAGGGGAGCACGGAGACTGGAACACGCCCGCATGTCCGCTTGTTCATGCGCGCCCTTCGTCCTTCGCGGGGCGCCCGGGCCGGGTAGGCTGCCCGCGCCCTTTTTTCCGCCGCCCAAGAGGATCTCCCCGGTGAATCGACTGACCTCCGCCCTCTGCTTCGCGCTGCTGGTGCCGGGCCTGCTCCTGGCCGCGCAGCCCCTGCCCCGCCCCGCGAAGGAC
>NZ_RAWA01000575.1 GCF_003611675.1 Corallococcus sp. CA053C
CTCCACGTCCCCTCGTCTGGCTGCTGGAGGACTCGTCGCTGGAGGCGCGCGTCACCCAGGCGGCGCTGGCCCCCTCGTGCGAGGTCCTGCACTTCGCGGACGGAGCCTCCCTGGTGGAGGCCCTGAGCTTCCACGCGCCCCCGGACGTGATGGTGCTGGACCGGGAGACCCCCGGGCTCACCGGGCTGGAGGTCTGCCGCTTCGTTCGCGCCGCGCCCCTCACCGCCCAACTGCCCGTGCTGCTGCTCACCTCCCACCAGCGCCCCGAGGACGTCGTGGAGGGCCTGGACGCGGGCGCCAACGACTACGCCTTCAAGCCCTTCCGCCCGTCGGAGCTGGTGGCCCGCGTCCACGGGCTGGCGCGCTGGAGCTGGCAGCAGCGGCGGAGCGCGCGGGAAGCGGCGGCGACGCTGGAGCGCACCCGCCAGACGCTGTCCCTGGCCCAGAGCACGCTGGACGAGGTGCGCAACGCGGAGGCCCGCGCCTCGCGCAGCGACCAGCGCTTCCGGCTGGCGGTGCGCGCCACCCGCGACGCCATCTGGGAGTGGGAGCCGGAGACGGACAGCCTGGACTGGAGTGGCAGCGCCCACGCCGTGCTGGGGACGCCGGAGAGCGGACGCCTCCCGCGCGAGGCGTGGTGGCGCGAGCGCATCCACCCGGACGACCTGTCCGCCGTCCAGCGCGGCTTCCGGGAGGCCATCGAGGGCGCCGGGGAGACGTGGCAGAGCGCCCACCGGTTCCTGGGCGCCCTGGGCACCTGGCTGGACGTGGAGGAGCGCGCCTTCATCGTCCGGGACAGCCGGGGCCACGCCGTGCAGGTGGTGGGCGCGCTCCAGGACGTCACCGCGCGCAAGCACCAGGAGGCGGAGGCCCAGAAGCGCAGCGACTTCGAACGCCAGCTCATCGGCATCGTCTCCCACGACCTGCGCAACCCCCTGGCCGCCGTCCACCTGTCCGCCAAGCTGCTGCTGCGGCGCGAGGGCCTCACCGAGGTGCAGCAGAAGCAGATGCACCGCATCGTCATGTCCACCGAGCGGGCCGTGCGGATGGTGCGCGACCTCTTGGACTTCACCCAGGTGCGCCAGGGCGGCCTGCTGCTGCACCCGCGCGACATGGACTTCCACCACGTGGTGGAGGCCGCCGTGGAAGAGGCCCAGGCCGCCTTCCCCGGCCGCGCCATCAAGGTGTCGCGCAGCGGCGACGGCCTGGGCCGGTGGGACGCGGACCGGCTGGCCCAGGTGGTGGGCAACCTGCTGGGCAACGCGCTGAACTACGGCGCGCCGGACGAGCCCGTCCAGGTGCGCAGCCACGGCCAGGACAGCGGGGTGGTGCTGGAGGTCCACAACACCGGCGTCCCCATCCCCGACACCTTCCTGCCCCGCCTCTTCGAACCCCTGGAGCGCGGCGCCTCCCACCAGGAGAGCCGGGCGGACCGCAACATCGGCCTGGGGCTCTTCATCGTCCGTCAGGTGGTGCGCGCCCACGGCGGCACCATCACGGCCCGCTCCGCGCTGGAGACGGGCACCACCTTCACCGTGTTGCTGCCGCGCCTGCGCCCCGGTTCACCGCCTGCGACACCGCCTGGGTGAACTGCTGGATGTCATAGGGTTTCAACAGCAACTCGATGACGTCCGGCCCGGTGTACTCCTCCGCGCCCTCCCGGTTGGTGGTGGTGAGCACGAAGGGGATGCCCGCGGCGACGGGGGACGCGGCCAGCTTCTGGAACGCGCTCCAGCTCAGGTCGAAGGGCACGCTGATGTCGTAGACGATGACCGCCGGGCGGGTCTCCCGCACCAGCGTGGTGAAGTCCACCGGGCCGCGGACGATGTCCTGCACGCGGACACCCTTCGTCTGGAAGCCCGCGTCATCCAGCAGCTCCTCCAGCGCCTCGATGAGGTCTTCGCTCCCGTTGAGCACCAGGACGGTCGGTCGGTTTCCCATGGGGACAAAGTGCTTCCTCCCGCGAGGGACAGGAGGGGGCCGCGCACCGGCTGTGGGGCACCGGACAGAGTGCCTGTCAGGCCCTCAGGGCAGGAGGCCCCGCGCGGGGCAGGCGCACGCTGAACGTGGCGCCCTCGCCCGGGGTGCTCGCCACGGACACCTGGCCGCCGTGCGCCTCCACGATGCGGTGCAGCCGGTACAGCCCCAGGCCCAGCCCGCCGTAGTGCCGCGTGGGCACCGCGCGCTCGAAGCGGCGGAACAGGCCGTCCACCCGGTCCGGCGCGATGCCGATGCCGTGGTCGCGCACCTGGAGCAGCGCCGTGTCCCCGTCGCCCTGGACCTCCAGCTCCACGGGCTTGCCCGGCCCGAACTTCACCGCGTTGGCGAGCAGGTGCATCACCACCTGGCCCAGCCGCAGCGCGTCCCACCGGCCCACCAGGGGTGAGGACTCGCGCAACACCAGCCGGCACCCCGCGCGCGACGCCGCCTCCTCCGAGCGCGCCATCATGTCGCGCACCACCTGCGCGAGGTCCACCTCGGCCAGGTTCAGCCGGGGCGCGTGGCTCTGCAGCTGCGACACGTCCAGGAGCCCCTCCACCAGGTCCGCCAGCCGCTGCACCTGGCGGTCCGCCGCCACCAGCGCGCGCTCCAGCCGCTCCGGCTCCACCTGGTGCCGCAGCTTGAGCGCCGCCGCCGTGCCCTGCACCCGCAGGCGCAGCGCGGCCAGGGGCGTGCGCAATTCGTGCGCGGCCACCGCCAGGAACTCGTCCCGCACGCGCACCGCGTCGCGCGTCTCGCGGTACAGCCGCAGCTGCTCCGTCACGTCGCCGATGATGCCCGCCATGCGGATGGGCCGCCCCTGCGCGTCCCGCAGCGCCCGCCCCCGGCTCACGCAGGAGCGGTAGCCCCCGTTCGCGTGCCGCAGCCGGAAGGACACGTCGTAGGGCGTGCCCTGCTCCAGGTGCTGGGCGAGCGCGGCCGCCACCTCGCCCCGGTCCTCCGGGTGCACCCGCGCGAGGAACGCGTCGGACGTGCCCGGGAAGTCCTCCGGCTGCAAGCCCAGCATCTCCAACAGGCGCGGGCTCCAGTACATCGTCTGGCGGCGCACGTCCCAATCCCAGACACCGTCGTAGGAGCCGGACACCACCAGCCGGTAGCGCTCCTCGCTCTCGCGCGCGTGGCGCTCCGCCTGCTCCAGCAGCCCCACGCGTCGCTCCAGCTGCCGCACCATCGAATACAGGTGCGCCTCCGTGGACAGCTCGCCGGGCACCGGCGCGGGCAGGGGCCCTTCCGCGTGCGACTCGCGCAGCAGCAGCGCCAGCAGCTCGTCGTCGCCCTGGGCGCGGCGCACGAAGCCGTTGGCCCCCACGTTGGCGGCCATGCGCAGGTCCAGCTCGTCCGGCGCGGTGGCGTGCGTGAGGATGACGGGCACCCGCGCGAGCTTCGGATCCTGGCGCAGCGCCAGGCACAGCCGGTAGCCGTCCAGGCGCGGCATCAGCACGTCCGCCACGACGATGCCCGGCGGCCGCCGCCGCGCCAGCTCCAGCGCCTCCAGCCCGTCCTCCGCCAGCAGCACCTCGAAGCGGAACGGGGCCAGCGCCAGCTGCAACAGCTTGCGGAAGACGGGGTCGTCCTCCGCCACCAGCACCCGCAGCGGGGGCGCCCCCGCCACCTCCAGCACCGCGGGCGGCAGCGCCTGCCGCACCGCGTCCAGCCGCGAGCCCAGCGACAGGGACGGCGCGAGGAAGCCCGCCACGGGCAGGTCCAGCTGGCGCACGGCCTCCTGCTCCGCCGGCAGCGCGTCCACCCAGAGCGCCGCGCCAGAGGAGGCCAGCGCCTCACGCAGCGGGCCCAGGGTGTCCCCCGCGACGGTGAGCAGCCCCGCGGGCCCCATCACCAGGTGCACCGCCGGGGACTCCCGCAGCATGCGCACCAGGGGCTCCACCCCCGCCGCCAGGAGCACCTGCCAGCCCTGGCTCTGGAAGGTCAGGCTCAGCAGCTCCCGGTGGGGACCCGGAGCTTCGACGAGCAGCAGGGTGGGCTTCATCAAGGGGTGACGGACAGGACGGGCACGGGCGACAGGTCGGTCTGGGAGGTGGGACCCCAACGGCCCGCTCCCAGGATGGATGAGCAAAGGCGCAGTGTGAGGAGGACGCCCACCGAGTCAAGACAGGCGTGGGGAAGTGTTGGAAGCTGGAAGCCCCCACGGCCGCCCGGCACCGGCGCGAGGAGGCGCCCGCGCGAAGGCGGCGTCACGCGTCGCAGCTACAACCGGGCTACAGGTACACCTCGTTTACGGTGGCCGGGACGTGGAACGACGGCTGTGTTATTCGACGCGCCATGGGTGCCAAGAAAATCTCCGCGCAGGAGAAGCTGACCGGGTTCCAGGACCGGATTCGCGCCGCGGGGCTGCGCAGCACCGCCCCCCGCGTCGCAGTGCTGCGCAAGCTGGAGACGGCCACCGCGCCAATGAGCCACGCGGACCTGGTGGAGGAGCTGGGCGGCGAGGGCTACGACCGCGTCACCATCTACCGCAACCTCACCGACCTGACCGAAGCGGGGCTCGTCGTGCGCGCCGACCTGGGCGACCACGTCTGGCGCTTCGAGCTCAAGCGCGCCGGCGGCACCGAGCACACCAACAGCCACCCCCACTTCACCTGCACCGACTGCGGCACCGTGGCGTGCCTGCCCGAAGAGTCCGTGCGCATCTCCGCCGCCAAGGGCGTGCCCCGCGCCGTGTCCCAGCGCGCCGTGGAAGTGCAGCTGCGCGGCCTCTGCGACCGCTGCGAGTAGTGCCTCCGGGGC
>NZ_RAWA01000576.1 GCF_003611675.1 Corallococcus sp. CA053C
CTTCCGGGGGTGGACAGGGGTAGGGGGCCCGCGGGTTCCCCGGACGGGCAGGCATGTTCACCTTGAAGGCAGCGCAGGCTCCAGGTCCGCGCCACGACCGTTTCCAGGAGGGTGACGCATGGCACGAGGAAGCAAGGCGAAATACACCGGGAAGCAGAAGCGCATGGCCGAGCACATCGAGGAGGGCTACGAGGACAAGGGCACCCGCGAGAAGACCGCCGAGGCCCGCGCGTGGGCCACCGTGAACAAGCTCACCGGGGGCGGCATGAAGGGCGGCTCCGGCAGCAAGGCGAAGGCGGCCCGGCAGCGTCCCGCGGCCCGCAAGAACGCGCGCAAGGCGGGGAAGATTGGCGGCAAGCGCCGCGCCGCGACCGCGAAGAAGACCTCCACCTCCAGCCGCCGCAAGGCCGCGCCCACGCGGGCGAAGCGCACCACCACGGGCCGCAAGGCCACGCGCACCGGGACCGCCGGCAAGCGCTCCACGGCGCGCAAGAGCACGGCCCGGAAGAGCACCGCCCGCAAGAGCACGGCGAAGCGCGGGTCACGCAAGTAGGTTTCGGGGGCTTGCCGGTGGCCCGGGAACACCGGAGCCGCCGGAAGCACCGGGGGAGCCGCCGGAAGCACCGGGCGCGTCGCCAGGCCCGAAGCCCGGCGGAGGTTCGTTCAGCGCGACTCCTCGTCCTTGGAGGTGTCCCGCGACGCCGCGTCCCACGGCCAGGACTCGGGGTCCTGCTCCAGGCGGCGCAGCAGCTCCGCGGGGTCCTTCACCAGGGTGCGGCAGCCGGCCGTGCGCAGGTCGTCCGCGCGGAAGCCACCGCACAGCACGCCCACCGTGGCCACGCGCAGCTTGCCGGCGGCGAGCGCGTCGTAGGGCGTGTCACCCACCACCACCACCGTGGAGGGGTCCGGCTTGCCCAGCTTCAGCAGCGCCGCCTCGAAGATGTCCGGGTGCGGCTTGCTCTTGTCGACCTCGTCCTTGTTCGTCTTCGCCTCGAACAGGCCGTCGATGCCGCACAGCTCCACGTAGCGCTTGAGCTCGTCGTCCTTCGCGCTGGAGGCCAGGGCCACCTTGCGGTTGCTCTTGCGCAGCTGCTGGAACAGCTCCTTCACGCGCGGGAAGCAGCGCACCTTGGGCAGGAACTCGCGCTTGAACAGCGCGGAGCGGTACTCCTCCAGGTCCTTGCCGAAGCGCTCCAGCTCCTCGTCGTTGAAGAAGACGGGCAGGAGCTGATCCGCGCCCTTGCCAATCTGGCTGCGGACGTGGGCGAAGGGGATGTCCCGACCGAACTCGATGAACGCCCGGCGCCAGGCCTCGGCGTGCTCGTCCACCGAATCAATCAGCGTCCCGTCCACGTCGAAGATGACGTTATCGACCATGCGCAGCACCCTCCGCCGTCCAAGGTGGCGATGCCGGGCGGGCCGGTCAACCGCCCGTGGGAGGCTTCGGTCCACTCTCCTGCGTTGCGCTGTCCACGAGTGTCCGGGTCTGCACGCTGTATCCCTCCGGCGCGGTGGGGGTGAACGCGTCGTTGGGCAGCGGCGTCTTCAGGTCCACGCGCGACAGCACCGTCTCCCCCTGCTTCGTGCTGTCCACCCAGCGGGTGAGCTTCTTCGGCACGCACAGCCCCAACGCCGCGTCGCAGTGCTCCTCCTCCATGCGCACCTCCGCCTGCGTGCCATCCGCCGCGCGCGTGCGCCGGGCGAGGAAGTCCAGCGTGGGCCAGCGCAGCACGTACGTCACCTCCGTGCCTGCGCCCGCCTCGCCCTCCAGCGCCATGGACAGCTCCACGGCCTCCTTCGCCTTCGGGTGGTTCGCCACCTTGCGCGCCTTCGTGCTGCGCAGGAGCAGCGGCGCGCGGAAGCCGTCCGGCACGAAGGGCGTGAAGATTTCGGTGAGGAAGCCCGACAGCTTCTCCGCGGACACCTCGGAGTTGAACGTCGTGAACTGCTTGTTCGTGTCCACCTGTTCGTACAGGTGCTTGCCGTCCCAGGCCACGGTGCGCGCCGCGGGCTGGGACACGCTGCCGCGCATCTTCTGCGGCGCCCGGTACGCGAAGGTGAAGCCCGCGGACAGGCTGTCACCCTCCTTCTGGGTGCCCTCCAGCTGGTAGTTCGTAAGCTTCGCGTCGCGCGCGGCCAGCCGCTCGCGTACCTGCGCCATCAGCTCCGCGCCGTCCCCGCTTCCGGAGGAGGACGAACGGCACGCGAGGACGCACACGAGGGGCAGCAGGAGGAGGGCGCGCATGGGGGCCTTTCGAAAAGAAAAAGGCCCCACTGTCGCCAGGGGGCCTTTGGGTCTGCCTCGGTGAGGAGGCAGGCGGAACTACTTCACCGCCACGCCAGTCGCGGAGGAGCTGGTGATGCCGATGATGGTGCCGAACAGGGCGAAGATGCCGTGACGGGGCGTGGTGCTGGCCGACTTCAGGTCGACCTTGGAGGCGCCCATGGCCTTCGCCTCGGAGATGAGGAGCTTGTTGACCACGGTGTCCAGGTCGCTCTGCACGATGTCGATGATGTGGAAGATCGCGGTCAGGCCCAGCGCGCTCCCCTGGATGACGGCCACGGCCTCGCCGTTGGCGGCGATCTCGGAACCGGAGACGACGGCGGACTCAACGCTGGTGCAGCCCACGAGGGAGGCGGCGGCAACGGCGGACAGGATGAGCTTCTTCATGGTTTTCTCCCCAACAGATGGTGGCTTGAATGGTGGAGGGGCGACTGAAGAGTCGTCCCGCCGTTTGATGGAACCTCAAGCGGCGCGGTTCGTACCAGAAGTCAACTCCAAGTCAAGGACCCGGGGCGGTTAATCCGAGTTGTGTTCTACACTTCATCCGCGCGGCGACCGGGGCAGGTCGCCCCTTTGGCGGACGTGAGGCATCTTCGCGCATGCACCCGGTTTCCGTTCCGCGTCCCGCCCCGCCTTCGCGCGTGTGGCTGCACCTCCTGCTGTTCGTGGTGACGCTGGGGACGACGTTCCTCGCGTACCTGCTGCTCTTCGGCCACTCGTTCCCCTTCAGCGAAGGGGGGCTGTCCCCCGAGGACCGGACGCAGGCGCTGGCCTTCAGCGCGTCGCTGCTCGGCATCCTGGGCTCGCACGAGATGGGGCACTACGTCCTGGCGCGGTACCACCGGGTAGACACGTCGCTGCCGTACTTCATCCCGCTGCCGGTGCCCGGGAGCCTGGGCACGTTGGGCGCGGTCATCCGGCTGCGGGGGCGCATCCCCACGCGCAACGCGCTGGTGGACATTGGCGCGGCGGGGCCGCTGGCGGGCCTGGTGGTGGCGCTGCCGCTGCTCTACTGGGGGCTCCTGCACTCCTCGGTGGTGGACTCGCCCGCGGTGCCGTCGCCGTTCCCGGGTGACTCGTCGCTGTGGGCGCTGGGACAGGACCTGCTGCGGTGGGTGATGGAGAAGCTGACGAACGCGCCGCCCGCGCTGGAGCCCGTGCTCACCCAGCGGCAGACGCTGTTTGGCGACAACCTCATCATGAAGGCGCTCATGTGGCTGGCCCTGGGACCCATCCCCGAGGGCAAGGACGTGGTGGTGCACCCGGTGGTGATGGCCGCGTGGTTCGGTCTGCTGGTGACGCTGCTCAACCTGCTGCCGGTGGGGCAGCTGGACGGCGGACACCTGACGTTCGCGGTGCTGGGGCCCCGGGCCCGCACGCTGGGCAAGGGCGTGGCGTGGGTGCTGTTGTTCCTCACGGTGTTCGTCACCGCGTCGTGGGGCCTGTGGCTCGTGGTGGCGAGCAAGGTCGTGGGCTTCGGCCACCCGGAGGTGGTGGAGCCCATGGAGCCCCTGAGCCCCGCGCGCAAGGTCATCTGCGCGCTGTGCCTGCTGGCGCTCATCGGCTGCGCGATGCCCATCCCCCTGCGGGAGGTGCTGACATGAAGTACCAGTGCGACGCCTGCGAGCGGCTGGTCCCGGTGGAGTCCTTCCTCGTGGAGGACGGCGTGCTCTGCGTGACGTGTCGGGCGTGTGGCGCGCGGACCCTCGCGGGGCCGTCTCCGTCCGCCTCCGCCTCCGCATCCCATGACGCGCCCCGTGACGGCGGTGGCGCGCGAGGAGGCGGCGAGGGCGTCGCGGTGGCGGTCCCTCCTCCGGAGACCTTCGCGGCCGCGCCGCCCGTGCCTTCCCGGGCCAGCGTCACCGCCCTGCGCGTGGTGCGCTCCGACGCACCGTCCGCGACGGCCTCGGCCCTGGACGGGGATCCGTTCCTGGCCCCGCCGGGCCACTGTCCCAAGTGCGTGGCGCCGATGCGGGAGGACGACGGGGCGTGCGCGCAGTGCGGGCTCGTCTACGCGAACTTCCTTCCGGACGAGCACCTGCCCTCCCACGTGCTGGCCACCGAGTGGCGCGCGCTGCTCCAGACGTGGGACGACGACGAGGCGCATGACCGGCTGCTCACGCTGGCGGTGGGGCGGGGGGAGCTGGCCATGGCCGGCCGCCTGTACCGCCTGCGGCTGGCGCGGGCGCCGGACGACGCCCGGGCCCTGCGGGGACGCGACGAGGTGGTGCGGCGGGTGACGTCGGTGGTGCCGCTCGCTTCGGATGGCCCGTCGCCGGAGCTTGCCCGCAAGGTGAAGAACACGGTGATGGGGGCCGTGCTGTTCGTCGCGCTGGTGCTGGTGGTGGTGCTCTTCCAGATGCTCCGAGGCTCCTTCTAGGCGGGGCGGGGAGGCGCTGGCCGGCCCGCTTCCCGGG
>NZ_RAWA01000577.1 GCF_003611675.1 Corallococcus sp. CA053C
GGCAGGCACTCAACCCCCGTCTTCCTCCGGCACCCGCTCCCCCAGGGGCACGTCCATCAGCGCCGCCACCTCCGCGCCATAGCCCCCCGGTCCCGACCCGTGAACGACGAGCGGCGGCCGCACCGACAGCCCCCGGTCCTGGTCCCGCAGCGCCTGCACCAGGAAGCGCGTCGCCGGGGCCTCCACGCGCGCATGCACGCACCGCAGCACCCGGGGGAACAGCCGCGCCCTCTCCAGCACCCCCAGCACCTCCGCGAGCCGCGCCGCCGGATACACCAGGCTCACCGCACCACCGGGCCGCAGCGCATGCCGCGCTGCCGCGACCACCGCGTCCGCGTCACACGCCACCTCCGACTTGGACACGGCACGCTCCGCATCCGGGCTCACCACCCCCGCCTGCGCCCGGCGGAACGGCGGGTTCGACACCACCTGCCCATAGGCCCCGGGCTCAAGCAGCGTCCGCGCCGCCCGCAGGTCCCCGAGCACCGGCCGCACGCGCCCTTCACACCCGTTGAGCGCCACCGCGCGCACCAGCCTCGCGTGCACCGCGGGTTGCAGCTCCAGCGCGTCCACCGGACCCATGACGCCGAACTGCTTCACCAGCAGCAGCGACACCACGCCACTGCCCGCGCCCAGCTCCAGCACCGGCCCGGCCAGCCCCCGCGCTTCGGTGGCCGCGAAGTGCGCGAGCAGCACCGCGTCCAACGTGAAGCGGTAACCCGAGCGGCGCTGGAACACCCGCACGTCCGCGGTGCCAATGGAGTCCAGCGTCTCGTCGGCTTCGTGGGAAGCCGTCACGTCAGCGCGCGCCGTGCATCCGCTCGGCCACGTCCAGCACCTTCGCCTCGCACGAGACGTGGTCCAGGTGGCTTGCTTCCACGAGCCCCGTGGGGCTGGTGACGTTCACCTCGGTGAGGTAGTCGCCCAGCACGTCGATGCCCACCAGGATGAGCCCCTTCTCCTGGAGCGCGGGCTTGAGGCGCTGGCAGATGTGCAGGTCCCTCGCGGTGATCTCCGCCTTCATCGGCGTGCCACCCGCGGCCATGTTGCCCCGGTGGTCCGCGTCCGACGGCACGCGCAGCACCGCGCCCACCGGGTCTCCGTCCACCAGGATGATGCGCTTGTCGCCCAGGCGGCTCTCCGGCACGTAGGCCTGCGCGAGGATGGGCTCCTTCCCGCCCTGCGTGAGCAGCTCCACCATCGAGCGCGCGTTGCGGTCCCCCGGCGCGAGGAAGAGGATGCCCTTGCCGCCGAACCCGTCGATGGGCTTGAGGATGGTGCCCTTGGCGTTCTGCGCCGCGAACTCCATCACCACCGACAGCTCACTCGTCACGCGCGTCTCCGGCATCAGGTCCGGGAAGTTGAGCGTGAAGAGCTTCTCGTTCGCGTCGCGGATGCCGGACGGGTTGTTGATGAACACCGGCATCCGGTCCGGACACAGCTCCACCAGCTGGGTCGCGTGCAGATAGTTCGCGTCCACCGGCGGATCCTTGCGCAGGAACAGCACGTCCAGCTTCGACAGGGGCCGCACCTCCTCGCGCACCACGTCGAAGTGCCGGCCCGGTTCGCGCCGCACCTTCACCTGGCGCATGCGCGCCTCCGCGCACCGGCCGTTGAAGCGCAGCCACCCCTGCTCGAAGTAGTAGACGTCGTGCCCGCGCCGCTGGGCCTCCAGCATCAGCGAGAACGTCGTGTCGTGGTCCACCCGCACGCTTTCGAGCGGGTCCATCAGGAAGCCAAGGGAGAACGCCATGAGGGCTCCGAGGATAGCGGAGCCCTTCCGCCAGTGCCGCTGATTCCCACGCGCATCCGTCCGCGTCGGAACGGAGGGGGCAGGGGAGCGGTGCTTTCAGCGGCCGGGCAGGTCGCTCAGCTTGAGGTTGAGGCGCACGGGCTTGCCCGCCTCCACCGGCACCGCGAGCACGCGGCGCTTCTTGTCCGCGCCCACGAGGATCAACTCCGTGGGCCCCACCGGCAGCGCGCGCTTCACCAGCGGCGTGCGCCCCAGGGACTTGTTGTTGAGGAACACCTCCGCGGACTCGTCCAGGAAGAGCGTCACCTCGCCCTTGCCGCGCTTGCCGCGTCCCGTCCGGGGCTCGGTGTCCCGAGAGGTGTCCCTCTGCGTGTCCCGGTCCCGGGTGCCCTTCTCCTTCACCGCCACCGCCTGCGTCACGCCCGCGTCTGGCACGGCGAACGGCGGTGGGCGGATGGGGATGGCGACCATGGCCCCCAGGTCCTTCGGGACGGTCTGCTCCTCTTCGGCTTCCAGCAGCCGGGTGAGCTGGAACGCGCCGTAGGCCCCGCTCAGCATCAACACCAGCACCAGCAGGGCCCACACGGCGCCCAGCTTCGCGCGCTTCACCGGGGGCGCGGTGTCGGCGCTGGTCGACTCCTCCGCGCGCAGCTTCGCGATCTCCGCCTTCTTGCGCGCCTCCACCACGCTCAGCGTGTCCGCCTTGCGCTCCGGCAGGTACGGGCCGTCGTCCTTCTGCAGCGCGCGCTTCGCCGACGCCAGCACCTGGCTGCTCGTCGTCACATCCGCGCTCTCCAGCAGCGAGCGCGTGGCGGCCATGCGCTCCGCGAAGAGGCCCTTCATCAGGGCGGCGCGCTGCTCGGCGTCCATCAGCTTGCCGCCAGCGGCCTTCTCGATGGCGCGCGCCATGTCCCGGCCGGACGCGTAGCGGCGATCCACGTTGCGCTCCAGCGAGCGCATCACCACACGCGAGATGTCCTCGGAGATGTGCGGCAGCAGCACCGAGGGCCACGGGATGGCTTCCTCGAGGATCTTCACCATCTCGTCGCGCTCGGTCTTCCCCGCGAACAGCCGCTCGCCGGTGATGAGCTCGTGCAGTACGACGCCGACGGAGAACAGGTCGCTCCGGCCATCCAGCGGATCGCCTCGCACCTGCTCCGGGGACATATAGCCGGTGGTGCCCTTCACCGTGCCCACGTGCGTGCGCTCCAGGCTGTTCTTCGCCTTGGCGATGCCGAAGTCGAGCAGCTTCACGGTGCCGTCGTACGTCACCATGATGTTCTTCTGCGCCACGTCGCGGTGGATGACGGGGCTGGCCTCACCGCCGGGCGACGTGAACGTATGCGCGTAGTGCAGCGCGAGGCACACGTCGCGCGCCACCGACAGCGTGAAGGCCAGCGGCACCGGCTGGCGCTTCTTGAGACACGCGCTGGTCACCTGGTTGAGGTTCTGCCCGCCGATGAACTCCATGGCCAGGTAGAGCCCGTCGTCCTCCTCCCCCAGGTCGAACACCTGCGCGATGTTCGGGTGGTTGAAGGCCGCGGTGATGCGCGCCTCGTCCAGGAACATGCGGACGAACTGATCATTGGAGCGGGCATCCGGGAGGATGCGCTTGATGACCACGTACTTGCGGAAGCCGCCCGGGCCCGACGTGTAGCCCAGGAAGAGCTCCGCCATGCCGCCCACGGTCAGCTGCGTGAGCACCTCGTACTTCCCGATGCGCTCGCCCCGGTGCAAGTCGATGAGGTCATCCTCCAGCGCCCCGAATCGGCCGCGCCCGCATCATGAGAGAAGAGACTGGAAACCGCCCGCGACCATAACAGGGCTGTTGCGCCGGGGGACGTTCCGTCCGGGTGAAGCCCCACGGAGGGTGGGCCCGCATGCCCCCCAGGTCCCTGTGGAGCACCTGTGGATGGCGGGGGAGGGGCTGTGGAAAACCGGCGGGCGGATTTCCCGGCTGTGGATGCCCGGGGGAAACCGGCAACTTGCCCACATGTAGCAGATCGCCGATTCCTTCATGAATCCATGGGGTTGCTGACTTGTCCCCAACTCCGCGCCACCTACCGCTTCCACCAGTTGATCAACACTACAAATACTCTGGTTACAGAAGCAGGTCCGCGGGCCTTCGCGTGGGGAACGGGCTTTGCGCTACAGGAGCGTCGCGCGCAGTCGCTCCAGCAGGTCAGGCAGATCCTGGAGCAGCTGCCGGTCCAGGTCCTCCAGCGCGGCGCGGAACATGGCCAGGTCCTCCGGCTCCCGTTCCGCGGTCACCATGCGCTGCAGGCCCCGGAGGCGCTGGTTGCGAAGCACCAGGCGGACCAGGGTGGCCTCCAGGTCCTCGGCGAGCGCGGCGTCCAGGCGCAGCTCCTGCCCCACCAGCTCCCGGAGTTGTTCGACGCGGTAGGTGAGCTCCCAGCTCTCCTCGTAGCCCGCGCGTCGAGGCACTGACTGCCCGCTGCTCGACCGCTCGTTCACATGCCCTCTAGTGCGGCCGGGGCCGGGTGAGGCCTGTCAGGGACAGCCGGGTGCGCGTCGGGTCCAGCTCCACGTGCATCCGGCAGTCCGCCACGTCCAGGCGAAGGGTGTAGGGGTTACAGGCTACCCGGTTCGCGTGTTCCCGACATGCGTCCGCGCCCAGGCGGAACAGCTGGGCCAGCACCGCCTGCCGGACCTCCGCCGACAGCCCGTCCACCGTCGACTGGACACCCCGGGCAATAAGTACCGTGAAGGCCTGGAGTCCGGGAGCAACACGGGGGGGGCTGGCCAGGGTCATGTCCGGGGCCGCTGCTAGAAGCGTACCGTGCGACATGCCTGTGGTTCCGGGGGTTTGCAATGACTCCCAACCCTTTGGGCTGAAAAATACTCTGGCTCTCCAGAGGACGATCCTGAAGCCCCGGGGGGTGGGGTGGCATCGGACATGGG
>NZ_RAWA01000578.1 GCF_003611675.1 Corallococcus sp. CA053C
GCCTGTTGCACGCGCAGGCGTTGGAGCTGGGGCATCCGCGCACGGGCCAGCCGCTGCGGCTGGAGGCGGCGGTGCCGGAGGACCTGCGGGCGTTCTTCGTCGCGGCGGGAGTGCAGGTGCCCGAGGGTCCCATCGGGGGCGGGGACGCGCCCTGACGCTGAACCCCGGATTGCCCGTGTGAGGGGGGAGGACAGGACCCCCACCGCCTGGCGCATCGTGTGTAGACTGGGAGCTTCATGGGTGGCGGGAGAAACGGCAAAGGTCCTGGAACGCCGGAGCCTTCCCTGCGCGGACCTGGGATGGCCCCGCGCGGAGAGGACGTGCGAGGCGCGCTGGCCCAGGTTTGCCAGGATGCCGCCCGCCTGCTTCGGGAGGGACAGGCGGCCCGGGCGTACTCCGGGCTGGTCGCCGCCAGCCGCACCCTGCCGATGACGCCGAGGCTCGCGGCCGTGCTGGTGCGGCACGCGTTGCGGGCGGGCACGGAGCGCGCGGTCATCACCCTGCTGGACGCGGCGATGGTGGCCGAGCGGGGCGAGGTGCGCCGCGAGGTGCGCCGGCAGTTGTCGAGGGTGCTGCGCCGCAGTGGCCAGGAGGCGCGCTCCGCGGCGGTGCTCAACGGGCTGCTGATGGATGCGCCCGACGACGCGCGGGCCCGCTTCGTGATGGACGTGCTGCGCGAGCGGGTGGCGAAGGGCGCGCCGTCGCGGCCGGAGCCGGAGGAGGACGAGTCCCGGACGAAGACGGTGGAGGTGTCCGCCCTGGCGTTGTCGGATCCGGAGCGCGGGAACACCGTGCTGGAACTGCCGATGGTGTCCGTGGAGCCGGCGAAGGGAGCTGTGGCGAGGGCCGGGAGGGCGACCACGGTGCAGGTGCCGCTGGGCGAGTGGGCGGAGCTGGGGCGTGCGGCGACGCGGGGACCGGAGTTCCCCTGGGAGGATGAAGGACCGGGCAAGGCCCGTGTGGTGACTTCGCCTGAAGCGCGGGACACGGCGGCGGTGGATGTCGGGCCTGTCGGGGCCGCGAAGCAGCCGGTGTCCGAGCGTGCCGAAGCGAGGGTGTCCTTCCGCTCGACGGAGTTCCCGTTCGTGACGGGGGATACCGGTCGGTTGGTGCTTGGCGGTGGGGCGCCGACGTCTGGAGCGGATGCTCCGGAGACGGCCCTGGACGCAGCCGGATCCACGGTGAAGTCCTCCTCCGAGGCAGCGAAGGTGGAGGCTGATTCGCTTCGGCCCGCGCATGCGGAAGCGGAGTCGATGCCGGACTCAAGCCATGCATCTCCTGAAGTGAAGCCGGCGATGGCGCTGGAAGCGTCACCGGTGGATGTGGCGCAGGCGTCCGAAGAGAAGCTGGGTGTGTCGTCGTCGGTTGACGTCGCGCAGGCAATCGACGGACAGCTGGCGGCGGTGCCGGGTGTGTCATCCGAGCCTGGAACATCGGATCTTCCAGGTGCGTTCGCTGGCCACTCCACGGCGACGCAGGGCCCGGTGCACCAGGGAGCTGCGGTATCGGATGCGTCGCCAACGGACCTCCGCGCGAACTCGACCGGGGAGGCAGGGGCATCCGCACAAGGTGATTCCGCTTCGGCTGAGGCCGTCCTTCCGAACGAATCCGAGACGAAGTCGACCCCGGAGCCAGACCCGACCGCGCTGCGCGATGCCGTGTTGGTGCTGGCTGCGTCCGAGAAGGACCTCGACGCGAAGTCGACCGTTGCGCAGGAGTTGTCCTCCTCATCGACTGATGCTTCGCCGACGGAAACCGCCTCCGCGAAAGACCGCGAAGCGAAGTCGACTGCTGCTCCGGAACTGTTCTCGTCGCTCGATGCTGCGCCGATGGAAGGCGTCTCCGCGAAGGAGGGCGAAGCGAATTCGACTCCTGCTCCAGAACCGTCCTCATTGCTGGATGCTGGGCCGACGGCCGTTGTGTCCGTGAAGGACAGCGAAGCGACGTCGACTGTCACGCCGGAACAGTCTTCATCGCTCGATGCCGCGCCAACATCCGTCAAGGACAGCGAAGCGAAGTCGACTCCTGCTCCGGAACTGTCCGCATCGCTCGATGCCGCATCGACGGCCGTTGCGTCCGCGAAGGACGGCGAAGCGAAGTCGACTGTCACGCCGGAATTGTCCGCATCGCTCGATCCCACGCTCACGTCGCAGCGCGGTCCGCCGCGTCTGCTCGACTCCGTGCTGGTTCCGGGCGCTCTGTCGAAGGCCTTCGATGCAGAGGAGCCGACGTCGGAAATCGTTCCGCCTCATGCTCCTGAACCGAAGGCCGCGGCCAACAAGGATGTCGGGGCAGGACGCAAGGCTCCGCGTCCTCTCGATTCCGTGCTGGTACCGGGTGCTCCGTCGAAGGGCTTCGACGAAGACGAATCCACGTCGGAGATGATCCCGCCGCGTCCTCTCGACTCCGTGCTGGTACCGGGTGCTCCGTCGAAAGCCTTCGACGAAGACGAAGCCACGTCGGAGATCATCCCCCCAGCCCGGAGCGATGCGGAGGCGCAGAAGGACGCTTCGCCCTCGAACCCGGCACGCGATGAGAAGTCGCGCACGAAGCCGTCGGCTCCCTCGGTCCGGCGGACCGCCGTGCTGGTTCCCTCCGCTCCGAATCCTGCATTCGACGAGGAGGAATCGACCTCGGAGGTCGTTCCTCCACCTGATGCGGGTCCCGCCGAGGCCGCGACCCCTCCAACGCGCGACTCCGGCCGCTTCCCCGCCGTGAAGCCAACGGCAAGCGGCACGGACCGGGCCCCGGATGCGGCTGCGCCTCCTGGCGTGCTCACGGCGGAAGAGGGCGCTGAGCTGGCCCGCTCGCAGCGTCAGGAGTCCCTGCTCATCGCGCGCCAGGCCTGGCGCGAACTGGCCCAGCTGTACCTCAAGCGTGCCGACCGCGCGAAGGCCGCGCCCGAGCGGGCCGAGGCCCTCACGCGGCTCGCGGAGGTGATGGAGAACGAGCTCCAGGACTCCGCGGGCGCCGCGCGCATGTACCGGGAGATCGTCGAGCTGACCGGCGAGCGCACCGCGCTGCGTGAACAGGTGCGGCTGCTGTCCCAACGCGAGGACGCATCCATCGTCCGCCGTGCGCTCGACGAAGCCATCGAGCGGGCGAGGACCTCGCGGGCCCGGGCCATCGCCCTGCTGACGCGCGGCGAGCGGCTGTTGAACATGGGCTCTCGCTCCAAGGCGCGCGAGGACTTCGAGGCCGCGGACGCGCTCGTGCCGGGGCTGCTGCCCGTGCTCGCGGGGCTCGTGCGCTGTGCCTCCGATAAGGAGCGTCCTTCCTTCACCGAACGCCTGCGCGCCGCCTGTGCCGCCGCGCCCCGCCGCGCTCCGGATCGCCTGGACGCCCTGCGGGTGCTCGCGCAGACGGCGGAGGAGTCCCTCGGCGACCTGCGCATCGCGCAGTGGGCCTGGGCCGAAGTGCTCGCGGAGAGCCCCGACAACGAGCAGCCGCGTGAGCACCTGTTGGCGCTCGCGCGTCGGCTGGGGGATCTGCCCGCGCTCAGCCAGCTCCTGCACGCGCAGCTTGCCCGCGAGCCCCGGGGGCCCGCCGCGCGCAAGGCGCACCTGGAGCGCGTGGCCACGCTGGAGGCCATGGGCGACGCAGGCGCGGCGCTGGCGGAGCTGCGCCAGGCGGTGCGCTTCGAGCCGGGGCACAAGGAAGCGTGGTTGCTGCTCGCGGACCGCTGCATCGAGCGCGAGCAACTGGGCGAGGCCGCCTGGGCGATGGAGAACGCGGCCACCGCGACGGAGAGCGACGAGGAGCGCCAGCGCACGTGGGAGCGACTCGCGCTCTTCTGCCGCGAAGTGCTGCACAACACGGAGCGCGCCCGCATCTACGCGCGCCGCGCCGAGAGCCTGCGCAAGGCCCGGGAGGATCGCGCCCGCCCGCCACCGCCCGAACCTCCGCGCACCGCGCCTCCGCCGGCTCCGGGTGTGCCACCGCCCTCGGTGCTCGTGGCGCCTCCGGTCACCACGGGACTCGTTCGCGAGAGCCGCAAGGACCTGTCCGACGAAGTGACAGCCAACACCGACGTCCAGGCGATGGTCGCGGCCGAGGAGGATGCGTCCTCCGCCCCGTCCGCGAAGCGCTCGGCCCGGGCCAAGGACGGTGCGGCTCCGAAGGCGGCGGCCAGCGTGGAGGCTGGCGCGAAGTCGTCCGGGGACCGGTCTCGGAACGCGCAGGCTTCAGGCGCTGCTCCGGACGCACCTGATTCCACCGCCGCGTCGCGCAAGGGACGGAGCGAAGCGAAGCCCACGGCTTCCGTGAAGGCCCCGTCAGGAAGCCATGCCTCCGTCGCGGAGGGGGCATCAGGCGCGCGTAAAGACGCCGTCGCGAAGGCTCCCTCCGGAAGCCCGCCCTCGCTCACTGAGTCCGCAGCGGGACCTGGCACCACGGCCCGTGCCCCTTCCACGAAGTCCGCACGAGGCACCGCGAAGGACTCAGGCCAGGCGTTGGACACAGGCGCGCCCGTCCAAGGCTCCGCATCGACGCGCGAGTCCACGCCCAACGATGAAGCCCCTGTCGCCGCATCGGGTCGCAAGTCGCGCGCCCCCGCCCCTCCGCCTCGGGAGCGAACGACAGCCTTCGGTGCGTCCCTCCCGCCCGACTCCGCGCACGAAGCCCCCTCGCCCCCAACGCCCTCCGCCGCATCCCAGAAGGC
>NZ_RAWA01000579.1 GCF_003611675.1 Corallococcus sp. CA053C
ACCCAGGCCCGGCCCTTCCCCGGCGTCACCCGCGAGTTGGGGCGGCGCGAGGACGGGGGGCTGGTGGCCGGCGCGGGCTACACGTACCGGGGGCCGGTGAAGCTGTCGCTCTCGTATGCCTTCCAGGAGGTCAGCTCCAACAGCTTCGGCGAGACGGCGCTGCGCCACCGGCTCACCGGCAGCGCCGGGGTGCTGTTGCCCTGGAAGGTGACGCTGCTGGCGCAGGGCTCGCTGGGGCTGTCGCGCTACCCGGACGGCATCTTCCTGTCGCCGGAGATCATCCTGGTGGAGGAGGACGAGGGCCAGAACTCGCTGTCGCTGAAACTGGCGCGCCCCGTCTCCGCCCGGGTGGACCTGGAGCTGTCCTGGGGCGTGTGGAGCACGCGCCTGCCGCGCAACAGCCTGAGCTACACGCGCCAGGTGTTCGGCGTGGGCTTCACCTGGCGCGACACGGAGTAGGCGCGGACCCCTCCGTCGGGGGGACGTCAGCCCGGTTCACCCCAGCTCACCCCAGCTCGGAGATGCGTTCGTCGATCTCCTCCGCCAGCCCGGGGTGCTGCTGGGCGAGCGCGTGGTCCCGGGCGGTGGTGAGCACTGCCTTTGCCTTGTCCGTCTGTCCGGCCCCCGCGTAGGCGTCCCCGAGGGAGACGAGGGCGGCGGCATACTGCGGGTCCAGACGGACAGCGGACTCCAGGCTCTGGATGGCGTCAGCGTATTCCTTGCGCTCCAGGTGCAGCTTCCCCAGGGAGAACCAGGCCATGGGGGCGTCGGGGAACTGGGCCACCATCTTCTTGAATTGTTCCAGGCGGGCGTCGCTCATGGACGGAACCCATTAGAGGAGCGCTGGAAGGTTGCCAAGGGTGCGCTAGGGTAGTTGGAACATGGCCACGAAGAAGAAGACCCCCGCATCCAAATCCAAGGCGAAGGCGAAGAGCGGCACCCGGGCTCCGGCGCGGAAGAAGACGGCGGCGAAGAAGGCGAAGTCCAGCCTCCGTCCGCCGCCGCGCACGAAGACCGCCGCCGCGCGCAAGAAGGCGCCGCGCGCTCCGGCGCCGCCCCCTCCGCCCAAGCTCGCGGAGAACCCGAAGGCGCGCGAGCTGGCGCGCCGCATCGGCGAACTGCTGCTCGACAAGAAGGCCTCCGACGTCATCATCCTCGACATGCGCGGGATGACGTCCTACGCGGACTACATCGTCATCGCCTCCGGCGAGAGCGACCGCCAGGTGAGCGCCATGGCGGAGAACGTCCAGGTGCAGCTCAAGCAGGGCGCGGAGCCGCTGCGCCCCATCAGCACCGAAGGTCTGGAGACGGGCCAGTGGGTGTTGCTGGACTACGACGACGTCGTGGCCCACCTGTTCAACGGCGAGGTGCGCGCCTTCTACGACCTGGACGGGCTGTGGGCGGACGCGCCCCGGGTGAAGCTGGCCTGAGGTGAAGGTCCGCCTGCTGTCCATCGGCAAGGACCGCTCGGGGCTGTTCGAGCCCGCCGTGCAGGAGTACGCGCGGCGGCTCGAGCACTACACGCGCTTCGAGCTGATTGAGTTGACCGAGGCCTCCGGCCGCAAGCTCAAGCCCGGAGAGGCGAAGGCCGCCGAGGCCGCCGCCATCCTCGGCAAGCGCAAGCCGCAGGACTGGGTGGTGGCGCTGGACGAGCGCGGCACGCTGCTGGATTCCGTGGAGCTCAGCCGCTACGTCGCCAAGGCGCAGACAGGCGCGAAGGACCTGCTCTTCGTCATTGGTGGGGACGAGGGCCTGGACGACACGGTGCGAGCCGCGGCGCATCAGGTGATTTCGCTGTCGAAGATGACGCTGCCCCACCGGCTGGCGCGCGTGGTGCTCATCGAGCAGCTCTACCGCGCGTTCACCATCCTGAAGGGCGAGCCCTACCACAAGTAGGCAGCCGGGCGACCTCGCCAGGCCTCGGGGCCTGGCGTCAGGGCGTGCGCGGGGCCAGCGTCAGCGGGGCCATGTCCACGTCTTCCATTGAACCCTCCCCGGCCGTCGGGCCGGCCGCCACCGTGCGCATCATCGCTTCGCCCCAGTCGTGGGTGGAGGGCGAGGCGGTGCGCCAGTTGGAAGCGGTGGCGCGGCTGCCCGGCATGCGCCTCGCGGTGGGACTGCCGGACCTGCACCCCGGAAAAGGCGCCCCCGTGGGAGCGGCCTTCGAGTCCGAGGGCTTCCTCTATCCCTACCTCGTCGGCAGTGACATCGGCTGTGGCATGGGCCTGTGGGACGTGGACCTGCCGGTGCGCAAGGCGAAGGCGGAGCGGTGGGCGGGAAAGCTGGACCTGGAGGGCGCGTGGGAGGGGGACGCGGAGGCGTTTCTCGCGGAGCACGGTGGGAAGGCCACGGGCTTCGAGGCGGCGCTGGGCACGGTGGGCGGCGGCAACCACTTCGCGGAGGTGCAGCGGGTGGAGACGGTGCACGACGCGCGCGTCTTCGAGGCGCTGGGGTTGCGGGCGGAGCGGTTGCTGCTCCTCGTGCACTCGGGTTCGCGCGGGTTGGGGGAGGCCATCCTCCGGACGCACGTGGACCGGCACGCGGCGGGGGGACTGGCGGCGGACACGGACGAGGCCCGCGCGTACCTGGAGCGGCACGACGGCGCGGTGACGTGGGCCCGGGCGAATCGCGCGCTGGTGGCCGAGCGGACGCTGCAAGGCATTGGAGCGACGGGGCGGCGGGTGCTGGATGTCTGCCACAACAGCGTCACCGTGCGGCACGCGGAGGGGCGCGTGGCGTGGCTGCACCGCAAGGGCGCGGCGCCCTGGGATGAGGGGCCGGTGGTGATCCCCGGCAGTCGCGGCGCGCTGAGCTATCTGGTGTTGCCGGTGGGCACGGGCGAGCACAGCGCCCACAGCCTGGCGCACGGGGCGGGCCGCAAGTGGACGCGCACGGCGGCGCGGGAGCGGTTGAAGGAGCGCTTCACCGCGGAGTCGCTGACGCGCACGGTGTTCAAGAGCCACGTCATCTGCGAGGACCGCGACCTGCTCTTCGAGGAGGCGCCGCCCGCGTACAAGGCCATCGACCGCGTGGTGACGGACCTGGTAGAAGCGGGGCTGGTGCGGGTGGTGGCGACGCTGGCGCCGGTGCTCACGTACAAGACGCGGGGCCGCACTGCGGAGTGAAGCGCGGCACGGGACTCGCACGAGGGACGCGGCATGTACTGGCCCCTGGAGTCCCGGTGATGTGGAAGGCGCTGTTGGACCTGCTCTATCCACCCATGTGTCTGGCCTGCGCGAAGGTGCTGCCGGGCGTGGGCGCGGTGTTCTGCGAGCCGTGTGACACCGCGCTGGAGCGACTGCCGCCGGTGTGTTGCCGGACCTGCGCGGAGCCGGGCACGTTCCCGGGGAACACCTGTCCCCGGTGTCGGACGGTGCCGCCACCGTTCAGCAGGGCCTGGGCGCCCTTCGCGCACGAGGGGCCGGTGGCGCGCGCCATCCATCGCTTCAAGTACGAGGACCAGCCGGACCTGGCCGCGCCGCTGGGAGCGCTGCTCGCGGACGAGGCACGGCGCTTCTTGAGGACGGCGCCCGGATGCGTGGTGGCGCTGCCGCTGCATGTCCGGCGCTTCCGGACGCGCCAGTACGACCAGGCGCAATTGCTCGCGGGGGCGATGGCGAAGGCGTCGGGGCGGGTGGCGCCGGTGGGATGGATTGAGCGCACGCGCGAGACGAAGCGGCAGGTGGGGCTGAGCGAGGCGGAGCGCACGGGCAACGTGGCCGGGGCGTTCGTGGCGTCGCGGAGGGTGAAGGGACAGGAGGTGCTGTTGTTGGATGACGTGTTCACCACGGGATCCACCGCGCGGGCCGCCGCCATCGCGTTGAGGGAGGCAGGGGCCGTGCGGGTGGAGGTGCTCACGTTGGCGAGGGCGTTCACCCTCGCCTGAGCCGTGGACTACTTCTAGGACTTCTTTAGCTTCGCCATCTCGGCCTGAATCTCCTTGAGCTGACGCTCCAGCTCCTCGCGGCTCTGCTGGGACGGTGCTCGGGGGTAGGCGGATACAACCTCAGGAGTATGACGTCCCGTCCAGAACATGATGGGTCTTGTCTACCCTGCGGTCAATCACCCCGCGCTCAGCGAGGCTGCGCTGTCTCCAACGCCCGTGCCTCACCGCGCAGCTGCGCGTCCAGCCAGAACGTCCCGCCCGGCACGAGCGAGGCCGCGAACGCCACGGCGATCCGCTTCACGCCCCAGCGGTACTCAATGGCAGCCATCATCAGCGTGTACAGGTACGCCATGAACAGCAGGCCGTGCGCCATGCCCACCACGCGCACGCCCTGGGGCAGGTGCATCACGTACTTCAGCGGCATCGCGATGAGCAGCAGCACCAGGAAGGACAGCCCCTCCCAGAAGGCCACGGCGCGGAAACGTCCCAGGGCGGTCTTCAGCATGCCCCCTTCTCTCCTCCGCGCCGGAAGCACCGTCAAGCCACCAGGCCCGGCCAGCATCGGGCCCCGTGGTCAGCGCGGTGAGCCCCGGTGATACGGCGCCCGCCTGCCCTGCGGCCCACCTCTCGCGGGCCCGGCGTGTCTCCTGAACGAAACGGCGCCCGGCCACGGTGTTCTTCCTTTCACCTCCGACGCCTTCCTCCACCGTCCAGTCGCAGAGACTGCTATCCCCTGCGCCGTGATGCACACCGAGACGACCCCGCCCCTCCC
>NZ_RAWA01000057.1 GCF_003611675.1 Corallococcus sp. CA053C
CCGCGGAGCTCGCGAGCCCCGAGGCCGCGACGGACTTCCTGCGCAACGTCGGAGCCTCCATCGTCAGCGCCGCGGGCCTGGTGCGCCGGGCGAACACGGCGGATCCGCTCGCCTACCGGATGCTCCGCACCGGCCTGTGGCTGCACCTGTCACAGCCGCCCGCCCCCGGCGCCAACGGACGCACCTCGCTGCCCCCCTTCCCTCCCGCGATGCGGGAGCGGCTGGAGCGCATGGCCACCCACTCCCGGTGGGCGGAGCTGCTCGAAGAGGCGGAGTCCGCGCTGGTGCAGCACCGCTTCGCGCTGGAGTTGCAGCGCTACGTCGCCAACGCCCTGGCGGGGCTCGGCCCCACGCACGCCGCCGCACGCGAGGCGCTGGTGCTGGAGTTGACCGCGCTCCTGCGCCGGATGCCTGGCGTGGTGGAGCTCATCACTTCGGATGGCACGCCCCTCACGGACGCCGCGACGAAGCAGTGGCTCAGCGCGGAGGTCCTGCCTCAGCAGGGCGCGCCCACCGCGCCGCGCGCCCAGAACGTCTTCCTGCCGCCGCCCCAATTCGAGACACCGGCTGTCACCGGAGGGAGCGCGGCCCTGGAGGAACAGGCCCGCATCTTGTTTGACACCGGCAAACCCGAGGAGGCCCTCGCGCGGCTCCAGTCGGCGGTGAATGCGACGACCACCGGAAGGGCGCGTTTCATGGCGCGCCTATCCCTGGCACGCATGTGTGCCAATTCCGGCAAACTCTTACTCGCCCAGACGCTGTTCGAGCAGCTCGACGCGGAGTGCAGCGCGAAGCAGTTGGATGCATGGGAGCCGGCGCTCGCCGCCGCGTGCCTTGAAGGCTTGCTGACGTCTGTCATCGCCCAGGCAAAAGATGAGGGACGTCTGGAAATGAACCTACAGCTTCGTTATCGTCGTCTCGCGCAACTCGATGCACCGGCCGCGTTGCGCGTACGCGTCGAACGACTGGAAGCGACCGCGGCGTCCCAACCGGACCCGACCGCCTCCTAACCCTTTCACCCCAGGAGAAAACCGAAGATGAGCAAGGAAAACTCCGTCGCCCCGACCGAACGCGTCAACATCGTCTACAAGCCCGCCACCGGCAATGCGCAGGAGCAGGTGGAGCTGCCTCTGAAGACTCTCGTGATGGGAGACTTCACCGGCCGCGAGGACGACCGGCCGCTGGAGCAGCGCGCTCCCATCAACGTCGACAAGAGCAACTTCAACGACGTGATGGCCCAGCAGGACCTGCGCGTCACGCTCTCCGCCGCCGACAAGCTCTCCAACGAGGCGGGCGCAACCATGTCCGTCACGCTCGAGTTCAAGAGCCTGTCTGACTTCGCGCCCGAGAGCGTCGTCAACCAGGTGCCGGAGCTGAAGAAGCTGCTGGAATTGCGCGGCGCGCTCAACGCCCTCAAGGGGCCCCTGGGCAACCTCCCGGCCTTCCGCAAGAAGCTGCAGTCCATGCTGAACGACGAGGAAGGCCGCAAGAAGCTCATTGAGGAACTCGGAATCAAGCCGGAAGCCATCGCCGCCGCCCCGACCAAGTAATCCGAAACGAGCGCGAACATGAGCACCCAGACCCAGACCCCCAATTCCGCAGCGGAAGCCGCGATCGCTCTCGGCTCCCCGTCGTTGCTCGACGAAATCCTCTCCGAGGCGAAGCTCAAGCCCAAGGACGAGGGCTATGACATCGCCAAGAAGGGCGTGCAGGCCTTCATCACGGAGATGCTGGCGCCGGACCGCGGCGAGGAGCGCATCGACAAGGCGCTGGTGGACGCGATGATCGCGGAGATCGACCAGCGCATGAGCGCGCAGGTCAATGAGATCCTCCATGACAAGCAGTTCCAGACGCTGGAGTCGTCCTGGCGCTCGCTCAAGTTCCTGGTGGACCGCGTGGACTTCCGCGAGAACACCCGCGTGGAGATGCTCAACGTCTCCAAGGCGGACCTGCTCAAGGACTTCGACGACGCCCCGGAGGTCGTGAAGTCGGGCCTGTACCGCATCGCGTACTCCAACGAGTACGGCGTCTTCGGCGGCAAGCCCTACGGGCTCATCACCGGCAACTACGACTTCGGGCCCGGCCCGCAGGACGTGGACCTGCTGCGCAAGTGCGCGTCCGTGGCGGCCATGGCGCACGCGCCGTTCATCGCCAACGCCAGCCCGGAGTTCTTCGGCGAGGAGAGCTTCCTCAACCTGCCGAACATGAAGGACCTCAAGTCCTTCTTCGAAGGCCCGCAGTACGCGCGCTGGCACTCCTTCCGGGAGAGCGAGGACGCGCGCTACGTGGGCCTGTGCCTGCCGCGCTTCCTGCTGCGCCTGCCGTACGGCGAGAAGACGGTGCCGGTGAAGGCGTTCAACTTCACCGAGGACGTCGTCGGCCACCACGACCGCTACCTGTGGGGCTACGCGTCCACGGCGTTCGCCACGCGCGTGACGGACTCGTTCGGCAAGTTCCGCTGGAGCCCGAACATCATCGGGCCCCAGTCCGGCGGCGCGGTGGAGACCCTGCCCCTGCACCAGTACGAGGCGATGGGGGAGATCCAGACGAAGATCCCCACGGAGGTCATGCTCACGGAGCGCCGCGAGTTCGAGCTCTCCGAGGAGGGCTTCATCGGCCTGGTGTTCCGCAAGGACGCGGACAACGCGGCGTTCTTCTCCGCCAACTCCACGCAGAAGCCCAAGTTCTTCGGCTCGTCGCCGGAGGGCAAGGCCGCGGAGACGAACTACCGGCTGGGCACGCAATTGCCCTACATGTTCATCATGACCCGCCTGGCGCACTACGTGAAGGTGCTGCAGCGCGAGCAGATTGGCAGCTGGAAGGAGCGCGCGGATTTGGAGCGCGAGCTCAACCAGTGGATGAGCCAGTACATCGCGGACATGGATGATCCGGCCCCCGCCGTGCGCTCGCGCCGTCCGCTGCGCGCCGCGCGGGTGACGGTCGAGGACGTGGAGGGCCAGCCGGGCTGGTACCGCTGCAACCTCCAGGTGCGCCCGCATTTCAAATACATGGGCGTGTCCTTCACGCTGTCGCTGGTTGGAAAGCTCGACAAGGAGTGAGCCCCTCTCGTCTGAGATCGCCTGTCGTATCGCCCATGTAGTCGGGGGGCTCCATCACACCCGATCCGCCCTCCCGCGGGCCGGGTCCAACGCGCAAGAAGCCAAACGCGCACGAGGTGGCCGAAAATGGCTGAGACAGTACATCTGTTCCTGAAGGCGAACGGCAGCGAAATCAAGGGTGAGAGCACCCAGACGAGCCTGGGGCGCGAAGGCTCCATCGAGTGCGTCTACTACGAGCAGGAGGTCATCACGGCCCGCGAGGCGGGCTCCGGCCTGGCCACGGGGCGCCGCCAGTACCCGCCCCTGCTCATCCGCAAGCGCATCGACAAGAGTTCGCCGCTGCTCATGAAGGCGCTCGCGGAGAACCAGGTGGTGGAGGGCGTGCTGAAGTTCTTCCGCCCCAACCCCACCGGTGACGGCACCACCGAGCAGTTCTACACGGTGGGCTTCGCGCAGGGCCGCATCGGCAGCATCAAGCAGACGGTGCCCAACACCATCATCCCCGCCACCTCCACCGAGCCGCCCCTGGAGGAGGTCACCTTCGTGTTCCACACCATCAACTGGACGTACACGAACGGTGGCGTGACGCACGAGGATTCCTGGGCGACGCAGCGCTAGTCGCAGCCTTCGCGGGGCGTCCTTCCACGGCTGCTGGAAGGACGCTTCGCGTCTGCCCTTTTGCCCATGGCTGAACGAGGACTGCTCTCCCGTCTTGCCGCCGGTCAGGGCTCGCTGGTGTCCCAGGGGGACATCGTCGAGTCGGTGGCCGCGCACCTGCGCGTGCTGCTCAACACCCGTCGGGGCGAGTCCGCCGCGGCGCCGAACTTCGGCATCCTCGACTTCAACGACGTCGTGCACATGTACCCGTCCGCCATCCCGAGAATGCAGCAGTCCATCCGCATGGCCATCCAGGAGTTCGAGCCGCGCCTGAAGAGCGTGGTGGTGACCCACCAGCCCAACGAGGACGACCCGACGGCGCTGATGTTCGACATCAGCGCGCAGCTGTCCTGGCGGGGCCAGCGCGGCGCGCTGCGCTTCCACACGCACGTCCACCCGGGCGGCAAGGTGGACCTGTGGTGAGCCGGGGACACGCCACACCACGAGACGGGGGACGCGGATGTTCAGCAAGTACTACCTGAGCGAGTTGTCCTACCTGCGGGAGATGGGCCGCGCCTTCGGGCTGGCGAATCCCAGCGTCGCGGGCCTGCTGGTGGAGCGCGGCGCGGACCCGGACGTGGAGCGGCTGCTGGAGGGCTTCGCCTTCCTCACCGCGCGCATCCGCGAGCGCCTGGACGACAACGTCCCGGAGATGGTGCACGGCCTCACGGAGTTGCTGCTGCCGCACTACCTGCGGCCGCTGCCCGCCACCACCATCGTGGAGTTCACCACGCAGGTGCGGGCGCTGCGCGGCCGCTCGCGCATCCCCGCGGGCGCGGAGGTGGCGTCGCAGCCGCTCGACGGCACGTCCTGCGTCTTCCGCACCACGGCGGACGTGGACCTGCTGCCGCTGACGCTCCAGGACGCGGTGTTGGACCGCTCGTCGCTGACGTCGCCCGTGCTGCGCCTGTCCTTCCAGACGCACGAGCAGGGCCGCGCGGAGGTGTTCCGCGCCGCGGGCGTGCGCCTGTTCATCCAGGGGGAGCTGTCCGCGAGCTCGCTCGTGCTGCTGTGGCTGCTGCGCTACTGCAAGGCCGTGCGCGTGCGCGGGGCCTCCGATACCGGCCCGGGCATCCGGCTGCCCCCGGACGCGGTGCGCGCCACGGGCTTCGAGCGCGACTTCAAGCTGCTGCCCTGGCCCAAGGCCACGGAGGGCTACCGGCTGCTCCAGGAGTACTTCACGCTGCCGGAGAAGTTCCTGTTCTTCGACGTGCGGGGGCTGGACGCGGGCGCCTCCATCGCGGAGGACAGGTTCGAGCTCGCCTTCGAGCTGGAGCGTCCGCCGCCCATGGACGCGCGCATCACGCGGGAGATGTTCCGGCTGCACTGCGCGCCGGTCATCAACCTGTTCCAGGTGCCCGCGGATCCCATCCTCCACCACGCGTTGGACCGCGAGCACCTGCTGCGGGCCGCGGACCTGCCGCCGCAGCACGCGGAGATCTACTCGGTGGACGCGGTGACGGGCATGCAGGCCGGCCGCAACGAGCGCCGCTCCTACCGGCCCTTCTTCGACTTCGAGCACACCCGGGGCGAGGGCGCGGAGACGTCCTTCTTCCGCGTGCGGCGCGTGCACTCGCCCATCGACGACGGCATCGACACCTACCTCACGCTGGAGACGCCGCGCGACGTGGCGCCAACGCTGGGCTCGGAGGAGGTGCTCTCCATCGACCTGACGTGCACCAACCGGTCCCTGCCCTCGCGGTTGCAGGTGGGCGACCTCACGGCCTCCACGTCGGCGTCGCCCACGCAGGCGAAGTTCAAGAACATCGCCCCGGTGAGCCGGCCCGCGCGGGCGCCCCTGGGGTCGGAGCTGCACTGGCGGCTCTTGTCGCACCTGGCCGTGAACCAGCGCTCGCTGTCGGACGCGGCGGCGCTGCGGCGGCTGTTGGACCTCTACAACTTCCAGGCGCTGGCGGACAACCTGGCCTCGCGCGCCAGCCGGCAGCGTGTGGACGCCGTGCGGGCGCTGAACGCGAAGCCCGTCACGCGCTTCCTGGAGGGCGCGCCCCTGCGCGGCAACCTCACCGTCATCGACGTGGACGAGAAGAACTTCCAGGGCGTGGGAGACGCCTTCCTCTTCGGCTGCATCCTGGACGAACTGCTGGCGTCGAACGTGACCATCAACTCCTTCAGCGAGCTGAACGTCCGCCTCCACCCCTCTCAGACGGAGTTCTCGTGGCGCCCGAGGAACGGCTCCCAGCGCATCTCGTAGAGGCCAGCCGCGAGCTCGCGGACGCCGCACCCCGGCTGGGGTTCTTTCCGCTCGTGGCCTACCTGGAGCGACTGACGGAAGGCGCCGTGCGGGTGGGCGACGTGGGGCCGGTGAGCGAGGAGATGATCCGCTTCCGGCACGACCCTTCGCTGGGGTTCTCCTCCGGAGACGTGAGCAGCGTCACCCTGCGCGAGGTGCCCGTGCGCGCGGAGGAGCCGTCCGCGCGCCGTCCCCTCTTCGAGGTCGCCACGCGCTTCCTCGGGCTCACCGGCACCGTCAGCCCGCTGCCCATGTACCTGGCGGAGGAGGTGGCGCAGGAGGATCCGGACCACGCCGTGCGGCGCGAGTTCCTGGACCTGTTCCACCACCGGCTCCTGTCCCTGCTCTACCGGCTGGAGGCCCGCTACCGCGTCACCAGCGAGTCCAACACGGGCTTCACGGACCAGTGGTCCCGGCGGCTGCTGGCGCTCGCGGGGTTCGACACCTACGAGCAGCACTCCGACAGCAAGCTGCCCATCGCGCGGCTGCTGAGGATCGTCCCGCTGCTGGCCAGCCAGGTGCGCACCGCGGAGAAGCTGGAGGTGGCGCTCCAGGAGGCGCTGGGCGGGGACCTGGAGGGAGCGACCGTCACCGTGCGCCAGTTCATGGGGCGGTGGGTGGACATCGACGCGCGCACGCGGCTGGGGCACTCGTTCCACCAGCTGGGCCGCAACATGCTCCTGGGCGGCAAGGCGTTCGATCGCACGGGGAAGATCCAGCTCGCCATCGGCCCGCTTCCGCCGCGCGCCTACAAGCGCCTGCTGCCGGACGGGGACCTGTTGCCGCTGGTGCGCGAGGTGATGGCGCTCTTCCTGCGCGACCCCCTGGAGTACGAGCTGGAGCTGGGGCTCACCGAGAGCGTCCGTCAGACGTTCTTCCTTTCGATGCACAACCACAAGGCATCGCGGCTGGGCCGGGACACGTGGCTCGGCAACGGCCAGCAGAACCGACTGAACGTCCCCGGCGCGTGACCTTCGCGCCACCGGCTCCCTGGGGCTCACGGCCCCCGGGGAACCCGGACCCCCGTTTCATGCCGTCGAGGAGGGTGTTCCCATCCGTGTCGACCCCAAGGCGCTCGTCCGTCGCCTGACGCCCACGTCCACCCGCCTGCTGGAGGCGGCCGTCGCCCGCGCCAGCACGGGACGCTTCTATGAAATCGTCGTCGAGCACCTGCTCGCGCAGCTGCTGGAGGCGGAGGACTCCGACGTCGCGCGCATCCTGAGCCACTTCCAGGTGGACCGCCGGAGGCTGGCCACGAGCGTGGACCGCGCGCTCCAGGGCATGCGCGCCGGCACCCCGGGCCGGCCCGTGTTCTCCGAGACGCTCTTCCAGTGGATTGAAGACGCCTGGTTGCAGGCATCCGTGGAGCAGGGGGCCACGCGCCTGCGCTCGGGCGTGCTGTTCGCGCAGTTCATCACCCGGCGCAGCCGCTACACGGCGGAGCTGTTCCCGGAGCTCGACGCCATCTCGCGCGACGAGCTGATGGACTCGCTGGAGGTGGTGCTGCGCCCCTCCGCGGAGACGGTGGAGGTGGCGCCGCCGGAGGCTTCCACGGGAGGAGGTTCGCCAGGCGCGCAGGCGGGAGGGCGCGGGGACGAGTCCCTCAAGCGCTTCACCACGTCGTTCACCGGCCGCGTGCGCGAGGGGAAGATCGATCCCATCTTCGGCAGGCACCGGGAGATCCGCCAGATGGTGGACATCCTGTCGCGGCGCCGGAAGAACAACCCCATCCTGGTGGGCGAGCCGGGCGTGGGGAAGACGGCGCTCGTGGAGGGGCTGGCGTGGGCCATCGTGAAGGGCGAGGTCCCGGACGCGCTGAAGAACGTGGAGCTCTTGGGGCTGGACCTGGGCCTGCTGCAGGCCGGCGCGGGCGTGCGCGGTGAGTTCGAGAACCGCCTCAAGGCCGTCATCTCCGAGGTGAAGGCCTCCCCCACCCCCATCGTGCTCTTCATCGACGAGGCGCACACCATCATCGGCGCGGGAGGCTCCGCGGGAGGCAGCGACGCGGCGAACCTGCTCAAGCCGGCGCTCGCGCGTGGCGAGCTGCGCACGCTCGCCGCGACCACGTGGAGCGAATACAAGAAGTACTTCGAGAAGGACGCCGCGCTGGAGCGCCGCTTCCAGCCCGTGAAGGTGGAGGAGCCGGGCGTCGAGGACGCGGAGCTGATGCTGCGCGGGCTCCGGGCCACCTACGAGGCCGCGCACGGCGTCACCATCCGCGACGAGGCCGTCACCGCCGCCGTGCGCCTGTCCCAGCGCTACATCTCCGGCCGGCAGCTCCCGGACAAGGCGGTGGACCTGCTCGACACCGCGGCGGCGCGCGTGAAGATTGAACAGTCCACGCGGCCCGACGAGCTGGTGGCCCTGGAGCAACAGATCGCCGGCCTGGAGCGCGAGCGCGATGCCCGCCAGCGCGACCTGTCGGAAGGCCACCCGGGGGACGCGGGCGCGGTGGTGCAGGTGGAGGAGCGGCTGGCCGCGGTGCGGGATCAGCTGGCCACGCTGCACGGGCGCTGGGAGGTGGAGCGGGCGGCGGTGGCGAGGCTGTCAGCGGCCCGGAAGGCGCTCGCCACGTCCGCGCCGGACGCGGACCGGCAGCCGCTGCGGGCCGAGGTGGACGAGGCCTCCGCGAAGCTGTCGCAGGCGCGCGGCGAGGAGCCGCTGGTCCACGCGGACGTGGACGCAGACATCGTGGCGCGTGTCGTGTCCAGTTGGACGGGCGTGCCCGTGGGCAAGATGCGCAGCGACCTGATTGAGGCGGTGCTGAGCCTGGAGACGAAGCTGGCTTCGCGCGTGCGGGGCCAGGACGCGGCGGTGCGCAAGGTGGCGGAGATCATCCGCATCTCCCAGGCGGGCATCCGCAACCCGGACACGCCCATTGGCGTGCTGCTCTTCGTGGGCCCCAGCGGCGTGGGCAAGACGGAGACGGCGCTCGCGCTGGCCGACAGCCTCTACGGCGGCGAGCGGTTCATGACGACGCTCAACATGAGCGAGTTCCAGGAGAAGCACACCGTCTCCCGGCTCATCGGTTCGCCCCCGGGCTACGTGGGCTACGGCGAGGGCGGCCTGCTGACGGAGGCGGTGCGCCAGCGGCCCTACTCCGTGGTGCTGCTCGACGAGTGCGAGAAGGCCGACCTGGAGGTGATGAACCTCTTCTACCAGGTGTTCGACAAGGGGATGCTCACGGACGGCGAGGGCCGCGCCGTGGACTTCCGCAACACGGTCATCATCCTGACGAGCAACCTCGCGTCGGACATCGTGATGCGGATGTTCGAAGGGGACGCGACGCCCACCGCCGAGCAGGTGATGACGGCGATCCGCCCTGCCCTGAGCCAGCACTTCAAGCCGGCGCTGCTGGCGCGCATGACCATCGTGCCCTTCGGGCCGGTGCAGCGCGACGTGATGCGGCAGATCGCGGAGATGAAGCTCGACAAGCTGGTGAGCCGGCTGCGCACGGCGCACGGCGTGGAGACGACGCTCGCGCCGGAGCTGCTGGACGAGCTTGCCCGCCGCTGCACCGAATCCGAGACGGGCGCGCGCAACCTGGAGCAGATCCTCCAGGGCTCGCTGATGCCCGCGCTGTCGCGGGACCTGCTGCAGAAGCTGGCGGGAGGCGCGGTGCCTCCCCGCCTGCACATCGCACTGACCGCCGAAGGAGACTGGGACCTCCAGTTCTCCGGAGCCTGAGCCGGATGGCGACCTCCATGATGACACGACAGGGATTGCTCACAGCCGTCGCGCTGGGCCTGCTGGCGGGGTGCGCCACCACCGCGCCCGCGCCCCGGCTCTGCCAGAAGGACGCCGGTTTCAACGAGCGCTCCGCGCCCACGCCGGACCTGTGGTTCGCGCTCTTGCTGCACGGCTACGACAAGGACCGCAACGTGGTGCCCCGGCCCGCGGTGGACTGCTCGGGCGCGCCGGTGGTCTGGCAGGACCCGACGCAGGACGAGTGCCGCGAGCCGGGCCCGCCCTCCGAACCCCTGCCCCCGCCAGCGCAGCTGACGGAGCAGGACCTGGTGCTGGAGACGCTCCAGGCCCACGAGCGGCTGGTCTGGGTCATCACGCGCCGGTACACCAACGGCGAGGGCGTGGGCCCCGTCGCGCGGGTGCACACGACGGAGACGGGCTTCTCCGTGGAGGCCCTGGGCACGCTGCGCGCGCTGCCCTTGCGCGCGAAGCTGCGGATGGAGCGCGTGGCCGGCACGGAGGTCCTGGTGGCCGAAGGGGACGCCTGCACCACCGACGCGTCGGAGGAGCAGGTCTGCCGGCGCGCGGTGCGCATCATGCCCCTGCGCAGCCACCGCTTCTTCGGAGAGGCCGTGTCCAGCAAGGACAAGGCGTGCCTGGGCGCGGCGTGGTTCCCGCTCAGCCGCGAGCTGTCGTTCACGCTGCCCAACGGCCTGCGCCGGACGTACGAGCTGGCCTCGACGGTGTCATTCAAGGCCGACGGCATCACCGTGCAGGAGCAGGTGCAGGTGAGCGATTCGGATCCGAAACAGCCGGCCGTGGCGCCCCGCCTCTACCGCCGCGCGCAGGACCACCGGGAGCTCACGGTACAGGACAGCGTCCTCACGGGCAGCGCGCCGTCGCTGTGGGTGCGGATGATCGAGCAGCAGCTGCTGGCCGGAGCGAAGCCGCTGCCGGAGCAGGAGGTGGTGCCGCTCGAAGCCCCGCCCGAGCCGAAGGACAGCGCTCCGAAGACCGCCTCCGGCGCGAAGCCTTGAAGCCTTTGCCGTAGCGATTCCACCTTCGTCGGATCAACGCCCGGAGACCTGGGCGGGGGGCTGTATGGCACGAACGCAAGCACCAGCCTATTCGCTGCAGATCGGCTCCCACGGGGCGGACACGCTCGTCGTGAGCCGCTTCTCCGGCACGGAGGCCCTCAGCCGTCCCTATGAGTTCATCATCGACTTCCACGCCACGGACGGCGAGCCGCTGACGCAAGCCGAGCTGATCAACACGCCCGCGCTGCTCCAGGTGCGCGTGGGCCAGGCCGCCGCGAGGAACGTGCACGGACGGGTGTTCCGCGCCGAGTCGCTGGGCCAGGTGGGCGGGCGCTGGTGCTACCGCGTCTGGGTGGGCCCCCAGGTGCTGAGCCTCCAGCACGTGCGCCGCAGCCGCCTCTTCCAGCACCAGACGGTGCCGGAGGTGGTGAAGACGGTGCTCGACGAGGCGGGGGTGGAGCTGAAGCTGTCGCTCCAGGGCAGCTACACCGCGCGCGAGTACTGCGTGCAGTACCGCGAGTCGGACCTCGACTTCGTCCGCCGGCTGCTGGAGTGGGAGGGCATCTTCTTCTACTTCCAGCACACCGAGGACTCGCACACGCTGGTGCTGGGAGACAGCTCCGGGGCGCACGAGCCGCTGCCCGGCGGGAGCACCCTGCCGCTGCGCGACGACGACGGGCGCGCGGCGGACGGCGAGTACCTCCACGCCCTGCAGGCCGTGCGGCGCCTGCGTCCGGGCGCCGTGCACCTGAAGGACTACGACTTCGAGAAGCCCGCGGTGGACACCTCCGCGAAGGCCGCGTCGGAAGGCGTGGCGGCGCTGGAGCTGTACGACTACCCCGGCGAGTACGTGGCCCCCGGCACCGGCAAGGGCGCGGCGAAGGTGCGCATGGAGGAGAAGGCGCAGGGGAGCCACACCTTCGCCGGAGAGAGCGTGTGCCCCCGGCTGACGCCGGGCTACCAGTTCGACGTGGACTCGCCGGGGGATGGCGCTTTCGCGGGCGAGTACACGGTGGTGGAGGTGGTGCACACGGGGCTGCAGCCGGACACGCTCGGGGGCGCCGAAGCCCTCCAGGGGCTGTACCAGAATCGCTTCCGCCTGCTGCCGGCGAGCGTCCCCTTCCGGCCCCGGCGCGTCACGCCGGTGCCGCGGATCTCCGGCGTGCAGACGGCGACGGTCGTGGGGCCCGCGGGAGAGGAGATCCACACCGACGCGCACGGCCGCGTGAAGGTGCTGTTCCATTGGGACCGGGAGGGCGCGCGGGACGACAAGTCCTCGTGCTGGGTGCGCGTGGGCCAGACCTGGGGCGGGCCGGCCTGGGGGCATGTGTACCTGCCACGCATCGGCCAGGAGGTGCTGGTGCGCTTCCTGGAGGGCAACCCCGACCGGCCGCTCATCGCGGGCACCGTCTACAACGGAACCAACCCCACGCCGTACGCCCTGCCGGACGAGAAGACGAAGTCGACGCTGAAGAGCGCCTCCAGCCTGGGCAGCGACGGCTTCAACGAGTTCCGCATCGAGGATGCCGCGAGCGAGGAGGAGATCTTCATCCACGCGCAGAAGGACAAGGACCTGCTGACGGAGAACGACAAGGCCCAGGCGGTGGTGGGCTACGAGGACCTGCTGGTGAAGAAGGTCCGTGTGCGGACCATCGAAGGCCACCAGACGCTGTCCGTCTCGCTGGATGACGCGAGCCTCGTGGAGGGCGACCAGACGCTCCAGGTGCGCGGCAACCGCTCCACGGGCACGGTGGCGGACCACTCCGAGGAGGTGGAAGGCAACCAGTCCATCGTCGTGGCGAAGACCTTCACGGGCACCATCACGCAGGCGGCGGCGGAGACGGTGGGCGCGGCCAAGGCGCTCACCATCGGGGGCGGCTACGCCGTCAGCGTGGGGCTCGCGATGAACGAGGCGGTGGGCGGCCTTGCGTTCCGCCAGACGGGCGCGGCCTACACGGAGCTCGTCCTGGGCAGCCGCCAGGAGACCATCGCGAAGGACAAGGACGCGAAGGTCGGCGGGGATTGGAACTCGGAGGTCACTGGGGGCGCCACGGTGACCGTGGGCAAGGACACGGGCGAGCAGAGCAAGACGACGCACCTGCAGGTGACGGAACCGGCGGCGTGGCTCGCGAAGACCTTCGAGCTGAAGGCCGACACGTTCTCCATCATCGTCAACGGCAAGCGCGTCATCCACGTCGAGAAGTCCGGCAAGGTGCAGCTCCAGGCGAAGACCTTCACGATTGAGGGCTCCTCGGACATCAAGATGAAGGGCAGCAAGGTCCAGATGCTCGCGGCGGCCGCCCCACCCTCCGCGCAGGCCGAGGCGCTCAAGCTCGCCGCCATCGAGGGCACCCCGTTCTGCGAGGAGTGCGAGAAGAAGCGCAAGTCCGCATGAGCCCTCCCATGGAAGCCAAGGCACTCGAAGCCTTTCGGGCCCTCCCGGGGCCTGTCTATGCCGTGCTCGACGCGGCCCGGGATCCGCGCGTGCTTTCACTGCTCAAGCGCGCTGGAGCGCCCTACCGCTCACTCTACGAAGGGCCGGAGGCGGAGGAGCTGGCCTCCGTCGCCCCGTACCTCGTGGAGCTGACGAAGGAGGAGGCGCTGCTCGAGCGCCTCATCGGAACGGGCTGGGGCCGCAGCTGGGGCATCTTCCTGACCGGAGCGAGTCCCTTCGATGCCGTGCGCAGACACCTGCGCAGGTTCTTGAAGGTGCAGGAGGAGTCGACCGGCAAGCGCCTCTATTTTCGCTTCTACGACCCGCGCGTGCTGAGGACCTTCCTTCCCACCTGCACGCCCCAACAGCAGGCGGAGCTCTACGCGGAGGTCGACTGCTTCTTCACCGAAGCCGAGGACGGCGGCCTGCTACGCTTTGCCCGTCCCCCGAGCGCTTCACGTGCGGCCCCCTGAGACGCGACCATGCTCACGATCTCCCCGAAGCAGGTGCAGGACTTCGAGAGCGCGCTCGACAAGGCGTTCGTCGGACGCGTCATCGAATACCTCGCCCAGCAGCTGCCCGAACCCGTCGCCGCCGTGGAGCGGCCAGCGCTGGAGGAGCGGGTGTCGGCCGACCTGAAGGTGGCCCGGGCCTACGGCATCCGGCGCGACGCGGACCTGGCGAAGTGGTGTTTCATCGCCTTCGTCTGTGGTTCCGCCTTCCACGCGTCCGAGGACGTGCAGGGGTTTCTCAAGGACCCGTTGATGACCTCGGACACGAAGATGGATTTCCTCATGCGCTCGCTGGCCCATTCGCTGTCCAAGAAAGTCTGAGGGACTGAAACATGGCCGCAGTCGCCCCCGCTGCACCCCTGCTCGCGTTCGGTCCGCCCGGTTGGATCGCCTTCGGTATCGTGGTGGTGGGCACCACGGTGGCCGCCGTCTACGTGGCGAATGAAGCGGCGGAGCGGACCTTCCCCCGCACCATCGCCGATACGGATACCAAGACACGGACGAAGTGCCCCGAGGACCACCGGGGCCGCGTTCAAGCGCAGGGCGGTGGGCTGGAGAAGTCCCTGCCCTGGATGCAGCCCATGCCGCCGCCCGCGGCCCAGGGCGTGGCGCTGGCCGGCGCCGTCTATGCGATGCTGACGAAGCGGGAGAAGGAGGAACGGGCCACGGCCTTCGCCCAGCTCACACGGTGGGTCCTGGCCCGTCCGCCGGCCGGAGTCTCCGCCGTCGTGAAGATGAGCTTCCCCAAGCCCGCGCTGCGAGGAGGCATCCGGATGGACGTCGAAGTCCTCGCGGGAAAAGCCTTCAACATCTGACGGACCCCCTCCCATGGACGCCCTCACCGCCCTCAAGAAGCACCCGAAGTTCCCCTTCTCCGGCTACCGGGAGGACGAGGAGCAGTACCTGATGTCGCAGATGTACTGGCTGGAGCTGTTCAAGTCCGTGGCGCAGCAGACGAAGGACGCCTGGACGGGGTGGATGGCGCCCCTTCCGGACAGGGACGGCTCACTCATCTTCAGCACGCTCTGCACGGAGCTCGCCCGGGGGGTCATCTTCAATCAATACGCCCCCACGGAGGACGACGTGCCGCACGACCAGGGGGGCACCTACCATCCCTTCGTCGCCTGGGTGGACGTGTTCGGGGATGCGCAGGAGGAGCAGGTCATCGAGCACCTGACGATCAACAGCGAGATCTCCGCCGGGTGTGAACCGCTCTGTCTGCGTTTGTTGACGGCGTATGTCGTGGAGAAGCGCTCCCGCGCGGAGATGGAGGAGATGATTCACGCGTTGGAAGAGCAGCTCTACGGCCCCGTGGCTTCCCCTCCCTGACCCGCTGGTAGGAGCGCATGCGCATGGACAACGTGCAGCGGTTGGTGGCACGGCGGGTGGAGAAGCTGCTGGAGCAGCTCGCGTCGCTGGTGGCGCGGGGACGGACGGGCGAGGACCTGCCTGCCATTGGCGTCACGCTGCACCTGGCGCATGGCCATCAGGTGAGCGGCGAGCTGCTGGACTACCTCCCGAAGGAGGCGGTGCTGCTGGCGTTGAAGAAGGAGGCGCTGTCGCGGTCCGAGTCGGTGACGTACGTGGATCTGGCGTCCGTGGTGGCGGTGACGGTGACGGACGCGGGCAGGCTCGCGCAGGTGCCCGGGATGGTGCGGCCCCTTCCAACGCGGTCGGATCTGCAGAAGCTGGCGGAGCAGCTCGCGAAGGGCATCACCGAACAGTTCTGGCCCAGCGAGGGTTCGCTGGGAGGGCAGGTGCTGCGCTTCGAGGTGGACTGGGTGGGGCTGGACGATGAACCGGGGCGGCTGGCGTTGGAGTTGGCGTTGAACGTCGCCGCGCATGCATTGAAGGAGCTGGGGCGGAGCGAGAAGAACGGACGTGAGGCCATCCGGGCCATCGCCACCGTGCGCTTCGTGAAGGGCAAGGAGACCCTGGCGAGCCTGGAGGGCGACACCGGCACGGTGACGGTGGGCCCCGGGGGAACACCTACGGTCCAGGCGTTCCGAAAGGGCTTCACCGCGGGGCGGTGAGTACAGCCATCCATGGGACACCCCTCCATCGAGAACGAAACGCCGTTCGCCCACGCCCTGATGGGGCTGGCGGACGAGGAGGGGCGTCCCCTGCTCCTGATCGTGGTCAAGGCCACCTACACGCTGACGGCGACGGGGCTGCGACTCGCGGATCAGCAGGTGCCCGTCAACTGGAGTGGCGAGTCCTGGGGCAAGCCCGGCGAGTCCAGCGAGCGGTACGAGCCCGAGGGAGCCTTCCTCAAACCCGCGACGGACGTGGTGCTCCTGGGACATGCGTATCCGGAGAAGAAGGGCGCCACGGAGGCCCTGGTGGTGCTGCAGGCAGGCCCATTGAAGAAGGCCGTGCGAGTGGTGGGCGAGCGCACGTGGTTCAAGAACCTGGGGCGCGTGGCCGCGACGAAGCCCCTGTCCTTCGACAGGCTTCCGCTGACGTGGGAGCGCGCGTTCGGAGGTTGGGACCGGACGGACGCGCAGCGGCCCACCTTCGAGCCGCGCAACCCCGTGGGCACGGGCTTCCGGGCCAGCCCGCGCCACTTCGAGGAGGGACTGATGCTGCCCAACCTGGAGGACCCGGTGGACCCCGTGCGCGACTTCGGCCAGCAGGTGAGGCCAGCGGGGTTCGGTTTCACATCACCGCACTGGCAGCCGCGCGCGAGATACGCCGGCACCTACGACGAAGCCTGGAACAAGACGCGCAAGCCGCTGCTGCCGAAAGACTTTGACCGGCGCTTCTTCAACGCGGGAGCGCCGGGGCTGGTGGCCCCGGGTCACCTGAGGGGTGACGAGCCCATCGTCATCGCGGGAGCATCCCCGCAAGGCAGACTGTCCTTCGCGCTCCCCGGCCAGGCGCCGGAAGTGACGGTGGAACAGGCCGGCGGAGAGGACTCCAGGCCCGGAATGCCCCTGGACACGGTCATCCTGGATCCGGATGAGAACCAGGTGGTGTTGCTGTGGCGGGGACACGTGGTGCTGCGGGACGGCATCCATGACATCCGTGGGCTGCGAATCACGGTGGCGAAGAAGACTTGAGGGAAGTGCATCCGCATTGGAGGTAGCCCGTGTCTGTCAATACCGGAGTGAACAAGCTGTCCGTGGTGACGAAGGACAGTGGTGGCGTCACCGCCGCATTCCCAGACGTGTGCAAGACCCCCACTCCGGCCGGGCCGGTGCCCATTCCCTATCCCAACGTGGCGCAGTCCTCGGACACCGCGAAGGGCACCAAGAAGGTGTCCGTGGCGGGCAACCCGGTCTGTGTGAAGGATTCGAACTTCAGCACCAGCACGGGTGACGAAGCCGGCACGGCCGGAGGCGGCGTGGCGTCAAGCAAGACCAAGGGCAAGGCCGAGTTCGTCAACTACTCCTTCGACGTGAAGTTCGAGGGCAAGAACGTCGCGCGCGCCTTCGACCTGATGCTTCACAACGACAAGAACACGCCCCCCTTCCCGGTCATGCAGGGTCCCATCATCGCCATGGGCGGTGGCGAGGGGCCGGCCAGGTGCCTCTGCTGCGAAGAGGATGTCTAGGCACGTCGCCGGAAGAACGCGCGGATGCTCTCCATGAAAGCCCATCGCCTCACCGGCCCGACCTCCGCGCCTCACGATGCCTCGCCCCGAATGGACATGGCGCGGGACTTCCTCGCGGATGCCGCCTTCTTCTGGGGACAACGCGAACAGGGGCTGGTCGCTCCCGACTACACCCTCCAGGAGCTCCTGGAAGGCCCCGAGCAGCGGCTGCTCGCCTGTCTTGACGCACTGGTGCTGGGCGGACCACCAGTCACGCGGAAGTTGCTGCGGCCCGCCCTGGCTTCGGAGGAGCTTGAGACCGTCGCCTGCGCATGCTCCGCCCTCCTCATGCAGGGTGGAGCGGAAGAGCTCGATGCCGTGCTCACCGCGCTCTGTGTCGACGTGGAGGCGACGAGCCAGGGGGCGGCACGGGCCCTGGAGCTCACCCGCCGCGTGGATGCGGTGTCTCGGCTGCACGAGCTCCTGAAGGATGCCACTCCAGCGGTCCAGACCCGGGTGCTCTCCATCCTCACGCAATGGGAGGCGGATCCCGCTCAAGACCTGGACGGGCTCCTCGCCGCGAACCATGCACCGCTGGCCTGCGCGGTGCTGCGTGCCGCCGGTCGCTTTCCCACGCGACTGAGTTCTCTCTCAATGGATCGCGCCCTCGGTTCGGACGTGCCGGAGGTGCGCAACGCGGCGCTGGAGACAGCCTTCCTGCGGGGACACTCCGGTGCCTGGAACACCTGTATCGAGGCCGTCCGCCGCCGCGGGCCGGGCTGGGGTGGGCCCGCGGCGCTGCTCGCGCTGGGCGGCGGCCTCGAGGACGTGGACCTCCTCCTCCAGGCGCTGTCGGAGCCGGCGCTGCGGCGGGACGCGCTCTGGGCCCTGGGGCTGAGCGGGCGCATTGCCACCGTGGGGCCCCTGCTCGAGGCCATGCGAGACGAGACCGTCGCGCCCGTGGCCGCGGAGGCCTTCTGCGCCATCACCGGCCTGATCCTCACCGGGGACCTCAAGGTGTCCCGTGAGGCCTGGACGCCGGATGCTCCCGAAGAGGAGGAATCCACGCCGCTCGGCCCCGAGGCCGCGCTTCCCTTACCCGAACCCCAGAGGATGGAGCGCTGGTGGAAGGAGGCCCAGGGGAACTTCCCACCTCAGGGGCGTTACCTCGCGGGGAAGCCCTTTGGAGCCGAGCCGCTCCTGGAGGCCCTCACCGCGGGCCCGATGCGCAGGCGCGCGACGCTGGCACTGGAGCTGGCCGTGCGCACCCAGGGTGCATGCCAGCTTTCCACTGGAAGCTGGGCGCTGCGGCAATGCAAGGCGCTGCAAGCCCTCCGGCCTGCGATACGTGGGAGCCTGGCCCTGGGCTCCTTCCGCACGCTGTCGCGCACCGTCGCCGTCCCGGAGGCATTGCCGGTGAAGGACGCGCCGCTCTTTCCGCCGGTGTTCCGCGAGCGCCCTCCGCCTCCGGGTGCGCTCGTGGTGACCGGGCTGGGGCTGGTGTCGTCCCTGGGGGAGGGTGTGGTGGGCAGTTGCGCGGCCGCACGGGTCGGCGTGGCACGGCCGGGAGCGATGGAGGGCACTCCGGTCGTGGACGAGGACTCAGGCGAGGAGTTGCCGGTCACGGGGCATTCCATCCCCCACCTCACGCAGGGCTTCAGCGGCGTGGGACGGCTGGTGCGGCTGGGCGTGGCGGCCCTGGCGGACCTCGTCCACCAGACCGGGCTGACCGCAGGCCCCCGGACAGGCCTCTTCCTCAACCTGCCGAGCGGCTTCCTCCTCGCCGCCGGGGAACGGCATGCGCGCGAGGCCGCGAAGCAAGAGGCGGCCGCCTCCGGGCAGGAAGAGGACTCCGGAGAGGCGGAAGTCTCCGAGGAGGAGCCCCTGCTCGCGGAGGTGCTACGGGAGCGGTACTCACGGACGCTGCTGCCCCGGCTGCTCGCGCAGGCCACGTTGCCGGGCGGTGTCTCGCAGCAGGAGCTCTTCTTCGGTGACTCCCCTGGCTTCGTCACCGCCTTGCGCGCGGCGGAGCGCGCGCTGAGGTCGGGCGCGGTGGAGCGATGTATCGTGGGAGGGATTGACAGCCTCGTCGAGCCGGAGTGGCTGGACGCGCTGGAAGAACTGCGATTGCTGAAGACACCCAACCGGCCCGCGGGATTGATGCCAGGGGAGTGCGCGGCCTTCGTGCTGGTGGAGAAGGTGGACACGGCGGCCCGCCGGAGCGCATCTGTCCACGCGTACATCGATGCGATGGCCTCCGCCTCCGAGCCGGCCCACCTGTTCTCCGGCCAGCCCCACCTGGGCGTCGCGCTGACGTCGGTGCTCGCCGAGGTGCTCGGGAACCTGGAGGACCGGGGGCGGGAGACGGGCCTTGTCTTCACGGACGTCGACGGCACGATGCAGCGAGCCCAGGACTGGGGCTACGCCCAGGTGCGGATGGACGGCTTCCCGCTGAGGGAGTTGCCCCAGTGGGCTCCCGTGGACGCGTGGGGCGGCGTGGGAGCGGCAACGGGTGCCCTGGCCGTCTGCATGGCGGCGCGAAGCTTCGCGCGGGGCCATGCACCGACCTCCGGCATCCTGGCATGGCTCTGGGGGTGGTCGGGGGAGCGGGCAGCGCTCCACGTGCGGGCGCCCACGGCACAATGAGGTGGGGCGTCAGCGCCGGGCGAGTCCTGGCATCATCCGGTACTCGGGCTGCACGCGAAGGCCGCGCTCCTCGGCCAGCCGCAGCAGGGCCAGTCCTTCGATGAAGACGTGGCGCTCGGTGTGGAAGCGCATGGGATGAAGCGGAGGACCCTTGTTCCGGAACTCCGCCTCGCGCTCGACAAGCAGGTCCTCCAGGGCGGCATCGAAGGCGTCCTGCGCGCCGAGGGAAAGCGCCTCACACACGGTGAGCCGCGGGGAGCCGCTGTCGCCGGAGCATTGCTGGAAGGCCGCGAGCGCCCGCTCGGCACCTGGAGAAGGAGCCTTCGCCTCCGCGAGCAGGTGTTCGCGCAAGAAGTCGGCGTAACGGAAATCGTCCTCGAACTCCTCGTCCGCCACCCAGCGAGGTGGGGAATGCTGGGCGAGGTCGCAAGCGAGGCCGATCTCACCGGCGGCGAGCGCGTCGAACAGGGGCTCCACCCGACTGGCGCAGCGGAACCGGATCGGGGCCGCCGGGTCCGAGTCGGAGAGCAGCAACTCCCGGCGGGCCGTCGCGGACAGGCGCAGGTCGTGGCGGAACGCCAGGACGTCTGCCTCCGCCAGCAGCGCGCCAATGGCGGCGATACGGCGATAGGTGGAGAGCCGGGTCAGCAGTTCCTCGCGTTGGAGGGGCGTCAGGGGCTGGCGGAGGCCGTCCTCGAGATCTTCGACGGCCGTGAGCGCGTTCTCGCGAATGAGGTCCATCTGGAGCATGAGCTGTCGCCTGTCCTCCGCCGGTCGCGGAGCGTCTACGTGCCGACCCGCTCGCGGAACTCGGAGCCGTAGTCCTCCAGCTCCTGGAAGATCATCCCGGTGCAATCCTCGTCGATGATGGTTTGACCCAGATCTTCTCGGATGAGGATGAGCCGGGATTGCTCCGCCAGCCGGAAGAGCTTCGCGTCCTTGGGAATCTTCTTTTCCTGGAGCACCAGCCGCCGGAAATGTTCCACCTGGTCCTTGATGATGGTGTCCATCGTGAAGTCTGACTTCTTGGCATCCATGCAAGCCACGGTGCCCAATACATTGGCGATGAAGTAGGGCGTGTCCAGCGTCTTCTTGCGCGGGGTGCGCAGACGCACCGGCAGGAACTCAATAGTGCCTTGGGGCGTCTCCTTCTCCAGGATGCCCTTGAGCTTCGTGGACACCACGAGCAGGGCGGAGGTATTGGGGATGCTGTCCGTCAGCTTGCTGCCCTTCTCTTTTGACAGATCGAAGATGAGCCCCTCCGGAAACCAATTCTTGCAGGGCACTCCCTTCGTCAGCAGGTAGCCATTGCCATCCATCGGGTCCTTGCGGAGCGGTTCCATCCACGCAAAGGACTGGTCCTCGTCGTCTCTCACCCAGGGGTAGTAGCTCACCGGAATCGACTCCTCGCTCAGGACTTCTTGCTCTTCGTGATGCCCCTCTTCTTGGGCGCAGGCTTCACGAACTTGTTGATGGAGATGGGACCGGCGGCAACCAGCATCCTCCAGTATTTCGCCTGGAGATTCATCAGTCGGTCCTTGAGAGCCTCGGGAGGATTCCACTCCTTGTGCTTCTTGTCATTCTTCAGGGCCTCATCCAATGCGCGTCTGACTCCCTCCATGTCCTCGTCGACCTGCTCGGTATAGGCGGGATGACTGCCCTGGTGGAACGGCAGCTGGTGGAACTCCGAGTCGCGCTGCCTCGCGGGGAGGAAGATGATGTTCTCCCCGTTGTTGATGTTGTAGTCCACCCCCTGGAGCATCCGGAGTTGGTCGCTTTCGAAGTAGGAGAACGCCTCTTCCGGAAGCAGGTGATGCCCCTGGTTGACGTAAGGGGACTGGCCGATCTGGAAGTTGTTGCCATGCGTGAAGGTGTAGCGCCGAGCGTGAAGCCTGCTACCCGCCTTCACCCCCTTGTCACGGGCACGCGTGCCACGGGTCTGGAGCACGTTCTGGATGACCTCCAGATTCCCGTAGACGAACTTCCGCCCTCCACTTCCCTTGATGTGCTTGTAGCCCTTGTTCCGGTAGTCGTGATCGCGCTTGAGCCGTGCCTTCAACTTGCCCGCGCCCGAGAGGTGCTTTCCCATGCGTGTCTCCGTAGGACTCAGTTCAACTCGATTTTACCACCGCGGATGAGCTGGAGCCCCGAGGCGCGGCTCTCCACCCGGACGCCTCGCAGGAGGATGGTGCCGTCCCTGCGCAGCGTGATGCTCGCCTCGCCCACCTGAAGCACGAGCTCCCGCTGGGCGCCCAGGACGACACGATCCTCCGGCACGGAGTTCCTTGCCCTGGTTTCCGTGGCGGGCGCGGGTTCAGCGGGCGCGGGAGTCTCGGAGCTTCCGGGACGGGCCGCGTCCTCCAGGAGCTGTTCCAGCAGGGAGGGCGTACCGGAGCCCTGCTCCAGGGCGACAAGCAGGGGCCGCGCCGGGTCACCCTCCTCGAAGAGCAGGACGGCCTGCCGCTGCTCCCCTGCGGCCACGCGGAGCTGTGTCATGTCGAGCGCTACAAAGTTCCGTGCCAGGACCGGTCCGGGGCAACCTTCGAACTGCACCAGCGGCAGGCCCTCCAGGCTCACGCCGACCAGTCGCCCGACGCGCGGCCCGAGGATGGGCTGTTGCGACTCGGTGCGGGCTTGCTTGTCAGGCGTACCGCTATCGTCAGGTGAAGACATGGCAAACCTCAGCGACGCAGTTGCTGCCAGGCTACTCAGGGCCTCTGTCACACACCGTCCCGCACACCCGCCTGCCACCATCGCAGCGGCGAGGCATGGCCTCGTCTCGTGGAGCTGCTGCACATCGTGGGATGGACGGACTCAGAGTGTGAGTAGCACCCGGCGAAGCAGCAAGTCAAAGTTCGCACGGACGTACATCATTGCGAATGCACGGCTTGCCCAGACACTGACGTCCGCGAGGGGAAGTCTCCACCTGGCCCCAGCGCTGTCACCACCCGCGACGCCACGGCATCCCAGGAGCGCTCGACCGCCGCGGCGTGGATGCGCTGCTCCATCTCCCTGCGCTCCGCCTCTCCGAGCCGGGCGGCCTGCCCGAGCACCTCCGCGAGGCGCCCGGCCGTCAGGGGCGCCACGGACCAGCCGGCCCCTGTCTCCTGCACGTAGCGGTGGAGGTCCGGGGGGCCTCCCGCGATGATCGGACGCAGGAAGGCGCGGGCCAGGTGCGCCGTCCCGCTCTCGTGGCGGATGCTCTCGTCGTAGAGATTCAGCACCGCGTCCGCGGCCCAGAAGAACCGGGGGTGCTCCTCCATGGGGACGAAGCCAGGGAACAGGTGCACCCGCTCACGGACTCGCGTCTGTTCGATGAGGGCCTGGAGCTCCCGGTACGACACGTCGCCCTCCGGCCCCGCGATGAGCAGCTCCCATTCGGGACGGCGCGCCAGGGCCTCGAAGACGAGCCGGAAGCACTTGTCGGCGCGCAGGGTGCCGAACGCGAGCGCCAGCTTGCGCTGCGTTTGGAGGCCCAGCCCGGCCCGTGCCGTGGCGCGGTCCACGGAGGTCAGGGTGTCGGGATGGGGCGCGCCATAGGGAAGCACCTCGACCTTGTCGGCGCAGCCCTGCCCGGGGTCCAGGTTCTCCAGCAGGTTCTCCCGCATCCCGGAGGCGTGCACGAAGCACCTGTCCACGCTGCGCAGGATGTGCCGCGCGAAGGGGCGGGCCAGCAGCTTGTAGGCGCCCGCGAGCGGCGAGGCGTGCGTCAGGTTGAAGTGCGTATCGTGGAAGATGCAGAACCGCCGGTGCGCCCGGGGCGCCCGCGACAGGTGCGCCGCCAGCGAGAGGTACTCGAAGGTCTCGAACAGCAGCGGCGGCCCCCCGAGCGCGTCGTGCACGTGCTCCAACGCGTTCAGCAGGCGCAGCTGGCGGGTGAGGCGCGCGGTGCCCCACACCACGTCCCCCAGGGGCCCCCACCGCTCGCGGTACTCCGAACGGAACCCCGACCCCGTGTCCTTCCCGACCATGTGCGGGACGATGGACGCGGGGTAGCGCACGCTCCCCGCCAGACCATGGACGTGGACCTCCATGCCCCGGCGCGCGAGCGCGTCACCCAGCCCGGTGAGGTATGACTGCTGGTGGCCCGCGGGGTGGAAGGCCGTGGGGCTGAAGATGAGCAGGCGGTTCGACGGCATGGAGAGGCCCTCGGATGGCACCCCACGCCACCGCGACTTCGCCCCGGCGACAACGGCCCCGCAAGACAGGCCTTGCGTCCTGTACAGACCAGACGGCCCGCGCGGCGCTCAGGCGTTGTAGTGGCTCACCAGCTCGGACACGTTCACGGAGAGGTCCTTCAAGGCACTGGCGGCCTTCTGGGTGGAGGCGACCCGGGGTGTGGTCTCCACCATCATCGCGTCCAGGCTATTGAGCGCGGTGAAGATCTCATCCACCCCCAGGCTCTGCTGGCTCACCGCAGCGGCGATCTGCCTCACGCCCGAGGTGCTCTCCGTGAGGATGCCGGACAGCTCCCGGAGCTTGTCGCCGGACACCGCCACCTGGGCCAACCCCACCTGCAGTCGCAGCGCGCCGTTCTCCGAGTTCTTCACGGCCTGAGCCACGGTGTCCCCCACCTCCGAGAGGATGGTGGTCACCCGGTGCGTCTCGCGCATGGACTGATCCGCCAGCGCACGGATCTCCCGGGCGACGACGCCGAAGCTCCGGCCGGACTCACCGGCCCGGGCCGCCTCGATGGCGGCGTTGATGGCCAGCATGTTGGACTGGGCGCCCAGCTGCCTCACGGTCTCCGCGATGCCGTGGATCTGCGCGGTCCGCTCCCCCAGCTGGGTGATCATCTGCGCCATCTGCTGGACGACCCCCTGGATTTCATTGAGCCCGCCCAGGGTCTGCTGGAGCGCGTCCTCGCCGGTGCGGACCACCTCGTCCGCGCGCTCCGCCACCTCGAGGATGGACTTCGCGCGGCCAGACGCCATCTGGGAGGTCTGGTTGATCTCCTCGATGGTGACGCGCGTCTGCTGCAGGGCCGCGGCCTGCCGGTTGATCATCGCGCTCTGCTCGGAGGTGTCCGCGTCCAGCCGGCTCGCCGAGTCCTTCAGCACGCTCACGGAGCCGCGGAGGCTGGATTGAAACTGCCGCAACTTCTCCACCATCTTCGAGAACGAGCCCGCCAACTGGCCCAGCTCGTCCCGCGAGGTCACCGTCACGACCTGCGCCAGGTCATTGGATTCGACGATGCGGCCCGTGACCTGCGCCAGGTGCCGCAAGGGGCGCAGCAGCATGAGGTTGTAGGCGAAGTAGCTCAGCAGCACCCCGAGCAGCAGGATGACGCCCGCCCCGAGGGCCAGCGCCCAGCGCAGGGAAGCGACCTCCGCCGCGATGGCGTCGAGGTCCATGCCGACGTGCACCGTGCCCAGCGCCCCGCCGGAGATGGGGGCCGCCACGTCGATGGCGCGGATGTGATCGCCGTAGGCCGTGAACTCCAGGCCGGGGTTCACCTTCACCCGCGTGCCGTCCGACAGCTCACCGAGGGCCACGGGATTGAAGCGCTCGATGCCCACGGGAAAGGTCGGGACAAAGGTGTGCGCGACAATCGTTCCATCGGACTCCTCGATGTAGATGTAGCGAACGTTGGCGAGCGTCTGGCCGGAGTCGATGGCGCTCTGGAGCAGGGCGATGTTCCCGCCCGCGCTCTGCTCGGCGGCCGAGGCCAGGGACAGCGCGAGCGCCTCTCCATTCACGGCGAAGGCGCTCCGCATCGTCGTGGTCAGCCGGGAGGAGGCCTGGAGCATCAACGTCACGCAGACCAGGAACGTCACGCCCGCGCTGATGAGCAGCAGCTTGGCGGCGAGCCCCAACCGCAGCGACAGCGGGTTCCACGGAAGCACGCGTCCCTCCCCCAGGCCGCTCAACGAAGCACCGTCCCTGGCGCGGACGTCGTCCGCCAGCCGTCGGCCGTGAAATAGGTGAACCAGACCTTGCTCAACACCTGGTGCCGGGTGGGCGACAGCTCCCCGACGGCGCGCAGCCCCAGGTCGAACTTCCCCATCGCCTCGGCCGTCTCATGGAATCGCTGGCGTGTCAGCTCCGGGCCCGCCTTGTCCAGGACGGCCAGGAACGCCCGGGCGCTGAGGTAGCCCTCCAGCGAACCGAAGCTGTAGAGCGCGGGCGGTGTATAGCCGCCCCCCACTCCCGCGGGGGCCGTGGGGCGGTAGCGCTCCATGGCGGCCCGGTACTGCTGGACGAGCTCGAGGCCCGTGTCGTCGTAGGACGGGACGACCTGGGTGAAGATGAGGTTGTCCAACAGCGGCTTGTGCACGCGCTGCTCCTCGTCGCGAAGCAGCGAGACGAGCGCATCCGCGCCCACCACGGAGGGGCTGTGGATGGGGATGTCCCAGCCGGACAGGCGCGCGTCGCGAATCAGCGCGGCGCAGGCCTGGGAGGTCCCGATGGCGATGATGACGTCCGCTCCGCCGGCGCGCAGCACGTCGAGCTGCGGACGGGTGCTGGTGGCGTAGTCCTGCCCCTTGCGGTAGGTGGCATCCGCCACCGGCTTGATGCCGTAGTCCTGGAGGGCGCGGAGGATGGCGTCCCGGCCAATGGCACCGAAGGCGTCGTTCTGGACGAACAGTCCGATGCGGCGGCGGCCCAGCGCGATGAAGGCATCCACGATGGCGCGGATCTCCTGGCGGTAGGAGGCCCGGACGTTGAACACAGCCGTCTCCCAGGGTGGCTCGCGCTGCGGCTGGGCGCCCGACGCCGGGGCGAAGTAGAGGGCCTGCTCCCGCTGCGAGGCGCGCAGCAGCACCGGGAGGACCTTCATCAGCGTGGCATCCCCCACCCCGCCGAAGAGGGCGAAGACCTGCTGTTCCTTGAGCAGCCGCAGCGCGGCCGGGGCAGCCTGCTCGGGATTGAACGCGTCGTCGGCCGCGACGATGCGGACCCTCCGGCCGTGGACGCCGCCAGCGGCGTTGGCCTCCGCGAAGGCCGCCGAGGCCCCGCGCCACATCTCCACCCCGAGCCCCGCGGACGGTCCACTGAACGCGGCGGGCTGACCGAGCACCACCTCCGTCGCGCTCACCCCCGGGTCGGCCAGGGCTGCCCCGGCACACGTCAGGGCGCCCAGCAGCAGCCAGCGGGCCCAGGCCCTGGGGCGCTTCACATCGCGTCGTGGACTCGGACTCATGCGCAGTTCCAATTAAAGGGGGCCGGGTGGGGGCGCGGAGGGCCCGTCACTTGATCGTGGTGAAGCCCGCCTTCACGGCCGCCTGGTACTGCTGACGGACGTCGTTGTAGTTGCTGTCGTCCACCTCGGCGAAGCGGTCGACCAGCGCGTCATCGAGGATGCGGCGCCCATCCGGATCCTTGTTCATCGTGAGGAGGGCCTGCTTGATGCGCTGGCGGAGCTCCGCGGACACCTTGCCGGAGACGACCACCGGGGGAATGCCCGCGGGCCCGAGCGAGTCGATGACCTTCACCTCGCTGGCCCAGCCGTTGCTGGTCTCCCGGTCGAAGTCGAGGACCAGGCTGTCCACATAGCTCGCATCCGCCTTGCCGGTGGCCACCAGGCGGATGGACTCCTCATGGGAGCCCGAGCGGAGGACCTTGCCGAAGAAGCCCTGGGTCAGGCCCAGCTTCAGCATCTTGTAGCGGGGCAGGTTGTAGCCCGAGTTCGAGGTCTCCTCGTTGTAGACGAAGGTCGCGCCGCGCAGGTCCTCCAGCTTCTTGAACTTGCTGTCCTTTCGGACGATCAGGTCGGAGAAGTACTTGGGCTTGTTGGCGTAGCGCGCGGCCTTCATCACCGGCGCGGCGATGAGGGACACGGAGTCCTTGTTCGCGTCGTGCTTGAGGACGTAGGGCAGCCCGCAGACGAAGGCGACCTCGACGGAGCCCGCATCGAGCATCTTGTCCACGTCCCCGTAGGACTGCCCGGTGATGAAGCTGACCTCCGCGCCGAGCTTCTTGCTGAGGTACGTGGCGATGCGCCCATAGACGGGCATGCCGCTCTCCGACACGAACGCGGCGGTCATGGCCATGCGCACCTTCGTGGAAGCAGCGGGAGCAACCTTGGGAGCAGGCGCACTCTTGGGAGCGGGAGCCTGGGCCCGGGCGGGAAGGCTTGCCGCGGACACCCCGAGGGACAGGAGCAGCGTGGCCATCCGGGCAAACGGGGGGCGACGCTTCGAGAAGCGGAGAACAGCAGGAGCGGGCGTCATGGGGACTCGGGGGGCTGCTGAGTGGACAGGGGCCGTTTTGTTACTCTGTCGTGACACTTTCGTAACACATCTGAAACACCGCAAGCCAGGGGCCCCATGCCCCGCCAATGACAAAGCAGTGGCCTGGGTGCTCGGGCCAGGGGTCTGGAAGGACCAATGGTCTGCGGGGACCCGGGTGTCATCCCGCTTGCTGCTCGCCAGGTCCTCCGGGCGGGCGGACAGTCGCTAGCGGAGCCGGCCCCGTTGTTTCACCGTGTCCAACCGTGCTCCCAGGTCCGGGACATCAAGCCCGAGAACATCATCGTCACGATCGTGAACCAGGGGCCCCCACTTGCCGTCACTCGAAGAGTGACCGCTGCCGCTCGATGGGTGCGCTGAACGTGTCCATCAGGCCAAACTGGTACATCCGACGACGGAAACTGCCCAGGAAGAAGAAGACCTCGCGTTCCTTGAGGTTGAGCTGATTGCGCATCATTTCCAGGGTCTTCTCGTCGCGCATCGGATCCCCTTTGAGCTTGCGGTACAGCTCATGAAGGTCCCACTTCTTCAACCCTTTCTCGTGTCCCTTGCAGGTCGGGTCGTCGCACAGCCAGGAAACGACGAAGTCTACCTCGGGAAAGTCGAGCCGTTTCGGTGTCCCAAACATTGCCTGCTGCCGGAAAAGGAGCCGCTCGATCCTCAGCCAGTCGCGCCGATCCGCTTCCGTCTTGGGCCGCAACCGGATGCCTGTGATCTCCTTGGGCTGCACGATGCCCAGGGAGCGATGCTCTGATTTCTCCAGTGCATGAAGTTCCTCCACGGAGCGGACACGGCTCGGCGATTTGCGAAGCAGGCGCACCCGTTCCTGCATCTGTGCGGCGGGAATCTGCTGCCCCACGCGGATGGAGTCTGGTTCCACGCGGAGACTCTCGGGGCGCGGGTCACTCTGGTGCGGCATCACCCGGGCCGAAATCCATTGGAAGCTATGGAAGCGGCTCCCTTCTTCCATGTAGCGAAGTGGAATTGGATGAAGGCGCACCATCTGCAGGGTCTCGCTGTCCAAGCCGCCCGTGCAGACATTCTCCAAGTACTTGCGCGAATAGCTCGGATAGGTCATCCCCAAGATGAGGATGCGCCGCTCGGCCCATTTCTCCAATTGCATGTCCCCCCCCCGCTTGAATTCAGTTCCGCGGCTCTGCGCCACGGCAATCCGCATCCTATCAAGGGTGCCCTGCAAGACAGAAACCGGCCCGTCTGTTGAGCCAGTGGCCCTGACCTACACCGATAGCGTTTTCATGGGTGTCACAGCCGCATCAACCTCGGCGACCTGCTGCTTCACCTGAGACGTTCCCCCCGGGCACCGCGACCGCAGGGTGTGCCGGTGGCCCGCCGAAGCGGCCGAGCGGCTCCCGGGTGCGCTTCTTGACGAAGGCGGGAGCACCTGCGGGTGTTGGGGCCCTGGGTGGACGGAGGAGGAACCATGGCGGTGTCTCCACGGGTGAAGGGCGCGGTGCTGGGGCTGTCCGCCGCGGCGCTCTTCGGGCTCAGCGCGCCCGTGGCGAAGCTGCTGCTGCCCTCCAGTACGCCCCTGGTGCTGGCCTCGCTCCTCTACCTGGGAGGCGGGCTTGGACTGGCGGGCCTGGAGGCACTGCGGCGCCTGCGCGGCTCAGGCGCTTCCGGACGCGAGGCCCGGCTCGGGCGAAAGGACGTCCCCCTGCTACTCGGGGTCATCCTGTGCGGCGGGGTGCTCGGGCCAGTGCTGATGCTGGTGGGGCTGCAACGTCTCTCCGGTGTCACGTCCTCACTGCTGCTCAACCTGGAGGGGCCCTTCACCATCCTCCTGGCGCTGCTCGTCTTCGGTGAGCACCTGGGCCGTGCCGGTGCGCTGGCCGCGGGCTTCGTCATGGCGGGCACGGCGGTGCTGGGTTTCCAGGAGGGGGAGCTGCACGGAGATGTGCTCGGCGTGCTGTCCATTGCTGGCGCATGTCTGGCCTGGGCCGTGGACAACAACCTCACCCAGCGGCTGTCCCTGAAGGATCCGCTCGCGCTCGTGCGCACCAAGGCGCTCGGCTCCGGCGTGTGCACGCTCGTGCTGGCGTGGCTCACGGGGCAGCCCTTCCCCGCCGCGCAGGTGCTGGGCGGGGCCCTGGTGCTCGGCTTCGCGAGCTATGGATTGTCCATCGTCCTGGATGCCTATGCCCTGCGCCTGCTGGGCGCGGCGCGCGAGGCCGCGTACTTCGCCACGGCGCCCTTCGTGGGGGCCCTGGTGGCGGTGCCCCTGCTCGGCGAGCGGCTGCGCCCCCTGGACCTGCTGGCGGGCGCGTTGATGGCCGCGGGCGTCGTCCTGCTGCTGCGCGAGCGACACGGCCACATGCACACGCACGCGGCGCTGGAGCACGAGCACCTGCACGTCCACGATGCGCACCATCCGCACGCACATCCCCCTGGCACGGACCCCACGGAGCCCCACAGTCATCCGCACCGGCACGAGCCCGTCACGCATGAACACCCGCACGTGTCGGACCTGCACCACCGCCACAAGCATTGACCGGGCGCTAGGAGCTCATCCTCGCAATGCCATTGCGGCCTTCTGGGCCCGCTCCAGGCGGGCATTCACCGCGTCCCAGCTCACGTTCTGGAAGAAGGCGTCGATGTAGCGGGCGGCGGCCGCGCCGTAGTCCATCTGATAGGCGTGCTCATACATATCCATGACGAGCAACGGGTAGCCCTGGGCCAGGGCCTGACTGTGATTGCCGCTCCAGTACGTCTGGGGTTGGCCGGAGTGGAAGTTGTACATGAGGAGGACCCAGCCACTCCCGCCGCTCAGGCTGGCGCCGGTGGCCCGGAACTGCTCCTCCCACTTGCCGAAGTCCCCATGCGTCGCCGCGAGCAGCTTCTGGATGGAGCCGCCCGCCTTGCCGTCCCCGCCGAGGTTCCCGAAGTACGCCTCATGGAGGATCATCGAGTTCGTGAAGGTCAGCTCGCGCTCCTTCAGCCCACCGACCAGGAAGCCCGGCGTGTCCTTCGTCACGCGCGCCAGCTCCTCCTCCACCTTGTTGAGGTTCTTCACCGCTCCGCCGTAGTTGTTCTCGTGGTGGCTGCGGAGGAGCTTCTCCGAGAGCCCCTTGAGCTTCGTCGGGTTGAAGGGCAGTGGCACCACCGCGTGCTTGCCGGGGCTCGGGGGGACTGCGGGCGGACGCGCGGGCTCGGCCGCCGCATGCCCTTCCGTGGTGAGCAGGAGGGTGGTACCCGCAGCCATCACTCCGGTCATCAGCTCACGTCGATTCATCGCAACCCCCGGCTTCAGCAAGGCAAGGACACGTCCGGGTTCGAGCGTAGGACGAAGCCGCCGGCACCTCCCCCATGCCCAGAGCGAGGACTGTTGGCGCCGGGACGCGTTGGCCCCGTCAGCGCACCGGCAGGTTCGTCTTCCATGGGACAGGTCCTGGAGCCGCTGCGCTCATAGACACCGGAGGCGGAGGCTGCCCGCCCGGTGGGTGCGAGATGAGGACGCGCCTCCTCCTGCTGCGCCCCCGTCTCCGTGATACCCGGCAGCGGCCAGAGGGGCTTGGGCTCCACGTCAGAGCCATGGCGAAAGCTACCGCTCGCATCCCGGAGAGATGTCCAGCAGGTAGAGTGACTCCATGGGCTCCTACAACGTCGGTAGGCTCTTCAGTGAAATTGAGCGCGTGGTGAAGTCGGACGTCCCCGTCACGGAAGGACTCCTGCGTGTCATTCAATTCTGCGAAACCGCACGCCCTCACCCGGACTGGTCCGCTCTTCGTTCACTGGATATCGGGGGCGATCTCCAACAGCTCCAGCGGTGGCTCGAAACCGTCATGCGGCCGATGCCACCGCCAGCGCTGGTGACGGGTCTGTGGTTTGGCCTCTTCAACCCGGTCGTGCAGGGCCGCGTCACCGCGGACCTTCATCTTATCGGGGCACCCTACAGTGCGAATGACCCTGACTGGCTTTTCAGGCAGCGCTGGGGCGAGGACACGCCCGACGCGAACTCCGCCGTCCTTGATGCCATTCATCGCGTGGCTTACGGGCGCGAGAACGGCCTTGGGAACGACGCCGAATACCCCTTGTGCCTGGCGTACGCCGCGCTCGCTGTCAGGCACGTCGCAAAGCTCATGGGGCCCACGCTCCTGGGGGATGCCGCCCAGCGAGTCCTCCATGTCGGCTTCGACTCCGGCGATTTCCTATGCGTGGGTGCGGTCCAGAGAACGGGGCTGATCTTCTCTCGAAACCGCGAAGTGATGACTTGATGCTCGCGGGGTGCGGGCGCCTCCCCGCACTGGACGCAAGCGGTCCAGGGCTTCCAGCGGATCCTTGCTTCGGCCTTCCGACCCTGCCCCCGCACAATGCGGAGGCCTGGGAGGTGCTGGGACGCCCCCCGGGCAGGGGGGCACCGTGCCGAAGGTCAGCGGGTACAGACTCCTTCAGGAAGGATCGGGTCCTACGGTGCCGGAGGGCCCCGTTTCGAAGTTCTTGCGACGACGCGGCCGGCTCGATATAGGGGCGGGGCTTCACGGCCAGGTAGCTCACCTGGTTAGAGCGGCGGTCTCATAATCCGCAGGTAGTCGGTTCAAGTCCGACCCTGGCCACTGCCCCGTCCCCGGGTTCTCCTGGGGACGGGGCATCGTTTTTTCCGGCCCGTCGCTCCGGGGGACGTCCATGTCCGAAAACGGCCAGACAGCCCGGGTCCCCTGTGGGAGCTTGGCCCCATGAACGGCCTGGACCCCGCCGCCTGCTATCGCGCGCTCACCACGCGGGACACCCGCTTCGACGGGCGCTTCTTCACGGCCGTGAAGACGACGCGCATCTACTGCCGCCCCGTCTGCCCGGCCCGCGCCCCCCGCTTCGAGAACTGCACCTTCTACCCCTC
>NZ_RAWA01000580.1 GCF_003611675.1 Corallococcus sp. CA053C
ATTCCGTGGTGGGCGTGGCTGACGCCGTGCGTGCTCGCGCCGGTCGTGCTGCTCAACGTGGGCGTGGCGTGGCTGGGCGGGACGCAGGTGTCGCCGCTGTCCTTCTCCTTCCTCCAGACCAAGGCGCGGGCGCTGGGCGCGTACGCGGCGCACCGGCCCGCCTGCGTGCTGGACGCGCACCCGCCGCTCACGCCCCTCATCTCCGAAACCGAGCGCCGCCACGGCATCCCGCCGGGGCTGCTGCGGGCGCTCATCCAGGTGGAGTCGGAGACGCGGGTGCACCGCATCTCGCCCGCGGGAGCCATGGGCCCCGGGCAGCTCATGCCGGACACGGCCGCGCTGATGCGGGTGGAGGACCCCTTCGACCCGGCGCCCTCCATCGACGCGAGCGGGCGCTACCTGGCCGAGCAGCTCCGCAGGTTTCGGGACGTGCGGCTCGCGGTGGCCGCGTACAACGCGGGGCCCGGTTCGGTGAACGGGCACGTGCCGCGCAACGGGGAGACGGAGTTCTACGTCGCCCGGGTGATGTCGGCCTGGGAGCACACCCGGCCGCCTCCGCCGGTGGTGGTGCAGCGCCCCGCCGCCCCGCCCTCTCCGAAGGTGCCTGAGCGGGCCCCGGTGGCGAAGGCCGCCGCACGCAAGGCCCGGCCGCCTGCCGCCGCCACGAAGCCTCCGACGGTGCTCCGGGTGAAGGCGCCGGGGAAGAAGCCCGCGTCCCGGCCAGTGGGCGCTCCCACGCTCGCCTCCGCGCGGAAGCCGTAGCGTCGATAGAGCCTGAGAGCCTGAGAGCCTGAGAGCCTGAGAGCCTGAGAGCCTGAGAGCCTGGGGGCGGAGCCCGGGGGCGTCAGTCCCTCCGGGACCGCGCCTCTTCCAGCCGCCGGCCGTGCAGGCCGCTGGCGGCGCCCGTGTCCAGCCACACCTCCACGTCCCGGTGGAGCTGGAGGAACGACGCCGGGCACCGCGTGGTGATGGGGCCGTGCACCATCCCCGTCACCGCCGCCGCCTTGTTCACGCCGAATGCCAGCACCACCACCTTGCGCGCCTGGAGCACCGCCGCCATGCCCACGGTCAGCGCCGACATGGGCACGCGCGACGGGTCGTCCCCGAACGGCTGCATGTGCGACAGCCGCGTCTCCCGGCTCAGCCGCGTGCGGTGGCTCATCGCGGTCAACACATCACCCGGCTCATTGAAGGCGATGTGCCCGTTGGGCCCCACGCCCAGCAGCAGCAGGTCCAGCCCTCCGGCCTGCGCCAGCGCCGCGTCGTAGCGCGCGCACTCGGCCTCCGCGTCCGGCGCGCACCCGTCGAGGAAGTGGATCCGCTCCGTTGACAGATTCACATGCCGGAACAGGTGCCGGTCCATGTACGCGCGGAAGCTGCCCGCGTCCTCCGGCGGCAGGCCCAGGAACTCGTCCACGTTGAACGTGGTCGCCCGCGACAGGTCCAGCTTCCCCTGCATCGCCAGCATTGACAGGCCCCGGTAGACGTTGAGCGGCGAGCGCCCCGTGGGCAGCCCCAGCACCAGCTCCGGCGTGTGCCGCACGGCCTCGGCGATTCGCGCCGCGCAGGTGGTGGCCGCCTCCTGTTCCGTCTCGAACACGCGTAGGTTCATGGGCCGGCCAGCATACGCCCTCCTCCTTCCCCGGTCGCGTCTGCCCCCGGACGTCCGTCCCCCCGCATGCCCGGGGGCCGGGAAGGGCCTCCGGGGGGCGCTCCCTGCAAACGGTCCTCACGCGCGAAGCCCGGGTCGGGCTAGAACCTGTTTCATGAAAGTCGCCGTGCTCACCGGCGGGGGTGATTGCCCCGGCCTCAATGCGGTCATCCGCGCCATCGTCCGCCGTGCCAGCGAGCACGGCTTCGAGATGATGGGCCTGCGCGATGGATGGAAGGGCCTGCTGGACGACAACCACTTCCGCCTCACGCGGGAGACCACCTCCGGCATCCTGCACCGGGGTGGCACCATCCTCGGCACCTCGCGCGTCAACCCGTTCAAGGTGGAGAACGGCCTGGAGCGCGTGAAGCGCGCCATTGAACGCAATGGCATCCACGCGGTCATCGCCATTGGCGGTGAAGGCACCCTGTCCGCCGCCACGCGCATGTCCGAGGAGGGCGTGCGCATCGTCGGCGTGCCGAAGACCATCGACAACGACCTCAACGGCACCGACTTCACCTTCGGCTTCGACACCGCGGTGGGCATCGCCACGGAGGCCGTGGACCGGCTGCACTCCACCGCCGAGTCCCACAAGCGCGTCATCGTCTGCGAGGTGATGGGCCGGCACGTGGGGTGGATCGCCACCTACGCGGGCATCGCGGGCGGCGCGGACGTCATCCTCGTGCCGGAGATCCCCGCCGACCTGGAGGCCGTGGCCCAGCACCTCCAGCGCCGCAACGCGGGCGGCCGCACCTTCTCCATCGTCGTGGTGGCGGAGGGCACGCGCATCAAGATGTCCGCCGAACAGGGCGAACAGCTCGTCACCACCGGAGCGCTGGACGAGGCCGGCCGGCCCCGCCTGGGCGGCGTGGGCAACATCGTCGCGCAGGAGATCGAGCGCCGCACCGGCTTCGAGACGCGCGTGTCCGTGCTGGGCCACATCCAGCGCGGCGGCGCCCCCACGGCGCACGACCGGGTGCTCGCCACCCGGTTCGGCGTGCATGCGTGCGACATGGTGGCCCGCGGCGAGTTCGGCAGGATGGCCTCCCTGCGCGGCAACGAGATCGTCAGCGAGCGCCTCTCCGAGGCCACCCGCGAGCTCAAGCGCGTCCCCAAGGAGTTCTTCGAGGTCGCCCAGGTCTTCTTCGGCTGACCCCGGCTTCCCCCCGGCGTGCTCCGGCCTTTCCTTCGCCGGACATTGACGTGGTGCGCCATCGCCCTCCCCCACGGGGAGTGGAGGGCACGGCGCGAAGCATCCGGTAGCATCGGCCCCCCGTACACCCGCTCCCGAAGGGATGGTGCCGATGCTCACCGGTCGCATGATGGACTTCCCGCTCACCCTGACGCACTTCCTGGAACGTGCGCGCTCCTATTACGCCTCGCAGGAGATCGTCAGCCGCAACCCGGACAAGTCCCTGCACCGCTACACGTACGCGGACTTCCACAAGCGCACGAGCCAGCTGGCCAACGCGCTGACACGGCTGGGGGTGAAGCCGGGGACGCGGGTAGCGTCGCTCAGCTGGAACCACCACCAGCACCTGGAGGTGTACTTCGGCGTGCCGGCGATGGGCGCGGTGATGCACACGCTCAACCTGCGGCTGCACCCCAACGACCTGGCCTACATCGCGCGCCACGCGGAGGACACGGTGGTGGTGGTGGACCGGTCGCTCTTGCCGCTCCTGGAGAAGTTCGAGAAGGCGGCGGGCTGCATCAAACACGTCATCGTCATCCCGGACGACGGCCCGGTACCGGAGGGCCGGCTGGACTACGAGAAGCTGCTCGCGGCGGAGTCGGACACGTTCGCGTTCCCGCGCCTGGATGAGAACAGCGCGGCGATGCTCTGCTACACGTCCGGGACGACGGGCAACCCGAAGGGCGTGCTCTTCAGCCACCGCTCCATCGTGCTGCACACGCTGGTGTGCTGCCTGCCGGAGGTGCTGGGGCTGAGGGACACGGACACGGTGCTGGCGGTGGTGCCCATGTTCCACGCGGCGGCGTGGGGCCTGCCCTTCGACGCGCTCCTCACGGGGGCGAAGCAGGTGCTGCCGGGGCCGCACCTGGATCCGCAGTCGCTGCTGGAGCTGATGCGCGACGAGAAGGTCACGGTGGCGGGCGGCGTGCCCACCATCTGGCTGGGCATCCTGGCGCAGCTGGACCGGGAGCCGGGCAAGTGGGACCTGAGCGCGATGCGGCACATGGTGATTGGCGGTTCGGCGGCGCCGCCGTCGCTCATCGACGGGTTCCGCAAGCGCCACAAGCTGGAGGTGCTGCACGCCTGGGGCATGACGGAGATGAACCCGGTGGGCACGCTCGCGCGGCTCAAGGGCGACCTGCACACGGCGTCCCCGGAGACGCAGCTGGATGCCTATGCGTCGCAGGGCTATTCGGTGCCCTTCGTGGAGACGCGCCACGTGAGCGACACCGGCGAGGTGCTGCCGTGGGACGGCAAGGCCATGGGCGAGCTGGAGGTGCGTGGGCCCATGGTGGCGGCCTCGTACTTCGGGGACGAGGGCAAGGACCGCTTCACCGCGGACGGGTGGTTCAAGACGGGCGACGTGGTGACCATCGACCCGGCGGGCTACCTGCACATCACCGACCGCAGCAAGGACGTCATCAAGTCGGGCGGCGAGTGGATCAGCTCCGTGGCGTTGGAGAACGCGCTGATGGCGCACCCGGCGGTGCTGGAGGCGGCAGTGTTCGCGGGCCGGCACCCGAAGTGGGACGAGCGGCCGCTGGCGGCGGTCGTGTTCAAGACCGGGCAGCAGGCGACGAGGGCGGAGCTGACGGCCCATCTGGAGAAGCAGTTCGCGAAGTGGTGGCTGCCGGATGACATCCTCTTCGTGCCCCAGATTCCGCGCACGTCGACGGGCAAGTTCCTGAAGATGAAGCTGCGCGAGGATTACGGGGACCACCTGATGAAGGTGCCTGTCGCGTCCTGAAGGGGTTGAAGGGTTGGAAGCCAGCGCCGGGCAGCTGACACCGGAAGGGGTCGGTGGCTCGCGCTGG
>NZ_RAWA01000581.1 GCF_003611675.1 Corallococcus sp. CA053C
CGCCGAGCCGCCTTCCAGCAAGGCGCCGCCCCCGGCCGCCCCCGCGCCGAAGTCCGCCGCCCGCAACGCCCTCAAGGTGAAGGTGCCCCGCGCCAAGCGCTTCGTGGCGCTGGCAGGCAACATCGGCGCGGGCAAGACGACGGCCGCCAAGCTCATCAGCCAGGGCTTCGGCTTCGAGCTGTTCGACGAGCCCGTCATCGACAACCGCTTCCTGCGTGACTACTACGGCGACATGTCGCGGTGGTCGTTCACGCTGCAGCTGGAGTTCCTCATCCGGCGCGTGGAGCACCACGAGCTCATCCACTCCGTGAGGAAGAGCTGCGTGCAGGACCGCACCCTGTACGAGGACCCGGAAATCTTCGCCAAGTACCTGCACGGCCTGGGGCACATGACGAACGCGGAGCTGGACCTGTACTACGAGTACTTCCAGCGGCTGTCGCGCCACATCGTCCGGCCCGACAAGGTCATCTGCTTCGACGTGTCCTCCGAGGACGTGCTCCTGCAGCGCATCCGCACGCGCGGCCGGGCCGAGGAGAAGGGCATCGGGAAGCAGTTCCTGAAGGGCCTCAACGGCTACTACGCGGGCTTCCCGCAGGTGCTGCAGGAGAAGTACGGCGTGGACTGCCTCGTGGTGGACGTGTCCAAGCAGGACATCCGCCGGGGCCCGGGCCGCGAGGAGTTCCTCGACCGCGTGTCCGCATTCCTGGCCTGACGGCGCGCGTTCCGTTAGACGCTTCCGGGCCATGCACGACCTGACCCCGAAGAGCCCGCGCGACTCCGAAGTGGTGATGACGCAGCTCATCCTCCCTCCGGACGCCAACAACCTGAACGCCGCGTTCGGCGGGAAGGTGATGCAGTGGATCGACATCTGCGGCGCCGTGGCCGCCCAGCGCCACTGCCGTCAGGTCGTCGTGACAGCGTCCATGGACGACCTGCACTTCCACGCCCCCATTCGCGTGGGGTGGATCGCGCTGCTCCACTCGCGCGTGCTCGCGACCTTCCGCACGTCGCTGGAGGTGGGCGTCACCGTGCACGCGGAGAACCCGCTCACCGGTGAGCGCCACCTCACCACCAGCGCGCTGCTCACCTTCGTGACCCAGGACAAGGACGGCAAGGGCGTGGCGGTGCCGCCCCTGCTCCTGGAGACGGACACGGAGCGCGCCGCCTTCGCGGAAGCGGAGGCCCGCCGCGCCCAGCGCCGGGGCCGCGGACAGGAAGAGCAGTCCTGGATGAAGGTCATGAAGCCTGTCACCGGAGCCTAGGCGGAGCCTGGACAGACGAAGGGCCGGGGGCACGCCTGCCTGGCGTCCCATCCCGGCCCCTGCCCTGCTTTCCCAGCGGTGGATCAGGTCGTGAACGACGTGCCGCAACCGCAGGACGACTTGGCGTTGGGGTTCTCGAACTTGAAGCCCGCGCCGGTGATGCTGGTGACGTAGTCGATGTGCGTGCCCGACAGGTACTGGGCGCTCAGCGCGTCGGTGGCGATCTTCACGCCGTCCTGCTCCCACACCTGGTCACCGGCCTTGGCCTCCTTCACGAGGTTCAGGTCGTAGCCCAGGCCGCTGCAGCCGGACGGCACCACGCGGATGGAGAAGAAGTAGTCCTGGAACCCCTGGGCCTGGATGACCGTCTTCACCTGGGCGATGGCGGCGGCCGTCAGCTGGACGGTGACGTTGGCGGAGGGCTGGGAGGCCGGCGTGGAGCCGGCGACGGCGGTAGAAGTGTCCATGTGCTTCAATCTCCTCGTGAACGGCGCCTCATAACGCCCTGGCGCCTGAAAAGCCATGGGGCCTCACGGGCCCCCTCCCGGCACAACACTCCCGAGCCCCCATGCCCATCCCTGAAATCACCCCGGCCGAGCTGGCCCGGCGCCTGGCAGGCCCCCCCGAAACGCGCCCCGTGCTGGTGGATGTGCGCTTCCCCCACGAACACGAGTGGGTGGCCCTGCCCGACTCGGTGCTGATGCCCCTGCCGGAGCTGCCGGACTTCGACGCCGCGCTGGATGCCCTCAAGGGTCGCCCCGTCGTCGTCTACTGCCACCACGGGGTGCGGAGCCTGGATGGCGCCGCCTACCTGCGCGACCGGGGGCTGGAGGCCGTGTCCCTCAAGGGGGGCATCGACCTGTACTCGCTCACCGTGGACCCGTCCCTGCCCCGCTACTAGCCGGGGCTAGAACGCGGAGGCCAGGTCCAGGGGCAGCTCGGTCGTCTCGTTGGGGTTCACCGTCGCCTCGAAGGCCACGGGCTCCTTCAACTTCGCGCCGCGCAGCTCCAGGCGCTGCTTGCCCTCCATCAGCTTCAGCTGGGTGTTGGCGCTGCCGAGCAGCTGGTTGTTGCGGTACACGCTCAGGCCGCTCGTCCCCTTGGGGGTGATCTTCAGCTTGAGGGTGCCTTCCTTGAAGCTGCGCTCGAACGTCTTGAGCTCGCCGGGCTGGCCGAACGCGAGCTCCTCCGAGTCCTCCAGGTAGATACCCTGGGCCTCGTTCTCCAGGATGAGCGTGTCCTGGAGGTGGGCGCCCTGCACGCGGGTGAGCGGCGCGGTGCCCAGCACCGTGACGGGCTCCGGGCTGCCACAGCGCTCCGTGTGCCGCACCGACACCTTCACCGGCTGGTTGGTGTTCACCGTGAGCCACACGCCCTGCGCATCCGCGGCGGTGGACGTCAGCGCCTTCATGATGGGCTCGCGGAAGAGGACGAGCACCGCGAGCAGGCCCACGATGAAGCCCACCATGGCCACCGTGCGCACGCCACTGCCACGGGGCGGCGCCAGCTCCGGCAGCGCGGGGGCGGCGGAGCGCGACGGACGGCGCTCGCCCGAGTCCTCGTCGTCCGCTTCCACCGGCACGGAGCGCGGACGCGGGGCATCCACGCGGCTGGCGGTGCGACGGCGCGGCGGCTCCACGGCGGACGGATGGCTGTTGCTGGTGCTGGTGCGCCGGCGCGGCGTGGGCACCGGCATCGTGTCCGGATCATCCTCCGGCGGAGGCAGGCGGGTGCGCTCGTCGTCCTCCTCCACATCCATGCGGTGCACGCCCGAGCGCGAGCGCGCGGGGGGCTCCGACACCGGCATGGCGCGCGACTGCGTGCGCCGGGGCGGCGGGGGTGCGTCCTCCACCGACTGGCGGCTCAGGTCCGAGCGCGAGTTGGTGCGCGCCACCTGGGTGACGCCCGGATTGCTGGACGTGTTGCGGCGGGCCACCGGCTGCGACTCCACGCCCGTGCGGCGGCGCGGCTGCGACTCCACGCCGGTGAGCGACGGCGCGTCGTACTCAGACGGATCCTCCGGCTCGAGCGCGGGCGCCACGCCCGTCGCGCGGCGGGGGGCGGGGCCGGCGCGGGTGTTGCCGCGGGCACGCTCGCGCTGCGCCGAGGACTCACCCGGAGGGGCCTCCCAGCTCATCTCCGCGGGCGGCCGGGGCGGGGACGTGTTGGAGTCCTCCCCCACCGGGACGAACTGGCCCTGCTTCAGCTCCTCCGCCAGCCGGTCGGAGAAGAGCGTCTTCATCAGCTCGGAGATCTGCACCGAGCCCACCACCCAGCGCTCGTTGACGAGCAGCTCCTCCAGGGCAGACTGGAACTCGCGCGCGTTGTCGTAGCGATCATCCGCGCTCTTGGCGAGCGCGTGCATCACCACCTGATCCATGTCCGCGGGCACGTCCGCGACCTCGGACGGGGCCGGGATGGAGCACTCCATGGCGGCCTGCAGCGTCGCCAGCTCCGAGTCCTTCTTGAGCGGCCGGTGCCCGGTGAGCATCTCGTACAGCACCAGGCCGATGGCGAAGATGTCCGCGCGGCGATCCAACGGCTTGCCCGCGGCCTGCTCGGGCGCCATGTACGCGAACTTGCCCTTGATGGCGCCGGACTTCGTCATGGACGCCTGGTCCGCCGCCTTGGCGATACCGAAGTCCACCAGCTTCACCGAACCATCGAAGCTGATCAGGATGTTCTGCGGCGAGATGTCCCGGTGCACCACGTTGAGCGGCTGGCCCCGGTCGTCCGCGCGGCTGTGCGCGTAGAAGAGGCCCTCGCACGCGGACGCCACGATGCGCACCGCCAGCGGCCGGGCGATCCACTGGTTCATCCCGCTGGCCTTGCGCATGACCCGGCCCAGGTCCTCGCCGTGGATGAACTCCATGGCGATGTAGTAGGTCCCGTTGGCCTCGCCGAACTCGTAGACCTGCGCGATGTTCGGGTGGTTGAACCGCGCCGCGATCAACGCCTCGTTGCGGAACATCTCCACGAACTCGCGGTCTTCGGCGAGGTGCGGGAGGATGCGCTTGACGACGACGTCCTTCTGGAAGCCCTCGATTCCGGACTGACGCGCAAGCCAGACTTCGGCCATGCCGCCCGTGGCGAGCTTCTTGAGGAGCTGGTATTTCCCGAAGGCTTGAGGGTTCATCCCGGGCGCTCCCCGGGGGGAGCGGGCTCAGTGGAAGGTGACAGGGCAGCGCATCTTAGGGGACACCGGCCGTCGAGGCAAAGCCGACGGACCACCTTGATGAGGTGGGTCGCCGCGACCTGCCTGCTGGCCCTGCATGCCTCCGCGGCCCCGGCCCTGGATCAAATCAAGGTCGAACGGCGCGGCGAGGTGCTCGCCCTCTCCTGGAAGGACGCCGAGGACCAGCTCCAGGGGGTCCTCACCCCCGCCCAGCCC
>NZ_RAWA01000582.1 GCF_003611675.1 Corallococcus sp. CA053C
CCTTGGAGCTGGATGACTGGGGGGGCACGGGACCCCTGCTGCATTTCGCCTGCGCGAACGGCTTCCCTCCGGAGACGTACCGGAAGCTCTTCGCGCGGCTGGCGACGCGCTACCACGTGGTGTCGCTGCGCACGCGCCCGCTGACGCCGGGCGAGGACCCGAAGAAGCTCACGACCTGGCAGCAGCTGGGAGATGACCTCGCGCGCGAGCTCAAGGCCCGGGGCCGTTCGGGCGTCCTGGGCGTGGGCCACAGCGTGGGCGGGGCGAGCACGCTGATGGCGTCCGCCGCGCACCCCGGCCTGTTCCGCGCGGTGGTGGCGTTGGATCCGGTGCTCATCACCGGGTCGCGCGCGTGGGCGGTGCGCCTCTTGAAGCTGCTGGGGCGCATGGACCGCACCGCCATCGTGCAGGGCGCGCTGCGGCGCAGGGACCGCTTCGCCACGCGCGAGGAGGCCGCCGACGCGTACCGCGACCGCAAGCTGTTCCGCGACTGGGACGCGGACTGCTTCAACGACTACATCACCCACGGGCTCGTGCCGACGCCGGAGGGCGACTTCCGCCTGCGCATCCCGCGCGAGTGGGAGGCGCGCATCTTCGAGACCTTCCCCGCGAACCCCTGGAAGCTCATCCGCGCCAACACGGCGCCCACGCTGGTGATGCGCGGGGAGAAGTCAGACACGCTGCTGCCCGACGCGCTGGCGCGGGCGGAGCGCGAGATGCCCCGGGCGCGCGTGGACGTGATGCCGCTCGCCTCGCACCTGTTCCCGCTGGAGCAGCCGCGCGAGACGGCCGAGCGCGTGCTCCGGTTCTTCGACCTGGTGGCGCCAGGAGACGCGGACGCGGCTTGAAAAGACGACGGGCGGCCCTCCCGTGAAGAGGGGCCGCCCGCCGTGTTGCCGCCAGCTGTTCGCGGACTAGCGCGACAGGGCGATGTCGCCCGGCAGGCCCCACTGGAGGGCGCCGAACTGCGCGTTGTACCAGTAGCCCGAGGAAGGCCTCCAGACGATGTACTCGTCGGTGCCGTCCCCGTTGGTGTCTCCGAAGCGCGGGACGTCACCCGGGATGCCGTACACGGTGCTGGCCGTGCCGCCGCCGTGGATGTTCTTCGTGGTGAAGGTGCCGTCGTTCGGCCGCCACAGCCCGAGGTTCCACTGGTTGCCCGCCTTGAAGGGGACGGGCACCTCACCCCAGGCGCCCAGGGCGTGGATGGCGTTGGTGCCGTTGAGGAAGCGGATGATCCACTGGCCGGTGGACGGCCGGTACACCGACAGGTCCTCGTAGCCGTCGCCGTCGAAGTCGCGGGCGATGGGCACGTCGCTGATGGCGCCCCAGTTGATGCTGGTGGACGTGCCGTTGGCGTAGCGGATGTGCCACTGGCTCTCGGCGGTGCCGCCGACGTACGTGGGGCGGTAGACGGCGAACTCGGCCTTCTTGTCGCCCGTGAAGTCCAGGGGCACGGGGATGTCCCCCAGCGTGCCCCACTGGGTGGACTGGGTGGTGCCGTCCCAGTTGCGCACGTGCCACGTGCCCGTGCTCGGCCGCCAGACGATGAGCTCCGCGCGCGCGTCACCCGTCACGTCCGCGGGCACGGGCACGTCCCCCTGCTGGCCCCACTGGATGGACTGCGTGAGGTGCGTGGCGGAGAAGACGATGTTCCACATGCCGGTGGAGGGCCGCCACACCGCGTAGTCGCTGCGGCCGTCGCCGTCGAAGTCCGTGGAGTGCATGTTCGTGTAGCGGTTCTGCATGTGGGAGACCTGCTTGCGCAGGTCCGGGCGCGGTCCAATCTTCCCGCCCGACACCTGGGCCGTGCCGTCGCGGCGCAGCACGTCGCGCAGCTCCTTCGGGGCGTAGTAGGAGCCGTGGCGCAGGTACATCACGCCGGAGAGCGCCACCGCGGCGCTCGTGACGATGGGCGAAGCGCCGGAGGTGCCGGAGAAGCCGGCCGCGTAGAAGAGGTTCTCTCCCTCGGCGCTGTACTTGTCGCCGTAGCCGGTGGTGACGATCTTCCAGTCGCCTTCGGCGTGCGTGTCCACGCGGCTGCCGTAGGTGGAGAAGCTGGCCTTGTTGCGCGTGAGCTTCTCGCCCGCGCCCACGATGATGGCGCCGGAGTCCTTCGTCGCGTCCGTGGCGCTGAAGTACCCGGCGAAGCCCGCCGCATCCAGGTTGCAGTTACCGTTGCCCGCGGCCTCCACGACGATGCGGCCGTTGCCGGTGGCGACCTTGATGGCGTCGCGGATGGCGGGCACGTACTCCGAAGGGACCAGGTCCCCGGTGTTGACGACGCCGTCGCCGTTGCAGTCGATGCTGGAGTACGCCTGCATCTCCAGCAGGATGACGGCGCCGTTCCAGAACTGGTTCGACGCCGAGTAGATGGCGGAGGCGCGGTCATAGCCGGTGGACGGCCACTCGGTGGACAGGCGCACGCTGGCGGCGTGCACGAGGCCCGTGGTGCCGAAGGCGTTGGCGTTGCTGGCGAGCACGCCCAGCACGGCCGTGCCGTGGTTGCGGTTGCCGAGCACCGCCGCGCTGGCGTGGGGCTGGCCGTTGACGAGCACCGCGCCCGTCAGCTGGGTGAGGTCCTGGTGCGTGTAGTTCCAGGAGTATTCCGCGTCGGTGAAGCCCCAGCTGTTGCCGTAGGCGTTCCAGTACTGGGTCCGCAGCCAGTCCGTGTCGATGCCGATGGGCGCGGCCTCGCCATAGTCCTGCTCCGCCACGTAGCTGACGGCCAGCGTGTTCGTGCCGCCCGGCGCGGCGGGAGCGGCCTCCGCCTTCGGGGTGGGCAGGGCCTCCGCGACGAGCGCCTGAGCGCCTTCGCCCCGCTCCCACGCGCGCACGCGCTCCAGGGCGGGCAGGTCCATGCGCGCGTGCTCGCGCCAGTAGGCCTGGAAGGCCTCCGCGTTCGCGCGGTTCATGTCCGCGGACGGCACGGGCAGGGGCGACGGGTAGGCCACCTCCACCACGTCCAGCGCGTTGAGCGCGTTGACGACGTCCACGACCTCCTGGTCCGAGCCCGCGTCCAGGTAGACGTAGAACCAGAGGTTCGGATCCGGCAGCAGCTCGCCGGAGTCGCGCTCGCCCCGGGCCTTGAGCTGCTCGGCGGCCTCCTCGGTGAAGGGGTGCATCTTCATCGCCACGGACCGGCGCACGGTGCGCAGCGTGGCCCGCACGCGGTCCACCTCGGCGAGCGATGACGGGCCCACCGTCTTCGCGGCCTCCAGCGCCAGCTCACCGCCGCGCGCGCGGACGCCGCTGCCCTCGCGGAACTTCACCTCGATGCGGTTCTTGAAGCTGACGCGCAGGTCCTCCGCGCGGAACGTGCGCTTGAGCGCCGCGTGCGACCCGCGCTGGAGCGCCGGGGCCGCCCGGACCTGCCCATTGCCCTGCGGCTGTCCGCTCGGGTCCGTCTTCGCGGCGGCCGCGTTCGTCGCGGTGCACGCCATCACCAACAGCGCCAGCTTCGTGGGCCGGCCCTTCGCCTTCATCATGGAGAGTGCTCCTGGGAGCCGCGCTCATCACGAGGCGGCTGCTACCAGGACGCCATGCACCGGAAATATTCCAAGAATTTCGGTTATCCCGGGACGGCCCGTCTCACCCGTAGGCTTCACGCTTGATGCGCTTGTCGGGGATGTCCAGCGCGTGCAGGTGGCCGAGCACCGCCTCCATGAAGCGCGGCGTCGCGGGGGTGCGCGTCTCCAGCGCCTTGCGCCGGTCCCACGGGGTGATGGCGGGCCCGCAGACGAAGACGAGGCAGGTGTCGCGGTCCGGCAGCAGTTCGTGCAGCAGCGCTTCGTTGACGCGGCCCTTGCGCACCTGGGGGCTGAACTTCGCCTCGTCCGTCTCGCGGGTGAGGGTGTGCACCACGCGCACGCGTTCGGGGGCGGAGCGCTCCAGGGCGGCCAGCTCCTCGCGGTAGAGGATGTCGCCCCAGGTCTTGTTGGACGCGAGGAACGTGTGGCGCAGCTTGAGCCCCCGGTGCAGCGCGTCCTTCACCATGGCGAAGTTGGGCACCGCGCCGGAGCCCGCCACCAGGTGCAGCACGTGGTCCGTGCGCTCCGTCACGTCATCCGGCAGCACGTACGGGCCCATGAAGCCCGTCACCTTGATGCGGGCGCCGGTGAGCCGGCCGTGCACGAGCAGCGGCGACAGCAGCGGCGGGTAGAGGGTGACGCCGGGGATGAACTCCTCGTCCTTCACCGTGATGGCCACCAGGGGCTCATGCGGCGCGGAGGCGAGCGAGTACGAGCGCGCCGGCTCCTTGCGCCCCTTCTGCTGCTGGAGGTACGCGCACTGGTGCGCGAGCACCGGGAACTGATGCGGGTCGATGTTGAGGAACTGCCCCGCCTTGTAGTCGAGCGTCCCCGCGCCGGGGCCGGGGCCCGCGTTCAAATCCAGCAGCAGCGTCGCCGTGTCGTGCGTCTCCATCCGCACCCCGGTGACGGTGGCCTCGTACTCGACGGGCTTCTTCGCGCGAGAGGGCGTGGCTTCGACGCTCATGGGCCTCCCATAACACGCGGGGTATGGCCCCGCGCGGCCCGGTGTGCTGGGCTCGCCCGCTGAAGTCGCTTGCGCTCCAGGCTCCTCCCGGGCTTTGGGGAGGGGCAGACGTTGGCTGGATGACGGAAGGG
>NZ_RAWA01000583.1 GCF_003611675.1 Corallococcus sp. CA053C
GGGTGGGTGTCCTGGCCGCCTCGGTGGGTTTCGCGGCGGGTTCCGCGGGCTTCGCGGCGGGCTCCACGGGCTTCTCGGCGGCCTTCTTCAGGCCTTCCTTGCGCTCGCGCTCGCGGCGGCGGGTCTCCCGGTCGATGCCCTTGTTCGCGTCCTTCACGTACTGGGCGGTGCGCTCGTCGGTGCCGCCCTTGGCCTGGTACTGGCCCAGGTAGGCCACGGCCTTCTGGAGTCGCTCCAGCGGGTCCATGCCTGCGGGCTCCAGGTCCAGGTGGAGCAGGGCCAGGTTGAAGTACGGGTCCTTGCCGTCGGGCTGGAGCTGGAGCACGCGCTCGTACTCGGCCAGGGCGCGCGCGAAGTCGCCCTCGCCGCGGTAGGCGTTGCCCAGGTTGAGGTGGGCGGCGGCGAAGTCCGGTGCGGCGCGCACGGCGGCCTCCAGCTCCACGCGGGCGGCGGCGTAGTCCTCGCCCTCGTTGAGCAGGGCGCCCAGGTTGTTGCGCGCCTCGGCGAAGTCCGGCCGCAGGGCAATGGCCTGACGGAAGCGCTCCAGCGCCTGCGGGCGCTCCTTGAGGCCCAGGTGCACGAGCCCCAGGGCGTTGAGCGTGGACGCGTCCTGCGCGTCGATGGCGAGCGCGTTGCCCAGCACCATGGACGCCAGCTCGTACTTGCCCTCGCGGGCGTACACCTGCGCGAGCACCTGCATCGCGGGCACGTGCTGCTCGTTGACCTGGAGCGCGCGGCGGGCCTCGGCGACGGCGGGCGCGTGCTGCTTCTGTAGGAGCAGCGTGAGCGCGAGCGCCGTGCGGCGGGCCACCGAGTCCTGCTTCGTCAGCGCCTCGCGCAGCTCCGCCTCCAGGGACGCCGCGCGGCCGGTGCGCGCGGACAGGCGCACGAGGCAGTCCCAGGCGGTCTCCAGCTCCGGCTCCAGCGACAGGGCCTGCCGGTAGGAGCGCTCCGCGTCGGGCAGCCGGCCCTGGCGCTCCTGCACGATGCCCAGGTTCGTCCACGCGGGCGCGAGCTTCGGGGACTTCTCCAGCAGGGCCTTGAGCGCGGTCTCCGCGATGCTCAGTTCGCCGCGCCGGGCAATCTCCACCGCGCGCGTGAAGTCCTTCTCCGCGCCCGCGGTGGACCTGGGCTCGGGAGACTTCGGGGCCGTCTCCGACTTCGGCTCCGGCTTCGTGCCGGTGCTCGCGGAGGCGATGGGCCCCGCCGCGGGCCCGTCCAGCTTCGACTCCGTGCGCGGCTGGGGGCCGGAGGCGCAGGCGGACAGCCAGAGCGCCAGCCCGGTGAGCGCGAAGCGCGTGCGGTGGCTCATCGTGCGCCCTCTTCCGTCAGCCGGGGGGCCGTGTCGGGTTCGACGCGCGCAGGCGGCACGGGCGCGGTGAGGCTGCCCACGAGGCCGTCCGTGTACACGGTCTCCGACGCGATGGCGCCCTTGGGCTCCTTCAGGACGGGGTACTCCTTGGGCCGGAAGCGGTTGAGCGCTTCGAGCGTGCGGTGCGTCCACTCGTTGGAGACGTGGTTCTTGCGCGCCTCCTTGAGCGTGGCGGCGTAGCTCTCCACCGCGCGGTCCTCCAGCGCGACGGTGCGCTGCGTGAGCATGTCCTGGTAGGCCAGCACCGCGTCGTCGCCCAGGCGCTTCACCTCCGGCGGCACCGGGGCCTCCAGCAGCGTGTTGCCGAAGCGCTCCAGCGCGTGCCCGCGCCGGTAGAACGCGGCCAGCGACCACTCGAGCTGCTTGTACGGCAGCACCTTCCCGTACGCATCGCTCACGGTCTTCACGGCTTCGGTCTTCTTGGTGAAGCTGCGCTCCAGCACCTTGCCGGAGCCGGTGATCTTCAGCGCGTCGAACCGCTGGAACTCCGCCTCCGCCAACTGGAAGCGGCTGTAGGCGGCGGCCTCCGCGGCGCGCTGCTGCGTCTCCGGCTTCAGCTTGCGGCGGTCGAACTCATCCGCGGCGGCGGCATACGCGCGCGAGGCCTCCTTCGCGTTGCCCCGCTTCTTCCACGCGTCGCCCAGGCGCCGCTTCGCGTCCACCACCAGCTCCACCTGATCCGGCTTGCTCGCGAACTTGCGGACGAACGCCTCCAGCGCGTTGATCTCCCCGCGCGTGTCGCCCTGCTTCTCCAGGATGCGGGCCGCGCGGTACTGGTTGTCCGGCGCGTTCTTGCCGTGGGGGAACAGCTCCACGCAGCGCTGGAACGCGGCCGCGGCCTCCGCGTAGCGCTGCTGACCTTCCAGCAGGGCCGCCGCGTTGTAGAGCGCCGCCTCGCGCTCCTCCGCCGCCGGGTAGTCCTTCACCAGTTTCTGGTAGCTGGTGACGGCCTTGTCGAAGTCGTAGGACTTCTGCGCGTTGACGGCCACGCGGAAGAGGGCGGTGTGGGCCCACGGCGACTTCGGGTAGTCGCGGTACACGCGCTCGTAGAGCTTCATCGCGGAGTCGAACCGGCGCAGCTCCTCGTACGCCACCGCCGCGTTGTTGAGCGCCTTGTCGGCGAACTCGTGGCGGGGTGCCTCTTCCACCAGCTGGAGGTACTTCTTCGCCGCCTCGTCGTAGCGCTTCTGGGCCGCGAGCTGATCCGCGAGGTTGAAGCGGCCGGCGAGCTTGAACTTCATCAGCTCGCGGTACTGGTCGCTCTGCGGGTCCACCACCTGCGCGTTGCTGGCGAGCCGCGCGCTGACCTCCTCCACGCTCTTCCAGTCCTGGTCGACGAGGAACGACTCGATGATGAGGTTGGTGGCGTAGCCGGCCACCGCGTTCCGTGGATACGTCTGCACCACGCGCTCGAAGCGCGGCCGGGCCTGGGCGAAGTCGTCGTGCGTGTAGAACAGCTCCGCGGCCTGGTAGGCGATGCCCGGCGCGGCCTCTTCCTTCGGCAGCATCGCCACGTACGTATCGGACGCCTTCACCAGCCGCGCTTCGGTCTCCGCCAGGGCCACGGGCGCGTGGGGGCTGTCCTTGGGACGCTCGGCGGCGCGCAGCGGCTTGCGCTCCGGCACGCGGCCTTCCTTCACGTCCCGGGTGAGCTGCTCCTTCCACGCGAGCACCGCGTTGTGCGCGGACACGTTGCGGTAGGTGTCGTCCTGGTTGGAGTCACGCACGGCTTCGTACGCCTTCGCCGCCGCGTCGAACTGGTTCGAGTTGAAGAGGCACTCCGCGAAGAAGAAGCGCATCGGGTACGCGCTCTTGCTGCGCGGGAAACGCTCCAGGTAGGTGCCGTAGGCGCGCGCGGCGCCAGCGTAGGTGGACACGGCCTGCTCCGCCTTGCCCTCCTTCTGGAACGCCTGGGCCTGCTGGTGCTGGTAGGTGGCGGCGGAGTACAGGCTCTGTTCGGCGAGCGTCTGCGCGTTGGACAGCGCGTTCGGATCGTCCTTGTTCTTCTCGTACCACGCGCCGCCGGGCAGGTAGCTGTTGGCCAGCTTCTCCGACTCGAGCGCGTACAGGTCCATGCGCCGGTCGCGCTCGTAGGCCTGGACGATGCGCTGCTGGAGGCGCGGTGCGTCCGCGGTCAGCGGATCCGTGGCGAGCACCCGCTGGTACGCGGCGATGGCGTCCTCGTTGCGGATCTGGTCGAAGTAGACGTTGCCCAGCCGCCGGTACACCTCCGCCTCGTAGGGACGGCCGCCCCGCTTGGCGAAGATCTCCTGCGCCCGGGCCATGCCGCCCCAGGTCTCGTCGGCCAGCGACAGCGCGATGTACTGGAGCGCCTCGGCGCGCAGGTCGCCCTCGTCCGCCTTGTCACCGGATTGCTGGTGCGACTGGTAGTGGTCCAGCAGCAGCAGGAAGCTGTCCACGGCCTCGTCGAACCAGTCCATCCGGTAGTACGTCCAGGCGAGCTTGTAGCGGGCCTTGTCGTAGAAGCGGTGTCCGGTGTCGCGCGTGGCGGCGGTGTACGCGTCGGCGGCCTTGCGCAGCGCCGCGGGGTCCGTCTCGTCCTCGAACCAGTACTCGCCGATGCGCGTCCACGCGTCGGTGGTGAAGCGGCTCTGGGGGTAGCGCGTGGTGAGCTGCTGGTAGGTGGCGAGGCTCTCCTCGTCCTTGTGCTGTTCGGAGAGGCAGTAGGCCAGCAGGTACAGCGAGCCGTCGTTGAGCTTGTAGTCCGGGAACTGCGCGAGCAGCTGGCGGTACAGGCCGATGGACGGCGTGAAGTCCACCTCCGGCTCCGGCGGCAGGTCCGCCATCGCCTCGTCCGACAGCGTGCGCACGCGCTCCGCGTAGTCCTTGCGCGCGAGCTGGTGCTCGTCCGTCGAGCGCTCGTAGTACAGCTCCGCCAGGCGGAACATCACGTCCGGCGTGGAGCGGGGCTCGTTCGGGTAGCGGCGGAGGAAGTCCTCGAAGCGGGAGATGGCGTCCAGCCGGTGCGTGCGCTCCTGCGACTCCAGCGCGGTGAGGGACTTCTCGTAGGAGCTGGAGAGCGCCGCGCGCCGCTGCGCATACCGGCGCTCCACCAGCTGCTTCACCTCGCGGTGGAAGTCGCGCGACTCCGCTTCGTACGCCTCCAGCGCGCGGCTCACCTCACCGAGCAGTTTCTCCTGTTCGGGCGTGTGGCCCAGGCCGTCCAGGTAGCGCGGAGCAGGGGCGGCGACGGGGGACGGGGCC
>NZ_RAWA01000584.1 GCF_003611675.1 Corallococcus sp. CA053C
GGGCGGGGGCTATCCCGACCGGCTCGCCTCGCGCCTCCGGCAGGGTGGCCTCCCCGTGGGCCACACCAACCTGGGGCAGAGTGGGGCGCGCATCCGCGACGTCGTCACCAGCGCCCTCAAGCGCGTCGTCGCGTTGCAGCCCACGCTCATCACCCTGGGCGTGGGCACCAACGACCTCTGGCGCGGCACCGAGGTGGCGGAGTTCCAGGACGACCTGGACCGCATCGCCCGCCGCCTGAAGCAGACCGGCGCGTCGATGGTGGTGGTGAACATCGCGGACATGGCGCTCGCGCCGGTGGCGAAGCTGGTGCCGAGCGCCCTGTACGAAGGCCGCATCGAGCCCTTCAACGACGCCATCGCCACCGTGGCCCGCTCGCACGGGCTCCACCTCGTGGACCTCTTCACCGCCAGCCGCGAGATGATCCCCCGACGGCCGGACTTCTTCTGCGGGGACGGCTTCCACCCCTCCGCCGCAGGCTATGACGAGTGGGCGGACCTGATGCTGCCCGTGGTCCGCACGCTCATCCAGCGCTGAGCCCTGCCTGCTGCTCCTTCACGCCTTGGCGATGCCCGACGGGGCCGGGGGCGTGGAAGGCGCGTCCGTGGGCGGAGCGTTGATGCTGCGCTCGCGTCCGGGGTGCATCTCCATGCCGGCCTCGAAGGCCGTCACCCGGTTACGGCCCGTGCGCTTGCTGCAATAGAGCGCCGAGTCCGCGCAGTCGACGAGCCCCTCCTGCGTGGTCGCGTCCGTGGGGTAGTGCGAGACGCCGATGGACACCGTGACGTGCCCACCCGGCAGGCCCGGCCGGTTCAGCATCACGGCCTCCGCCACCGCGCGGCGCAGCGTCTCCGCGACCTCGAAGGCGGTCGCCTTGGAGACCTGGGGCAAGAGGAGCACGAACTCCTCGCCGCCGTAGCGTCCCAGCGTGTCCACCTTCCGCGCGCGGGTGCGCAGCACGTCGGAGACGCGGCGCAGCGTCTCGTCGCCGGCCCGGTGTCCGGCCAGGTCGTTGAGCCGCTTGAAGTGATCCACGTCCACCATCAGGAGCGCCAGCGGCACGCCGAAGCGCTGGGCGCGCGCCAGCTCCAGGTCCAGCCGCTGGAAGAGGTGACGCCGGTTGGGCACGCCCGTGAGCGCGTCCGTCAGCGTGAGCTTCACCGTCTCCGCGTGCAGCCGCGCGTTCGTCACCGCCGTGGCGGCCTGATCCGCCACCGCCGTGAAGAGCTCGATCTCCTCCCCGGAGAACGAGGCCGTCTCCTTGCGCTGGAAGTTGATCACCCCCAGCAGCGTCTCCGCGTGCACCATGGGCACCGCGAGCAGCGAGCCCTCCTCGGTGCCGCCGCCCAGGCCGCGCCGGGCGAAGATGCTGGTGTTGTCGGCGAGGTCCGGCAGGTACACCGCCTTGCGCGACTGGGCGGCCCGGCCGCACGCGCCCTCGCCCACGGAGAAGATGTGCCCCTCCAGGCCCAGGCCCTGGGGCCACGCGTGCTTCACCTCCAGCATGCCCTCCTCGTTGAGGAGCATGATGGAGAAGTCGGGGATGTGCAGGCGCTCCACCACCAGCCGGGTGATGCGCGCGAGCAACTCGTCCAGCTCCAGCGTGGTGTTGAGCGAGCGCGCCACGTCGAACAGCAGCGACAGCTCCCGCAGGCGCTCCTCCAGCTCGTCCTTGAGCGCCAGCTTCTCCTTCACCAGCTCCAGGTCGCGGTGCGTGTCGATCTCCTCCACCTTCATGGAGGTGAGCCGCGCGAGCATCTGGTTGAAGGCCGCGCCCAGCCGTGAAATCTCGTCCGTGCCCCGGGCGTCCGCGCGCACCAGCAGGTCGCCGGACTCCGCGCGCCCCATGGCCTCGCTCAGCCGCTTGAGCGGCCGCGTGAGCACGAAGCGCAGGCTCAGCCACGTGACGAGCCCCAGGATGCCGACGAAGAGCACCATCGCCCCCAGCGCGTCCCGGAACACCGTCTGCAACTGACGGTGCATCGCGGGCTGGCCCAGCCGCACCTGCAACACGCCCATGCGCTGCGCGGACTCGCTGGGGTGACAGCCGGAGCACTCGGGGCCGCCCAGGGGGCGCACCACCTCCGTGCCATTCTCGCTGGAGCGCGCCGTCTCCGGCCCCGTCGCCGACAGCCGCTCGGCCTCCGGATGGGGATGGCCCTGCTCGGCCGGGCGCCGGCTCCACCGGATGCGCCCGTTCGGCATCAGCACCCGCAGGTCCTCCACGGAGCGGAACAACCGCGTGTCTGACGCCAGCACGTCCGCCACCGCCGCGTGCGGCGCGGCGCCCGGTGCCTGGGGCAGGGTGAAGGTGGACGCGACGAACTCCGCCAGCGCCAGCGCCTCCAGGTGCGTGCCCTCGTGGACCGCCTGCCGCGTCTCACGCGAGAAGTGGCCCACGCCCAGCAACGCCACCACCAACCCTGGCAGGCCAATGCTCCAGAGGAGCTTCCTGCCAATCGTCTCGGAACCCAGGGCCATGTGTGGGCGCAGTCTGCTCCGGACCCCGCGTCCTGTCCGCGTGTCGGAGTGTCCAGAAATTGTCAGCGGCATGACACGCCCTGTCAAACGTACTCACGTCGAAATATTGAAACAGGACTGCTGTTCCCCAGTGAGTTCCCGTTTTCAGCGGCTGCGCCCGTGGCCCGGTCCAGCGAGACTCGCCTCCCATGTCCACGTCCACGCCCACGTCCACACCCAAGCCCGAAATCCTCACGTCCGCGCTGCTGCCGGTGCCGCACGGCTTCACCACCCGGGCGGGGGGCGTGTCGGAGGGGCCGTACGCGTCGCTCAACCTGAGGTTCTCCATCGGCGACGAGCGCTCGCGGGTGGAGGAGAACCACCGGAGGCTGGCGCAGGCGGCGGGCGCGAAGCTGGGCGCGCTGTGCCGGGTATCCCAGGTGCACGGCGACGTGGTCCTGGAAGCACGTGGAGCGCCGGACGACGAGCTGCGCCCGACGCTCGGCGAGGCGGACGCACTGTGGACGGAAGAGGAGGGGACGTGGGTGGCGGTGGGCACTGCGGACTGCGTGCCGGTGTTGCTGGTGGACCCGGAGGGGCGCCGGGTGGCGGCGGTGCACTCCGGCTGGAAGGGCACGGAGCTGGAGATCAGCGCGCGCACGGTGGAGGCGCTGGCGGCGCGCGGCTCGCGGCCGGAGCGACTGCTCGCGGCGGTGGGGCCGTGCATCCAGGCGTGCTGCTACGAGGTGTCGCCGGAGCTGGGCGACCGCTTCCGCGCGCGCTTCGGCCCGGACGTGGTGCGCGAAGGCGTCAAACCCCACCTGGACCTGCCCCGCGCGGTGAAGGCCTCGCTGGTGAAGGCGGGCCTCAAGCCAACACACGTGGACGTGCTACAGGCTTGTACGGCGTGTGAACGTGAGCGGTTCTTCTCGCACCGGCGGGACGCGGGGCTCACCGGCCGGCATCTCAATTTCGTGCTACACCGCTTCTAGCGTCCCTCTGCAAGACCGGCCGTTTTCTTGACGGTCTCCGACCGGCCTTCCTATCCTCGACGCGGAATCCCCTCCGTCCAGGCTCGTGCCGGTGCGCCCCTTCTTCTTCCGCCTGTTTGCCGCCGTGGCGCTGTGCGCGCCGACCGCCTGCGCCACCACGGCCGCCTCCCAGGCGGAGGTGGTGAAGCTGGAAGCCGAGGTGCGCACGCTGCGTGCCTCCCAGGCGACGCTGGTGGAGCGCCTGGAGCGGCTGGAGAACCGCGACGCCGTCTCCCGCGCCCGGAACGTGGCCGCGCCCGTGTCCACGCCCGCCGCGCTGATCCCGAAGTCCGACGAGGACACCGGCAACGAAGCGCTGGGGCTGGCCCCGGCGGAGCTGGCGGTGGTGCGGCTCAAGCCGAAGAAGGAACCCGCCCCGCGCATCGCCACGGCGGTGCCGGTGGTGGAGCCGGATCCGGACCAGATGGAGATGTTCATCAGCCCGGCGGAGGGCTCGTCGGGCGGTGCCTCGACGGCGTCCCAGGCCCGCTCGGACGGGGTGCCGGACAAGGACCCGGCCATCCTCGAAGCCGAATACGAGCACGCCGTATCGCTCCTGCGCACCGGCAACGTGGAGGGGGGCGTGGATCAGCTCACGCGCTTCGCGGGAGAGAACCCCCGCCACCCGCGCGCGGACAACGCGCTGTACTTCACCGGTCTGGGGCAGATGGGCCTCCAGGATCCGGCCAGCGCCGCGAAGACGTTCGAACGGCTCATCAAGACCTACCCCGCCGGGGATGCCATCCTGGACGGCATGCTCCGGCTCGCGGAGTGCCGGGTGCGGCTGAATCAGGCCGTGGATGCCCGGGCCCTCTATACTCGCGTCGTCACCCAGTTCCCGGGGACGGCCGCCGCCACGCAGGCGGAGCAGCGGCTCGCCGCGCTCTCGCCGTAAGACCTTTTCGTGAAAGGACGTCGTCCGATGCGCTCCCGGATCCTCGCCTCCCTGCTCGTGCCCCTCGCCGTCGCGCCGGCGTGGACGGCCCATGCCCAGCAGCAGGACGCGCAAGAGGAGGAACCGCAGCAGGTCAGTCCGGAGACGGAAGGGCAGGACATCTCCGACGACGCCGCCGAGCGGCCCACCTCCGTCACGCTCCCCCCCGG
>NZ_RAWA01000585.1 GCF_003611675.1 Corallococcus sp. CA053C
GGGAGGGGGCTTGAAAGCTCCCCCTGTCCCGGGCTGGCTTGACGGCGGGGGCGGTTCTGGACCAAGGGCATCCCCTGAATGGTCCGCTCCGCTCCCCGTACCGTCCTGACCGCCGGGCTCGCCGCCCTGGTGGTGTGCACCGCGCTGGTGACGGTGTCCGCGCTCGCCTTCCCGCAGGGCTACAGCCCCGCGAGGCTGACGTGGCCCGGCGCCCCCACGCTCCTTGGCTGGGCGCACTTCGACGCGGGCTGGTACGCGAGCATCGCCACGGAGGGCTACCGCTACACGCCCGGCCAGCAGAGCCCGGTGGCCTTCTTCCCGCTGTACCCGCTGGTGCTGCGAGGCCTGGGCCTGCTGCACGTGGACACCTTCATCGCGGGGATGCTCGTCACCATGGCGTGCGGGCTCGCGGCGCTCTACGTCTTCACGCTGTGGGCGCGCACGCGGGCGGACGAGGAGTCCTCGCGCCTCGCGGGGCTGCTGCTGGCGTTCTACCCGTTCGCGTTCTTCCTCTACGGGGCCATGTATTCGGACGCGCTGTTCCTGCTGCTCGTCATCGCGGCGTTCCTGCTGCTGGAGCGGGGGCAGTTGGGGGCCGCGGTGCTGCTGGCCGCCGTGGCCACCGCGGCGAGGCCCGTGGCGCCCGCGCTGGTGGTGGGGTTGCTCGCGCGGCGGCTGGAGTGGAAGCACGAGCGTGGCCTCAAGTGGAGCGTCGTGGACCTCTTGCCGGTGCTCGCGGCGGCGGGCTTCGTGCTCTACGTGCTGTACCAGTGGAAGGCCTTCGGGGAGCCCTTCGCGTTCGTGAAGGTGCAGTCCGCGCCGGGGTGGGATCAGAAGCCGGGCTGGCGCACGTGGGCGAAGCTGCGCTGGTTCCAGGGCTTCAGCCGGGACATGCCGCTGTCGGACGGCCTGCGGCTCGTGGGGCACGCGGCCGTCACCGTGGGGGCGCTCGCGCTGGTGTGGCCGTGCGCGAAGCGGCTGGGGTGGGGCTATGGCGTGTACACGCTGGCCATCGTGGGACTGCCCGCCATGTCCAGCAAGGACTTCATGGGCATGGGGCGCTACCTGCTGGCGGCCTTCCCGCTGTTCCTCACGCTGGCGCTGCTGCTGCGAGAGCGGCCCCGGTGGCGCTGGGGTGTGCTCGCCACGAGCGCGGTGTTGATGCTGGCGCTGACGGTGGCGTACGGCGCCGCGGAGTACGTGTCATGAGCGGGCTCATGGCCCAGGCGCTGGAGCGCTACGCGGGGCTGCCCGCGAGCGAGCGCTTCCACGTGCACGCGAGGGCGTCGTCCGCGCCGCTGCTCGCGGTCGTCTCCCGCCTGCCGCCGGGGACGGTGGCGGACATCGGCTGCGGGCATGGGCTGTTGTCCGCGCTGATGGCGCTCGCGGTGCCGGAGCGCAGGGTGCTGGGCGTGGACCTGGATGCGCGCAAGGTGCGCTGGGCCCAGCAGGCGCTGGCGGGGCTGCCCAACGTGACGCTGTCGGTGGGGTCGGTGGAGCAACTGGTGCAGGCGCATGCCGGCACGCTCGACGCGGTGGTGGTGTGCGACGTGCTGTACCTGTTGCCGGAGGACCGGTGGCCCGGCTTCCTCAAGGCCGTGCGCGGGCTGCTGCGTCCCGGTGGGCGCTTCCTGTTGAAGGAGGTGGAAGGGGACCGCTCCTGGAAGCACGCCAAGGCGCTCGCGCAGGAGTGGGTGATGGTGTCGCTGCTGGGGCGCACGAAGGCCAGCGGCGGCATGGTGCTCAAGCCGCGCGTGGACGGAGTGCGGCTCTTGCGCGACGCGGGCTTCGAAGTTCGCGAGGTGGTGGGGCTGGGCGAGGGCTACACGACGCCGCACCTGCTCTACGACGCCGAGGCCCGCTGATCAGCCCAGCGCGCCGTAACTCGAAAGTGCGATGCCCCGCTCCACGAGCTTCGCCTTCACCCGGGGACTCGTGAGCGCGGCCAGCTCCGCGTCCCAGCCGTAGCGCCACGCCGGATCCTCGGGCACGTGCGGCGCCCCCTCGCCAGGATGGCACCCCAGCTCGAAGTCCCCCGCGGGCAGCGCATCCAGCACGGAGAGCAGCGCGGCCTCATCCAACCGGCCCGCCTCGAACACTCCCCCCGCGCTCACCCGCCGCACCCCTGGCCGTGCTCGTGGCGCCGTGCGCGCCAGCACCGCCAGCACCGTCGTCTTCAACGCCGGCCCGGGCGCCCGCAGCCACGACGCGCGCGGCAGCGCATCCGGCCAGCGCAGCGGCAACCCCTCGCGCGCCGCGAGCCCCTCCACCACCGAGCGCACTCCCGGCAACAGGTGCAGGTGCTGGTGCCCATCCAGGTGGTCCACCGCCGCGCCCAGCTCCCTCGCACGGGCCAGCTGCGCGGACAGCTCCCGCTCCAGCTCCTCGCGCCGTACCTGCCCGGTGAGCCACGCCCGCGCGAAGTCCGCCCAGCTCGCGCGCAGCCTTCCGTCCGGCGCCACCGTCCGCACCGACTCCGCGGGCGCGGCGCACGCAAGCCGCGTGGACAGCGCCAGGTGCACGCCCACCGCCAGCCCCTGTGCCCGCGCCAGCTCCACGGCCCGTGCCGCGGAAGGGCCCGTGGCCAGCAGCGTGGCGCTGGTGACGATGCCGTCGCGGTGCGCCCTCAGGATGCCCGCGTCCAGCGACGGGTGCAGGCCCAGGTCGTCCGCGTTGACGATGAGGCGCGTGCGCGGCGCCATGGCCCCTCCTACCCGCGCCCCGCGCGTCCCGTGACGGGATGCAGCGCCTGCACCGACGGCGGCAGGCGCACCGGCTGCACCGGCGGCGGCGGCGAGCGCGTCTCCGGGTACAGCGCCACCAGCTCCTTCACCATCTTCACGATGACCGACGGCGACGCCAGCGTGGAGATGCCCCGCGTGCGCGGGAAGTAGTCCACGCCCATCTGGAACACGCGGAAGCCCTTGCGGATGGCCTTCACCACCAGCTCCGCGTCGATGAACGAGCCCTGGCTCTTGAGCTCCATCGACTCCAGCACCCGGCGGTGCATCAGCTTGAAGCTGAAGTTCACGTCCTTGATCTGGATGTCGAACAACGCCCGGATGAGCAGGTTGTAGACGAACGAGTAGACGATGCGCTTCGGGCCCTCGCTCGTGCGGTCGAACCGGAAGGCGCAGATCATGTCCGCCTCCAGGTACTCCATCAGGTGCAGCGCCCGCTCCACCTCCCGCATGTCGAACGGCAGGTCGATGTCCGAATAGAGCACCAGGTCCTTCGTGCTCGCCGTCAGCCCCGTGCGCATCGCCCCGCCCAGCTTCAGATTGACCGGGTGCGTGATGACCCGCAGCTGCGGCACCTTCGCCGCCAACGCCTCGCAGACCTCCTGGGTCCGGTCCGTGGAGGCGTCGTTGACGACGATGATTTCGAAGTCGTCCGTGAGCTTGGGCAGGACCTCCAGGGCGCGACTCACGGCGCGCTCCACGTAGTCCTCCTCGTTCCAGGCAGGGAAGAACAGGCTGATGCTCGGGTACTTGGCCACGGTCGTCATGTCGCGTCGGTCCGTCTGAAAGGAAACGGCGCTCGGTACCAGAGGGTGAGGCCACGTGGCAAACCCCATGGCCCTCCCCGTGACAAAGCCCTATAGTACCGTCTAGTCGTCTTTTTACGGGGACACGGTGAAAACCCAGCCCTACACGCTCCTGGTGGTCGATGGTTCGCAGACACTGCTGCCCCAACTGGTGCGTTCGCTCGGTCCCGAGGACTTCACCCTCCGGCACGCGCGCTCCGGACCGGAGGTCCTGGGGCTGACCCGGGAGGTAGACGGCGTCCTCCTCGTCGCGGGTGAAGGGGACGCCCAACAGACCCACGCCCTGCTGGAGGCCCTCACCCCGCCGGAGCCCGCACCCCGGTCCGCCGTGGTGCTGCTGGCTCCTCCGGAAGCGAGGGACTTGAGGCTCGCGGCCCTGGGCCGGGGGGCTGAGTCCGTGGTGACCCCTTGGGACCCGGAAGAGCTGCGACTCAGGGTCTCCCGGAGCCTCGAAATCCACTCGCGGTGGAAACATCTTCACTCACAGGTAGAGGAGCTGCGCCGGCTGTCGGTGACGGACGGCCTCACCCAGGTCCACAACCACCGCTACTTCCAGGAGCGGTTGCGGGAGGAGTTCCGGCGTTCGCAGCGCTACGACGAGAGCCTGTCGCTCATCCTGGTGGACCTGGACCACTTCAAGGACATCAACGACGCCCACGGCCACAGCACGGGGGACCGGGTGCTCCGGGAGGTGGCCGCCTCGCTCCAGCACAGCGTGCGCGAAACCGACCTGGTGGCCCGCTACGGGGGCGAGGAATTCGCCGTGCTCCTGCCCTGTACCCACCTGCCGGGAGCCCTCACCGTCGCGGAGCGGGTCCGCAGGGGCGTCTCAGAGCTGCTTGCGGGGCCGGACGCGAACCTGCGCGTGACGGCCTCGTTGGGCGTCTCCAGCTTCCCGCACCGCTCCATCCTCTCCCCGGAACAGCTCCTGCTGACCGCCGACGAGGCCCTCTACCGCGCCAAGCGCGAGGGCCGCGACCGCATCTGCCTCCACCCGCCCCTGTCTCTTATACACACCTGACGCTGC
>NZ_RAWA01000586.1 GCF_003611675.1 Corallococcus sp. CA053C
ACGCCGGCACGGTGAACACCGGCGCCACGGATGACCTCCAGGCGCTGGCGGCGCTCTGCCGCGAGGAGGGGCTGTGGCTGCACGTGGACGGCGCCTTCGGGGCCTTCGCGCGGCTGAGCGAGAAGCTTCGGCCGAAGGTGGCGGGGCTGGAGGAGGCGGACTCGGTGGCCTTCGACCTGCACAAGTGGATGTACCAGCCCTTCGACGTGGCGTGCGTGCTGGTGCGCGACGCGGCGGCGCACCGGGCGGCCTTCGCGAGCACGGCCAGCTACCTGGCCACGCTGGAGCGCGGCGTCATCTCCGGGGGGTTGCCCTTCGCGGACCGGGGTGTGGACCTGACGCGCGGCTTCCGGGCGCTGAAGGTGTGGATGAGCATGAAGGCGCACGGCGTGGCCCACTTCACCCAGCTCATCGAGCAGAACGTGCGCCAGGCGCAGGAGCTGGCGGCGCGGGTGCAGGACCACGCGGAGCTGCAGCTGCTGGCGCCGGTGCCGCTGAACATCGTCTGCTTCCGCTACCACCGCGCGGGCGTCTCCGAGGAGGTCCTCAACCGGGCCAACCAGGAGGTGCTCATCCGCTTGCAGGAGCAGGGCATCGCCGTGCCCTCCAGCACCGTGCTGGACGGCCACTTCGCCATCCGCTGCTGCATCGTCAACCACCGCAGCCGTCAGGAGGACTTCGACACCCTCCTGGCAGGGGCCCTCCGGCTCGGCCGGGAAGTCCTCGCCGCTGAAGGTTTTCCTCCCCCCCTTTGAAGAGCTGAGACTTCAGTGCCCAGGCGCGAGGACATCCAGAGAGTGTTGGTGATCGGCTCCGGGCCGATCGTCATCGGTCAGGCTTGCGAGTTCGACTACTCGGGGACGCAGGCCATCAAGGCCCTGCGCGAGGAGGGACTGGAGGTCATCCTCCTCAACTCCAACCCCGCGACGGTGATGACGGACCCCGACGTGGCCCACAAGACGTACGTGGAGCCCATCACGCCGGAGGTGGCGGAGCGCATCATCGCGCGCGAGCGTCCGGACTCGCTGCTCGCCACCATGGGCGGACAGACGGCGCTCAACCTGGCCAAGGTGCTGGCGCAGACAGGGGTGCTGGAGCGCTACGGGGTGCGGCTGATTGGCGCCAACATCCCCGCCATCGAGAAGGCCGAGGACCGCCAGCTCTTCAAGGCGGCCATGCAACGCATTGGCATGCCACTGCCCCGCAGCGGCATCGCGCACACCGTCGCGGAGGCGCTCGCGCTGGCGGAGACGCTGGGCTACCCGACCATCGTGCGGCCCTCGTTCACGCTGGGGGGCACGGGCGGCGGCATCGCGCGGAACGCGGCGGAGCTGGAGGAGATCTGCTCCGCGGGGCTGCGCGCCAGCCCCTCCGCCACGGTGCTGGTGGAGGAGTCGGTGCTGGGCTGGAAGGAGTACGAGCTGGAGGTGGTGCGCGACACCGTGGACAACGCGGTCATCGTCTGCGCCATCGAGAACTTCGACCCGATGGGCGTGCACACCGGGGACTCCATCACCGTGGCGCCCGCGCAGACGCTGACGGACCGGGAGTACCAGCGCCTGCGGCAGGCCTCGCTCGCCATCATCCGCGAGATCGGCGTGGACACCGGTGGCGCCAACATCCAGTTCGGTGTGAACCCTCGCGACGGCCGCATGGTCGTCATCGAGATGAACCCCCGCGTGAGTCGCTCGTCGGCGCTGGCGTCCAAGGCCACGGGCTACCCCATCGCGTGGATCGCCGCGAAGCTGGCGCTGGGCTACCGGCTGGACGAGCTGGGCAACGGCATCACCCGCACCACCCCCGCCTCCTTCGAACCGACGTTGGACTACGTCGTCGTGAAGGTGCCGCGCTTCGACTTCGAGAAGTTCCCCGGCGCCGACGACACCCTCACCACCAGCATGAAGGCGGTGGGCGAGGTGATGTCCATTGGCCGCACCTTCAAGGAGGCCTACCTCAAGGCGATGCGTTCGCTGGAGGTGGGCCGGCTGCCGCTGGAGCCGCCGGTGCTGCCGGAGGGGCCGGGACGCCGCGCGGCGCTCGAGGCCACGCTCCGGCGTCCGCACCCCGGGCGTCCCTGGTTCCTGGCGCAGGCCTTCCGCGAGGGCCTGACGGTGGAGGCGGTGCACGCGCTCTGCGCCGTCGACCCGTGGTTCCTCACGCACCTGAAGGAGCTGGTGGAGGAGGAGGGCCAGCTCAAGGCGCACGGCCGGCTGGAGGCGGTGCCGCGCGAGGTGCTCTTCCAGGCCAAGCAGCACGGGTTCTCCGACCGCTGCCTGGCGCGGCTGTGGGGCTGTCACGAGGACGACGTGCGCGCCGACCGTCACGCGCGCGGCGTCACCCCCGTCTACAAGCGGGTGGACACCTGCGCGGGCGAGTTCGAGGCGTACACGCCCTTCTTCTATTCGACGTACGAGGAGGAGGACGAGGCGGCCCCCACGGCGCGCCGGAAGATCCTCATCCTGGGCAGCGGGCCCATCCGGATCGGTCAGGGCATCGAGTTCGACTACTGCTGTGTCCATGCCGCCTTCGCGCTGCGCGAGGCGGGCTACGAGACGGTGATGGTCAACTGCAACCCGGAGACGGTGTCCACGGATCCCGACACCGCGGACCGGCTGTACCTGGAGCCGGTGACGTTGGAGGACGTCCTGGCCGTCGTCGAGCGAGAGCGGCCCGAGGGCGTCATCGTCCAGTTCGGCGGGCAGACGCCGCTGCGGCTCGTGGACGCGCTGAGCCGCGCGGGGGTGCCCATCCTGGGGACGTCCGCGGATAGCATCGACCGGGCCGAGGACCGGGAGCGGTTCGCGCAGGTCATCTCGGAGCTGAAGCTGCTCCAGCCGCGCAACGCGATGGCGCGCTCGCGCGAGGAGGCCCTGCGGGCCGCCGCCCAACTGGGCTATCCGGTGATGGTGCGGCCGTCGTACGTGCTGGGCGGGCGGGCGATGGAGGTCGTGCGCGACGAGGCGGAGCTGCTGCGCTACATCACCGAGGCGGTGCGCGTGTCGCCCGAGCACGTGGTGCTCATCGACTGCTTCCTGCGGGAGGCCATCGAGGTGGACGTGGACCTCGTGGCGGACCGGCTGGGGCGGGTGCGGATCGCCGGGGTGCTGGAGCACGTGGAGCATGCGGGGGTGCACTCCGGGGACGCGGCCTGCTGCCTGCCGCCGTACTCGCTGTCGGCGGCGATGGTGGAGACGCTCAAGGCGCAGGCGACGGCCATCGCGCGCGCGCTCGATGTGGTGGGGCTGCTCAACGTGCAGTTCGCCATCCAGGGCGAGGACGTCTACGTGCTGGAGGCCAACCCGCGCGCCTCGCGCACGGTGCCGTTCATCTCCAAGGCGACGGGGACGCCGCTGGCGAAGGTCGCGGCCCTGTGCATGGTGGGCAGGACGCTGGAGGAGCTGGGCGAGGCGGACGAGCCCACCCTGGCCCACGTGAGCATCAAGGAGTCGGTGTTCCCCTTCAACCGCTTCCCGGGCGCGGACGTGGCGCTGGGGCCGGAGATGAAGTCCACCGGCGAGGTGATGGGCATCGCGTCGGACGTGCATGCCGCGTTCGCCAAGAGCCAGGCCGCCGCGGGCTTCGTGCTGCCCCTGTCGGGCAGGGTGCTGCTCTCCGTCCGGGACGAGGACAAGCCCGGCGTGGTGGAGCTGGCCCGGCGCCTGCTGGCCGCGGGGTTCACGCTGGTGGCCACCGAGGGGACGCACCGCCACCTCGCGGAGCGGGGCGTTGATGCGGAGCTGGCGCGCAAGGACGCCCCGGGCGGGTCGGAGGTCGTGGCGCGCATTACCCGGGGGGAGCTTGCCCTGATCATCACCACCACGGACGCGCGGCCCCTGAAGGACGCCTTCGCGTTCCGCCGGACGGTGATCGCGTATGGCCTGCCGTACTTCACCACCCTTCAGGCGGCCCGGATGGCCGTGGGAGCCCTGGAGGCGATGCAGCGCGGTGCGCTCACGTACCGTTCGCTGCAAGAGGTGCTGCGGGCCTCTGGCTGTCTGGATGAGGTGACGTCACCCGTGGAGGTTCCGGTGCTGGAAGCGGGGCTGGAGGTGTTGGCCCCGCCCATCGCGTCGACGGGGTGAGCGGTTCCCCTTCCACCGCATGCGGCGGGGGAAGGGGCGCGGCGTGCTTCAGCGGCGGCCGTGGCGGGCGAGGATGTCCCGCAGCCGGTCGTGGGGCAGGGCGTGCGCGGTGTTGCCGTCGCGGCCCACCATCGTCCGGGCGGCGACGAGGGCGTTGAGCACGGACTCCTCGGTGGCTTCGATGGTGGCGCGGAAGAAGGGCTCGAGCGCGCCATCCGCCACGTGGGTCTGGGTCCGCAGCACCTGCTGGGAGGTGCGGTCGACGCGGTTCTCCAGCGCGTTGGAGAACGCGATCAACAGGTCTCCGGAGGTGTTGCCCGCGATGGCGCCGACCCGCGAGAGGCCGAGCATGCCGCGCCGGCAGAGCCTGCCGAGCTGTCGCTCCGACAGGGGTGCATCCGTCGCGATGACGACGATGACGGAGCCCTCCCGGCCGGGCGGGACGGGAG
>NZ_RAWA01000587.1 GCF_003611675.1 Corallococcus sp. CA053C
CCACCCACCCCGTCACGCCGCCTTCACCGTTCCTGCACCCGCCATGCCTGACGGCATCAACTCCGCGTACACGTCCAGCAGCACCGGTCCCGCATCCGGAGCCCGCACCGTCGCGGGGCCCGCCTTCAGCGCCTCGCTCACCGCCGCCGCCAGCGCGTGCGCGTCCCCGGCCTTGAACAGCCGCGTCCCCTCCGGGCGCGCGCACACGTCGCTCGCCACGCAGGGCACGCCCAGCGCCAGCGCCTCGCGCACGGAGAGCGAGTCCCCGTCGTGCGTGGTGGGCCGGAGGAAGACGTCGCTCCGGGACAGCAGCCCCAGCGCGTTCGCATGCTCCAGTTCGCCCAGGTCCTCCAAGAGCCCCGCCACCCCCAGCTCGCGGGCGTCGCGGACGAACTCCTCGGAGCGCGTGCCCGGGCCGAACAGCGCCAGGCCGACGTGGGGATGCGCCTGGGCAATCAGCTTCAGCGCCCGGAACATCTGCTTGCGCCCGTACACGGGCGAAGGGTGGTGCGCCATCGTCAGGAGCGGCTGCCGGCGCGCTCGCGCGGCCTCCACTTCCGGCGTCACCGGACCGGGCTGCACCTGCGACCCACAGAAGGCCGGAAGCACGAGCACCTTCCGCGCCGGCACGCCGCACGCGACCACCGCGTCGCGCACCGCCGGAGACACGGCCACCACCCGCGCATAGCCCGCGAGCGCCGTGCGGGCGAAGACCCGCCGGGCCTGGGACGCCGCCAGGTAGTCGGGGATGAGCCCCGAGTGCAGCGTGATGACGCGCGGCGAGCGGGGCCCGGGCATGCTGCCCACCAGCGCCGCCAGCATCCACGCCTTCGGGTTGTTGCCACTGGTGTGCAGGTGGACGGTCCAACCCGCGGAGGTGAATCCCGCGAGCCGCAGGCCGAACGCAGCGGCGCCTTGCACGGGGAGGACGTCCGGAGCCGGCCGGCCACCCTTCCCGATATCGAGCACCTTCGCTTCGACCCCACGGCCGCGAAGAAATTGATGGAGTTGTCGGACGTGAATGGCCACGCCCCCGTAGGGCGGCGGGTAGTCTCCGACGAGCAGCACGCGCATGGGCAAGCTCCTCTTGTCCTGAAGACGGCCTAGCGGGCCGAGGCCTGCGCCGCGGGCCGGGGAACCTGGGTGAGCTTCGTCGCCGGGCGCGCGGGCAAGAGGCCCATCTCGCGCTGGTACGTGGTCAGCGGATCCGGATCCTGGCGGATCACCTTCGCGGGCACGCCCGCCACCACCGCGCCCGCGGGCACGTCCTTCACCACCACCGCGTTGGCGCCAATCACCGCGAAGTCGCCCACGTGGATGTTGCCCAGCACCTTGGCCCCGGCGCCGATGCGCACGTAGTCGCCAATCACCGGCGCGCCTTCAATGCCGGAGCGGCCGCCAATGGTCACCTGCTGGGAGATGAGCACGTGACGGCCCACCTTCGCCGCCTTGTGGATGACCACGCCGATGCCGCCGTAGCCCAGCTGCGTCCCCTCGCCCAGCTCGGCGTCCTCGGGGATGTACGAGCTGTGCAGGTAGTAGATGGCCTTGCGCAGCACGGCCGGCAGCAGCGGAACACCGCGCATCCGAAGCCCATGCGCCATCCGGTACAACGTCATCGCGTCGAATCCCATCACGCCTCTCCCTCGCCCTCGCCCGTACTTCGTGCCGCGGAAACTAGGTACCCACGCGTGGACAGGGAAGTCCTCCCCACGCGTCTGATTGCGGACAACGTTCACACCGCCCGGCGGGGCCTCAGGGACTGCAAGGCACTCAGGGGACGCACGCCCTGCGCGTACAGGCCCACCACGTACCCGACGACGAAGAGCAGCCCCGCCACCGCCAGCGGCAGCACGCGCCACAGGAAGCCCGCGGGCAGGTTCATCCACGCGTCGTGCGCGCCCGAGCGCAGCAGGAAGATGCTCCCCCCCGCCGCCACCGCCGCCAGCGACGCCTGGCCCAGCTCCCGCCACGGAATGACGTCCTTGAGGCCCAGCTTCCGCTGCGGCGTGGACAGCGCCGCGGGCACGCGGGACAGCAGCATGCCCTTGCCCACGACCTCCGCCAGCGCCCAGGAACCGATGCCGCCCACCATGCCGAAGTGCTTCACCCCGAACCACAGGAGCGGCACCGTCACCACCGCCTTCACCAGGTACGAGGCGAAGATGGCGCGCGTGAGCCCCCGGGCCCGCAGCGTGCCATCCATGGGCAGGATGGACAGCACCACACCCAGCACGCTCACCCGGAAGATGGGGACCGCGGGCAGGAACTTCTGGCCGAACATCGCCCCCACGAACTCCGGCGCCGCCGCGAAGAGGAACGCCGCGAAGGGCAGGAACACGTACGCCAGCTTCCCGGCCGCCTCCCGGAACGCGTCCACGCCCTCTTCCAGCCGGCCCTCACGCTCCAATTCGCCCAGGCGCACCATCAGCACCTCGCTCGTGGGCGTGTAGAGCAGGTCCACCACCGGCAGCTGGAAGCAGCCCACCCGGTAGAGCGCGTACACCGCGGGGGCCACCACGCCCGCCACCGCATACAGGTGCGCGTTCTGCTGCGGGATGGCCAGGCACATCGCCGCGCCGAACGGGGCCGAATACAGCAGCTGCTCGCGGAACAGCTTCCGGTCCACCAGCGGACCCTGGGCGCCGCGCAGCGACACCAGCCACGTCGCCGCGTAGCGGAGCCCCGCGAACGCGGCCACCGCGATCATCATCCCGTGCAGCGAGAAGCCCAAGAGCGGCGGCACCACCATCACGCCCGCGCGCACCGCGTCCGACACCAGGTACACCACCGCGGACGCCTTCGTCTTCCCCTGACTGGTGAGGGAGATCTCCAGCGGATAGCTGCCCAGGAAGAACGCCGTGTAGAGGGCGAGCGACGCGCGGTACTCCATCAGCGCCGGGTTGTTGAAGTAGGCCGCCACGTGGCCCAGGAAGGCCCACACCAGCGCCGCCGCCACGAGCCCCGCGCCCGTCACGAAGAGCAGCGCGTGGCCCAGGTAGGGCCGCTTCGCCTCCGCGCGGGGCAGGAAGTAGTAGAGGCTCTGCGCCACGCCGAAGGGCAGCACGTAGGAGAGCGTCGTGGCGATGAGGAACAGCTGGTAGTACGTGCCGTACTCGTCCAGGCGAAGCACCCGGGCGAGCACGAGCGGAATGGACAGCGTCAGCCCGGCGGTGAAGAGCCGGGCCAGGACCAACGGGCCGGCGCGCCCCAGGAACGACGGGGACACGGCCGGCTTGGGTGATGCACTCACTGGAGCTCCTCCGGCTGCGCCGCCTCCTGAACCAGGGCCGCGTCCGCCGCCAGCACCACCTGGGGACTGTTCACTGCCGCGCCAACCCCCACGTCCGTCGCGAAGTCGGGCTCTGTCACCTGCACGACTTCCACCGGCGTCACCTTCGACAGCGTTGCCGCCCGGACGACAATGTCCTGGATGACCACCTGGTTGGCGTCCGTCGCCGGAGACAGCACGTGCTGCCGGTGGCCCAGCACCGGGTGGCTCATGCCCAGCACGCCGAAGCAGTCGTCGAACTGGCACACCGTCAGCGCCGACGAGTAGTCCCCCATCATCCCCAGGCTGAAGTTCTCCCACATCACCTTGCGCTTGAGGGCGAACGGGTCCCCGCCCACGCGGTTGGGCAGGTCCTCCGTGGTGACCCCCGAGCGGAAGCCGTTCTCGCGCAGGATCCGGATGATCTCATCCGAGTACCAGCCGTTGCAGTACGCGAAGTCCTGCACCTGGACGCCCACCTCGCGCTCGATGGTGCGCTTGGACTCCACGATTTCATGCTCCACCACCGCGGTGGGCTCCTGCGTCAGCACCGTGTGACCCAGCGTGTGCGCGCCGAACTCGAAGCCGTCGCGCGCCATGCGGCGCACCTCGTCCCAGTTCATCACGTCGCCCTGTTCGGGAACGAGGTCCGCCCCGCCGCCCAGCTGCTGCTCCAGGCTGTCGATGATGCCGGTGAGGACCCGCGTGGGGTGCTCACCGATGAAGTCGTCCAGCGCCGCGGACACCGTCTTGTGGCCGGAGAGGATGGGCCCCAGCAACTGCACCGACGGGCCAGGCATCGTGTCGAAGTCGGGCCGGAAGCGGCGGTCCTGCACCTTGCGCAGCAGGTGGAAGAGGCGGTCGTGGTTGAAGCGCTTGTCGGTGTTGATGAAGGCCGTGGGCAGGTAGGTGATGGCCGGCACGCCCATCTGCTTGAGCACCGGGTAGGCGTACCGGTAGACGTCGCGGTAGCCGTCGTCGAAGGTCACCACGAACAGGTCCTTCTTCGCCGTGCGGCGGCCCGCCATCACGTCCACCGCGTCGCCCAGGCTCGCCAGGTCGAAGCCCGCCGCGTGCGCCTCTTCCAGGTGCCGGCGGAAGGTCTCCTGGGAGATCAGCAGGCCCGGGATGGAGCGCTGCAGTTCCCCCGTGAAGTCGCTCACCACGCGGTGGTAGCTCACGATGAGGATGCGCCGTCCGCCCGACTGCGACCGGCGGTACGCCGCCATCGCCTTGCGCGCCCCGCTGTAGTGAAG
>NZ_RAWA01000588.1 GCF_003611675.1 Corallococcus sp. CA053C
CAGTGGTGGCGCGTCCGGTGCCGGGGGCGGGGGCGGCAGCATCCCCGCGGGCCTCGCCGAGGAGGCCCGCCGCCGCTACCTCAACTACGCCCTGTCGGTCATCACCTCGCGCGCCCTGCCCGACGTGCGCGACGGCCTCAAGCCGGTGCAGCGCCGCATCCTCTACGGCATGTGGAACGACCTGAACCTGTCGTTCGACACCAAGTACCAGAAGTGCGCCCAGGTCGTCGGCGCCATCATGGGCCGCTACCACCCGCACGGCGACACGGCCATCTACGACGCGCTCGTCCGCATGGCCCAGGACTTCTCCCTGCGCTACCCGCTGGTGGACGGCCACGGCAACTTCGGCTCGCTCGACGGCGACTCCGCCGCCGCCTACCGCTACACCGAGTGCCGGCTGGAGAAGCTGGCCACGGAGCTTTTGGGCGAGCTGGACAGCAAGACGGTCCGCTTCCGGCCCAACTACGACGGCACCCGGGACGAGCCCGTCGTCATCCCCGCGCGCGTGCCCCAGCTCCTGATGAACGGGACGACGGGCATCGCGGTGGGCATGGCCACCAACATCCCGCCCCACCACCTGGGCGAGCTGGTGGACGCGCTCCTGGCGCTCATCGACAACCCGGAGCTGGCGGTCAAGGACCTGCTCAAGTGGATCAAGGGCCCGGACTTCCCCACCGGCGGGCAGATCCTCAACAGCAAGCCGGAGCTGCGCGAAATCTACGAGACGGGCCAGGGCGGCGTCCGCGTGCGCGGCGAGTACAAGATGGAGGAGCTCAAGCGCGGCGGTCAGATGATCGTCGTCACCTCCATCCCGTACACGGTGAACAAGTCCACGCTCGTCGCGAAGATTGGCGAGCTGGTGCGCGAGCGCAAGCTGCCGCTCATCACCGACGTGCGCGACGAGTCCACCAAGGACGTGCGCATCGTCCTGGAGCTCAAGAAGGACGCCAGCCCGGAGCTGGTGATGGCGTACCTCTACAAGCACACGCCCCTGCAGACGACCTTCGGCGTGAACCTCACCTGCCTCGTCCCTTCCGAAAACCCGGACGTCGGCACGCCGAAGCGGTTGGACCTCAAGAGCATCCTCCGCTACTTCCTCGACTTCCGCCTGGAGATCGTGACCAAGCGGTTCGAGCATGAGCTGGCGGAGCTCAAGCGCCGCGTCCACATCCTCGAGGGCTTCGAGAAGGCCTACGACGCGCTCGACGAGATGATCCGCATCATCCGTCAGTCCGAGGGCAAGCAGGACGCGGCCCAGAAGCTGATGGCCCGCTTCAAGCTGGATGAGATCCAGGTGGACGCCATCCTGGAGATGAAGCTGTACAAGCTGGCGCGCCTGGAGATCCTCGTCGTCCAGAAGGAGCTCAAGGAGAAGCGCGCGGAGATCAAGCGCATCGAGGGCATCCTCAAGGACGTCAAGAAGCGCTGGGGCGTCATCCGCGACGAGCTCACCGAGATGAAGGCCCGGTACACCGACAAGCGCCGCACGCGCATCGGCGGCGCCGGCTCCGAAGAGGTGGAGTTCTCCGCGGAGGCGTTCATCGCGGACGAGGACGCCCACGTGGTGCTCACCCGCGACGGGTGGATCAAGCGCGTGCGCGAGGTGAAGGACCCGTCCACCACGCGTCTGCGCGAAGGCGACGCGGTGATGGCGGTGCTCGCCGGCAGCCTGAAGGCGAACCTGGTGCTGTTCACCAACTTCGGCACCGCCTACGTCACCCGCTTCAACGACGTGCCGGCCTCCACCGGCTACGGCGACCCGGTGCAGAAGCTGTTCAAGTTCGACGACGGCGAGCGCATCGTGGGCGCGCTGTCGCTGGATGCGCGCCTGCATCAGCCGGAGAAGCTGGTGGCGGTGACGCGCCACGGCCTGGGCATGCGCTTCCTGCTCGCGCCCCACACGGAGGTCTCCACCCGCGCCGGTCGTCGCTACGCGAAGACGGGCGAGGGCGACGAGATCATCGGCACGCAGCCGGTGGGCGACCGCGACCTGCTGGGCGTCCTCACGGAGAAGACGAACGCGCTCGTGTGCAAGGTGGCGGAGGTGAACGAGTTGGCCGGCCCCGGCAAGGGCGTGCAGGTCATCAAGGTGGAGCCGGGCGACCGGGTGGTGGACTTCCTCGCGGCGCCCGCCAACCAGAAGGACGCCACGCTGGAGTTCGAAACGACGAAGGGCCGCAAGCTGCACCTGTCACCGGCGAAGTTCACGGTGACGGCACGCGGCGGCAAGGGCCATGAGATGTCCAAGCGCGACACGGTGAAGGAGGTGGCGCGGCCCGTCACCTTCGTGCCGCTGCCGGAGAAGAAGGAGTAGGCGGGAAGGCCATGGCGACCAAGAAGGAAAGCTACACAGGCGCGGACATCCAGGTCCTTGAAGGCCTGGAGCCGGTGCGCAAGCGCCCGGCCATGTACATCGGTGGCACCGACAGCACGGGCTACCACCACCTCTTGTGGGAGATCCTCGACAACTCGGTGGACGAGGTCATCAACGGCTACGCCACCACCGTCGAGGTGACGCTGCACAAGGGCGGCAAGTCCATCACCGTCGTGGACAACGGGCGCGGCATCCCCGTGGACGTGATGCCCAAGCACAAGAAGCCCGCCGTGGAGGTCATCCTCACGACGCTGCACTCGGGCGGCAAGTTCGAGCAGGGCAACTACATCCACTCGGGCGGTCTGCACGGCGTGGGCAGCTCCGTGGTGAACGCGCTCTCCAGCAAGCTCCAGGTGGAGATCAAGCGCGACGGCAAGCGCCACGTGCAGACGTACGCGCGCGGCAAGGCGACGAGCCTCCTGAAGGTGGAGGGCCCGGCGCGCGGCACCGGCACGTCGACCACCTTCGAACCGGACGCGGAGATCTTCGGGGAGAAGCAGCGCTTCGACGCGGAGCTCGTGCGCGAGCGCCTGGAGGCGAAGAGCTACCTGCACAAGGGGATGACCGTCGTCTGGAAGGACGAGACGGCCACGCCCGCGGTGCACGTGACGTACAAGCACGACGGCGGCATCGCGGAGTACCTCACCCGCGTCGTCTCCGAGCGGCAGAAGCCCATCGTCCCCACCGGCGGCACGCCGTTCTACTACGCGCGTGACAACGAGGTCCGGCTGGAGGTGGCGCTGGCGTGGACGGAGGCCACGGACGAGCACGTGCGCTCGTACGTCAACGGCATCCCCACCGCCATGGGCGGCACGCACGAAGCGGGCCTGAGGGGCGCCATCGTCAAGGCGATGCGCAACTACATCGACACGCACGACCTGACGCCCAAGGGCGTGACGCTCACCGCGGAGGACATCCGCGAGGGCATCACCGCCATCCTGTCCGTCTACGTGGTGGAGCCCCAGTTCCAGGGGCAGACGAAGGGCCGCCTCAACAACCCGGAGACCGCGGGCCAGGTGGACGGCGCCATCCGTCCGGTGCTGGAGAAGTGGTTCAACGACAACAAGTCCATCGCGGAAGCGCTGCTGGCGCGCATCATCCTGGCCGCCCGCGCCCGTGAAGCCTCCCGCGCGGCCTCCGCCGCCATCAACCGCAAGACGGCGGTGAGCCACCGGCTCAACCTGCCCGGGAAGCTGGCGGACTGCTCGTCCACGGATCCGCAGTCGAGCGAGCTGTTCATCGTGGAGGGTGACTCCGCAGGCGGCTCCGCCAAGCAGGGCCGCGACCGGCGCACCCAGGCCATCCTCCCCCTGCGCGGCAAGGTGCTCAACGCGGAGCAGGCGTCCACCGACAAGGTGGCCGGCAACAAGGAGCTCCAGGACATCGTCAGCGCGCTGGGGTGCGGCATCGGCTCGGACTTCGACATCACGAAGCTGCGATACGGCCGCGTCTTCCTGCTGATGGACGCCGACAGCGACGGCCACCACATCGCCACGCTGCTGCTCACGTTCTTCTACCGCCACCTGCGGCCGCTCATCGAGGCGGGCGCGGTGCACATCGCCCAGCCGCCGCTGTACCGGGTGGACATTGGCAAGGAGACGTACTGGGCCCTGGACGAACCGGACCGCGACCGCATCATCCGCGAGAAGGTCCGGGGCAACGCCAAGCCCAACATCATGCGCTTCAAGGGCCTGGGTGAGATGACCGCCGATGAGCTGAAGGAGACCACGCTCGATGCGCGAAACCGCATCAGCCTGCGCGTCACCATCGACAACGCCCTGGAGACCGACCGCATCATCAACGACCTGATGGGCAAGGACGTCTCCGCGCGTTACAAGTTCATCACCGAGCAGGCCGGCGAAGTGCAGGAACTGGACGTCTGAGAAAGCCGGAGTCCATGCCCACCCGGGATGGGGTTCCCCTCGTCCCGGGCGGGGCATTGGTCTTCCGCCCCGCCGGTCGGCTAGCATCCGCCGCATCGTGAACACGACCCGTCTTGCCCTGAGTCTCGCGCTCGCCTGTGTGCTGAGCGCCCCTGCCGCCGACGCCGCCACCAAGCGAAAGAGCGCGCGAAAGAAGCGCCCCGCCGCCACGAAGGCCACGAAGCCGGCCCCCGTC
>NZ_RAWA01000589.1 GCF_003611675.1 Corallococcus sp. CA053C
TGGGAGCCAGCCTCTTCCTGTCCGCGCTGGTGGAGGAGCTGGGCGAGCGCGTCGTGCTCACAGCGAAGGAGGAGGCGGCGCGTGGGACTTCCCCAGCCAGCCCCCGCTGAGACAGGGACGGAGACGGGAGGGGAGGGGCAGCAACAGGTGGTTCAAGGCTTCCTGGAAGGAGCGCAGGCCGCGGACGACGCGGAGCAGGGGCGCGCTGTTGCATTGGAGCCCCAAGACGCAGCCCCTGCGGCTGGAGATCCGCCCGTGCTGGCGGTGACCAAACCTGTGGCGGGAGAAATCCTGAACACTGGGCTCCCCCTGTTCAAGGGGACCTCAGATGCCAGTGCCGTGGTGAGTCTCTACGTCAAGGACGTGAAGTTGACGGAGGTGACCGCCACCGGGGCTGGGAACTGGGATCTCGACTCCACGAAGGTGACGCTGGCGGGGTTGCCGCTCGCGGAAGGGATGAACTGGATCCAGGTCAGGACGACGGATGCGACGACGAGTACAACGACCTTCTCCAAGACCATCATCTTCACCGTGGATACGACGGCTCCCGTGAAGCCCACCGTGAGCGCCCCCACGGCGGGTCAGCGCGTGAGGAGGGACTCGCTGATCTTCCGAGGCACCGCCGAAGTCGGCACCACCGTGAAGCTGAAGCTCGCCCCAGCAGCCACTCCGAACACGCCGACAGACATCGGCGAGGTCATCAGCGGCACGGGGAACGCCTGGACCTTCGCACCGCCAACGACCCTCAGCCTGCCGGAAGGGGGATACAACCTGACGGTCAGCTCCATCGATGGTGCTCAGAACAGCACTGTGTCGGATGTGCTGTCTTTCACCGTGGATGACACTCCGCCGGACACGACCATCGGCAGCAAGCCCGACCCATTCGTGAACCAGACGACGGCGAGCTTCACGTTCGCGGCCTCGCCGTCGGAGTCTGGCACGACGTTCGAGTGCCTGCGCAACACCGACCCGCAGTTCCAGCCCTGCACCAGCCCGAAGTCCTACTCCGGCCTGGCAGCCCGAGTGTACGTCTTCTATGTGCGCGCGAAGGACAGCGCGGGCAATGTGGATCCGACCCCTGCAATCTATCAGTGGGAGGTGGACACGACTGCTCCGGATGCACCCACAGTGACGGTGCCGGTGACCAATACGTCCGTGGCCACCCGACTGCCCACGATTTCTGGAACGGCCGAGCCGGGAAGCACGGTGACGGTCACCCAGACCGCCCCGACAAGCGCCCCCTTGGGGACGGCGGTCGCAGGCGCGGACATGAAATGGAGCCGGACCGTCGCGACCGCGCTCACGGATGGAGCCACGTACACGGTGAGTGCCACGGCGACGGACAAGGCCGGGAACGTGAGTCCCGCTTCCGTGAGCAGCTCCTTCAAGGTGGATGTCACACCCCCCGAGACGGTCCTTGTTTCCGGGCCGCGGGCCGTGGAGCAGTTGGACATCGCCCAATTCGAGTTCAGCTCGCCCGAGACGGGAGCAACCTTCGAGTGCGGCCTCGACGGCGCGGAGTACGCCACCTGCACCAGCCCGAAAGACGTGACCGGACTCAGTGAAGGGCTGCACACCTTTCGCATCCGGGCCCGCGACCTCGCGGGCAATCTGGATCTTTCACCTGTGGCCTGGACGTGGATCGTGGACAAGTCCCCGTTGTCCACGCTGATCACCCTGAAGCCGCCGCTGCGGACGAATCAACAGACAGGCACGTTCAATTTCGAGTCCAACAAGCCGGACGTGACCTACCATTGCAGTCTCGACAGTCCTACGCCTGCCAACCCGACATTCGTCGACTGCGCTACCCCCTACATCACGCCTGTGCTTGCGAGCAAATTGCACACGCTGCTCGTTCGCGCACGTGACAGCGCGGGCAACGTGGATCCGACGCCGGAAAGCTACTCCTGGACCGTGGACGCGATCGCCCCCGCGCAGCCGACCGTGACGTCCCCGGCGGAGGGCAGCTCCGTCAGCAGGACAACGCCCACCCTCAATGGAAAGGCCGAGGTCCAGCCCGAGGGGCCGGTCGACGTGCAGGTCTCCGTGGATGGCAGCGCGATGGGAACCGTCAAGGCCAATGCGGCCGGTGACTGGACCTTCACCCCTGCGAGCGCGCTGTCACAGGGCCCCCATGCCGTGTTCGTCGTGGCGGTGGATGTCGCCGGGAACGCGAGCGTGGCGTCCGCCACGCGCAACTTCACCGTGGATTCGACTGTTCCAGGGACAGAGCTGGTCAACACCCCGGCCCCCCTGACCCAGCAGCCCGTCGCGACCTTCACGTTCACCTCCGAGGAGGCGGGCGTGGAGTTCGACTGCCGCCTGTTCCGCAACGGTTCCCCGGAGCCCGTCTTCGCGTCGTGCCAGTCGCCCTATACCAGCGCGTCACTCGCAGACGGAACCTATACGTTCTCGGTGCGTGCCCGGGACCGGGCCGACAATGTGGATCCCACCCCCGCGCTCTTCGTCTGGACGGTGGATGCCACCGCGCCGGACACGCGCATTGATTCCGGGCCGACCCCGGCCAGCGGGGGAACGACCAACAGCTCCGAGGCGCGGTTCACCTTCGGCTCGAATGAACTGAACGTGACCTTCCTCTGCGACCTCAACGGGCTGGGCTACAGCGCCTGCCCCATCAACCACCTGCTGACGAACCTGGCCACGGGTTCGTACACCCTCTCCGTGAAGGCTCAGGATCCGGCAGGGAACGTGGACGCGTCGGCGGCGGTCTGGAGCTGGTCGGTCAACACCGACATCCCGAACACCATCATGGTGTGTGATCCGACGAGGGCCTTGCTCAACACGTTCGAGAACACCTTCACGTTCAAGTCGGACAAGGGCAACGACCCGACCATCACCTTCCAATGCAGTCTGAACCAGAGCACCTTCGAGCCCTGCGTCTCGGACTTTTCGCTGACGGTGGCCCGGGACGGCAATCACACGCTCAGGGTCAAGGCGCGTGACTCATTGGGCAACGAGGACCCCATCCCCGCCGAGTGCACCTGGACCGTGGACACCCAGAGCCCCGATACGGTCCTGGATCAACATCCCGCGGCCTTCGAGCCGAAGTCCCTGGCCCGGTTCACGTTTGGCTTCAAGAGCCCCGAGCCTGGAGGCCACTTCGAGTGCAGCCTGGGGGCGGGGCCCTTCACGGCCTGCACCAGTCCCTTCGAGCTGACCGACCTGACGGATGCGGCCTACACCCTGAGCATCCGGGCCGTGGATGCCGCGGGGAACCCGGATGGCAGTCCCGCCACTTCTTCGTGGGTGGTGGATACGGTCGCGCCTCCCGTGCCCGTGATGACGGCTCCGGCGCCTGGGGCGATCCTCGCGATGACCACCCCGGTCCTGGAGGGCAGCGGAGAGCCCGGCAGCAACGTGGTCGTCGTCCTGCGGAATGGACCCGTGCTGGGCGCGGCGCTCGTGGATCCGAGCGGGCACTGGAGCCTCACCCCCGAGCTGTCATTGCCCGAGGGCGACAACTCCCTCCTGATCCGGGCGATGGATCCCGCTGGGAACGAGAGTGAGACCACCGGGGAGTTCGCCATCACCGTGGACACGCGGGCCCCCGAGACCGGCATCGTGGCGGGCCCCGATGGCCGTGTCCGCACGACCACGACCACGTTCCAGTTCTCCTCGTCGGAGGACGGAGCGACGTTCGAATGCAGCCTGGACAACGTGGAGTTCGCGGCGTGCGAACCGGAGATCTCCTTCGACGTGCTCGAAGGCGCCCACTCGCTCCAGGTGCGCTCCAGGGACCGGGCGGGCAACGTGGATGCTTCGCCGGAGACCCGCTCCTGGCGCCTCTCCCTCGGCTCCGACACGCGGGCCCTGGGCGGCGGCGTGAGCTGCTCGTCCTCTTCTGGAGGGAGCCTGCCGTTCGGGATGCTGATGGGCCTCGTGGGACTGGGGCTGATGGCGGTCCGGCGTCGCAGGGCCTGACCGCGGCTTCAGCGGGAATCCGTCCTGGACTCGGGGCCGCGCTGGCGGAGCAGCGCGGCGGCCCGGGTCCGGACGCTGGCCATCGGGTGCTCGCGGGCCGCATCCTCCAGCGAGGGCACCGCGGCCTCGCCCAGGTCCTTGAGGAGGAAGTCCTGGCAGGTGCCGTGGAACCGGTCGCTGACGAGGCAGCGGATGGCGTTCTGGATGACGACGGGCGCGTTGCGGTACGCGGCGTCGTTGCGCAGCGCCGCCCGGTAGGCCGCCACGCCGTCCACCCAGCGGAGGTTGTCGAAGTCGACGTTCCCCTCCAGGTAGCGGACGTAGGCGCTCGTCGGGTACTTCGCGGCCAGCTTCTTCAACGCCGCCAGGGCCGAATCCCGCCGCTGCGCCTTGATCAACCGATGGACCTCGTCGATGCCCGGGAGCTGCTCCACGACGGGCTCCCAGGCCGTCGTGCCCGTGGGCGCATCCGCCCGTGCCTCCTCACCCTCCGGAGCCGCGGGAGAGGGGCGCGCCGAGGACGCAGGCGTCGGGCCGGAGGACCTGGAC
>NZ_RAWA01000058.1 GCF_003611675.1 Corallococcus sp. CA053C
GCCGGGCCCCCAGTCCTGCTCCGGCAGGCCACGGAGTGCATCCTTCCGGAAGGCCATCCCACCCGAAGGAAGGAGACCCATGGAGGGCACCCGCGCGGAACCCATCCCCGCCGTCGTGGAGCTCCGTGAGCCCCGTGAGCCCCTGGAGCCGCTGGAGGTGCCAGCGAAGCGCCGCAGGGGCTGGTGGATTCCGGGCGCGCTGATGCTCGTCGCGCTGGTCGCCTTCATCCTGTCCCGGCACACGGAGGACAGGCAGTTCCTGGAGCTGCTCCGGCAGGCCCGGCCCGCGTGGCTGGGGGTGGCCGTCGTCTGCCAGGTGGGCACGTACCTGTGCGTGGCGGGCATCTGGTGGACGGTGCTGCACCGGGCCCGGGTGCGCACCTCGCTCTGGTCGCTGGCGCGGCTGTCGCTGATGAAGCTCGCGTTCGATCAGGTCATCCCCACCGGCGGCGTGGGTGGCTCGCTCCTCGTCGGACGCGGCCTGCGGCGCGAAGGCGCGAGCCCCGGCACCTCCGCGGGCGCGGTGCTGCTGACCCTGCTGTGCTTCTACGTCGCGCAGGCGCTGGGCGTGGCCGTGAGCCTCTTCTTCCTCTGGCGCCGCGCGGAGCTGAGCGACTGGATCCAATGGCTCGTCACCGGCTTCGGCGTGCTGGCCCTGGCCATCCCGCTTGGCATCCTCTGGATGACGCGGCACCGCGAGTGGACGCCGGGCCGCTGGGCGAAGCGCATCCCCGCGCTGGGCACCCTGCTCAAGGCCATCGCGGAGGTGCCCCCCGGGATGCTGCTCAACCCCGGCCTGCTCGCGCGCGGCGTCGTCCTCCAGTTGGGCGTCTACGCGCTGGACGCGGCCACGCTGGGCGCCATGCTGCGCGCGCTGGGCCTCCAGGTCCCGCTGAGCACCGTGTTCGTCAGCTTCATGGTGGCCTCCATGGCGGAGACGGTGTCCATCATCCCCGGCGGCGTGGGCACCTACGAGGCCGCGTCGGTGGGCATGCTCAACCTCTTCGGCGTCCCCGTGGAGGCGGCGCTCGCGGGCACCCTGCTCCTGCGCGGCTTCACCCTGTGGCTGCCCCTGGTGCCCGGCCTGTACCTGCTGCGCCACACCTTCCGCCGCCGCGCCCCCGGTCAGCAGCCGGGCTGACGTCCCCTGCTTCCCCGGCCTCTCGGGGATTCCCGTCCCTGGCGTTGCGCGCTTCCCGTCACCGCCCGGGTGCGCGATGGTTCGCGTCCGTGGATACCGGTCACGGAGAAGTCACGGAGATGAACCAGGGCGCCGCGCTGTTCCTCCATCCCGGCGTGAAGGTCCGGCCGTGCGAGTGGGGGATGGGCGTCTTCACCGACACCTTCATCGCCGCGGGCGACCTCATCGAGGAGTGTCATTACCTCAAGGTCCCCCAGCGGCAGTGCCGCGGCGAACCGCTGGACGACTACGTCTTTGAAATCCGCTGGCACCGCCACGAGGAGCCCCGGAAGGGTGACTGGGTCGCGCTCGTGATGGGCTACGGGATGATCTACAATCACGCCACGGAACCCAACGCGTCCTACACCCGCGCCGAGGACCGTGATGTGTTCCGCTATCACGCACTGCGGGACATCCACCCCGGCGAGCAGATCTTCATCAGCTACGGGGAGAACTGGTGGACCGCGCGCGGAGAAGAAGTCCCTCCCTGAGTCGTCTTCCACCGTGTGCGCGCACCCGACAGGTGTGCCTCTTTCCCAGGCCCCGCGGGGTCGCCTTCTTCCTCTTGGAAAGGGCGAAACGTGCGGAAATCAATTCCCCGCTGAAAGCGTGGGACGCAACCAGTACACTGCAGCACGCCTGTGCGCCGGTCTCCAGGCCGCGCGGGTGCGAGGAATTCCAGACACCATGCCATTGCGTCGTTTCGTCCTGTCCTCCGCTCTCGTGCTGTCCGCTTCCGCCTGCACCGGCAACATCGGTGGCGCGGACGAGACGCCCGAAAGCGCGGCGGCCCCCGCGCGCGTGCGCCGGCTGACCCGCGAGGAGTTCAACAAGTCCGCCTCCGCGGTGCTGGGCTCCTCCGTCGACGTCGCCCAGGGCTTCGCCGCCGAGGACACCATCCTCGGCTTCTCCACCCACGAGCGGCTCCAGGTGACGTCGCTGCTGGCGGATCAGATCGACACCGCCGCGCTCACGCTGGCCGAAGAGGGCAGGTCACAGCTGAGCGACCTGTACGCGTGTCCTTCCGGCAAGAGCCAGGACGACTGCGCGAAGGCCTTCATCCAGAAGGTGGGCCAGCGCGCCTTCCGCCGGCCCGTCACCCCGGAGGAGGAGGCCGACCTGCTGGCGCTCTTCAACGCGGGCAAGCAGGGCGGGACCATGAGCACGGGCGCGGAGCTGGTGCTCCAGGCGCTCTTCTCCTCCGCGTCGTTCCTGTACCGCACGGAGCTGGGCCCCACCACCGCCCGCAAGGGCCAGGTCGTGGAGCTGACCCCCTACGAGGTCGCCTCCGAGCTGTCCTTCATGGTGACCGGCGGTCCCCCGGACGACACGCTGCTCGCCGCCGCCCAGGCCGGCACGCTCACGTCACCGGACGAGCGCGAGAAGCAGGCGCGCCGGCTGCTGCAGACCGCGGACGCGCGCCTGAAGCTGCGCCAGTTCTTCATTGAATGGCTGGGGCTCAACGGCCTCAACAAGGTCAACAAGAACAACCAGGTGTACCCGGACTACAGCGTGGACTTCCGCGACTCCATGGTTCGGGAGCGCAACGCCTTCATCGACTCCGTCGTGAAGGACCACGCGGGCTCCGTGCAGGAGCTGCTGAGCGCGAACTACTCGTATGTGGATGAGACGCTCGCGAACTACTACGGCGGCCTCTCACGCACCAACGTGGACGACGAGGGCATGGGCCGCGTCACGCTGCCGCCGGAGCGGCTGGGCATCCTCACGCAGGCGGGCGTGATGTCCACCTACGCCCACTTCGACTCGTCCTCGCCCATCAAGCGCGGCAAGTTCGTGCTCACGCGCCTGTTGTGCCGCACGGTGCCGCCGCCGCCGGCCAACGTGTCCACCATTCCCCCGGCCGTGTCGGAGGACAGCACCACCCGTCAGCGCTTCGCGGCGCACACCAGCAACCCGGCCTGCGCGGGCTGCCACAAGACCATCGACCCCATGGGCTTCGGCATGGAGGACTTCGACGGCCTGGGCCAGCACCGCACCGAGGAGAACGGGCACACCGTGGACGCCAGCGGCGGCGTGGTGGCCCCGGACGGCACCATCACGGCGCCCTTCACCGGCGGCGCGCAGCTGGCGCGCTACCTGTCCACGAACGACGAGCTGGCCAACTGCGTGCCCTTGCAGTTCGTGCGCTATGCGATGGGGCGTGACGAGCACGCCTCGGACGCGGCGCTGCTCGCCGCCATGCGCACGGGCGCCTATCGCACGGACCAGCTGAAAGTCACCGAAGCCCTCGTCAGCCTGGTGCGCTCGGCCTCCTTCACGCAGCGGCGCCTCCCCACCCGTTGAGCCAGAACCCCATGCCCCGCGACATTTCCCGACGCAGCATCCTGAAGCTCCTGTCCGGCACGGCCATGGCGGCGCCCTTCGCGCACCTGCTCACCAGCTCCGTGGCCGAAGCGGCGGACGCCGCCCCGTTGCGCTTCATCGCCCTGTTCACCCCCCACGGCGTCCTGCCGGAGTACTGGACCCCCAAGGGCGGTGAGCAGGACTTCAACATCGACTTCGAGAACTCCGTCCTCCAGCCGCTCCAGCGCCACCGCTCCAAGCTGCTGGTGCTGGACGGCCTGGACTACCGCGTCCTCTATGAGCACGGCCGCACCGGCCACGAGGGCGGCCCCGTCACCTTCCTCACCGGCAGCCAGGTGGTGGTGGACAGCGGCGACGAGCTGCCCTCGGGCGCGTCCCTGGACCAGGTGATTGGCAACGCGGTGGGCGGCGTCACCCAGTTCCGCTCGCTGCAGCTGCACGCCTTCGAGCAGTTCGGCGCCCAGCACGTCTACAACAGCATCAGCTTCACGGAGAACGGCTCGCGCGTGCCGTTCGAACTGAACCCCGCCAACGTCTACAAGCGCCTCTTCGGCTCCATGGGCGGCTCCAGCGCGGAGGCGCAGGCCATCCTGCTCAAGCGCAAGAGCCTGATGGACTACCTCATCAAGGACGCCACCCGGCTGAAGAAGCGACTGGCGGCCACGGAAGGGCAGAAGCTGGACACGCACCTGGCGGCGCTGCGCGACATCGAGCGGCGGCTCACCAACACGGGCGCGCTGGGGTGCGTGAAGCCGGAGGAGCCGTCGGACGGCTTGAGCGACCTGGGCGACCTCGGCAACATGCCCGGCCTCACCCAGCTGCACCTGGACCTCATCGCCCGCGCGTTCGCCTGTGATTTGACGCGCGTGGTGACGATGACCATCCCCGGGCCGTCCATGCCGTGGATTGGCATTGATGAAGACATCCACAACGACATCGCGCACCGCACCGACACCCAGACGGAGCCGGACCGCACGGCCATCCGCCTGAAGATGGTGAAGGTGCAGCAGTGGTACGCCGAACAGGTGGCCAGCCTCATGGACAGCCTGGCGGCCATCCCGGAGGGCAGCGGCACCGTGCTCGACAACACCGTCATCCTCTGGGGGAACGAGCTGGGGGACGCGGCCGGCCACATGAACGTGTCCATCCCCACGGTGCTGGCGGGCGGCGCGGGCGGGAAGTTCCGCATGGGCCGCTACCTGCGCCTGCGCCCCGGCAAGGACCCCCTGGGCAGCTGGCCGGGCCCGGGCAGCCCGCTGCCGGGCGCGGTGGAGCACAACAAGCTGCTCACCTCCATCGCCCAGGCCTTCGGCGTCAACGTGGACCGCTTCGGCCACCCGGACTACACCGGCACGCTGTCCGGCCTCACCTGACCGGGCTCCGGAGCTCTGGGGCCGTCTGAAACGACAACGGGAGCGGGCCTGGATGCTGGCCCGCTCCCGCTTTCATTTCCGGGGTGCGACGGTGGGGGCTACCCGCCGAGCGCGCCGTTGATGAGGGGCGCGAGGATGCTCATGCCGGCGTCCTCGTTGTTGTAGTTGTTCGCCGGCTCGTAGATGCGCACGCGCTGGTTGCCGTTGATGAAGCGGCTGAGGAAGACGTCCATCGGCACGAACTCGCTGTGGCAGGCGTAGGACTGCCAGGGGCTGGAGGCGTACTCGTACCAGTACTTCTTCTCCATGCGCTGGCAGGCGTGCGCGCCCACGAACGTGATGATGGTGCTGCAGTGGCTGGCGTTGATGGCCCGCTGGTGGGGGATGAAGTAGCTGAAGTTGTTGTACTTGTTCAGCTCCGCGACCAGCGCGTCCTGGTCCTGCTTCCAGTAGGCGTGGATGGACGCCTCGTCGTTGGGCGTCTTGAAGCGCTCATACGAGTAGCGCGAATAGTTGAAGTCCTGCGTGTAGCCCGTGTACGCCAGCTGGTCGTTCGGGAACTCGGTGGCGACCATGCGGTTGATGGTGCCCAGGTCGTTGATGTTGAAGCTGGCCGGCAGCAGGCCGAACACCGAGTCCAGGTTCCACGACGAGCGGATCTTGTCGTGCAGGGGGCGCGACAGCGAGTTCAGGCTGGGCGCCATGAAGACGGGGCCGGAGTCGTTGAGCAGGTAGCCGCGCGCCGGGTTGATGGCCTTGCGGATGAAGTAGTAGCCGGACGACGTGGACGTGCCGCCCGCGCTGTAGCCCGTCACGAGCAGCTTCTGCACGCTGGGGAAGTTCTGCTTGGCGAAGTTCGCCGCGGCGATCGTGTTGGTGTAGCCGGAGTGGTACCAGGTGAGCGGCGGGTTCGCGCCCGTGGTGTCCGTGTACGTCTTCACGTTGTTGCCGATGTGCACGTCGCCCGTGCAGTACGGCAGGTAGACGATGTTCCAGTCCTTCGTGACGATGTCCTTGCGGTCACGGAAGGGCAGGCCCGGGTCCGCCCCGTTGACGATGGGGGACACGTACTTGGCCGTGAACTGCGTCATGTAGTCGTCGGAGATGCCGTTGGGGTTCGCCGCCCCCAGGATGCCCGTGCGGCCGCTACAGGAATCGTAGTCCCAGCACGCGCCGCCACCTTCCATCATGAACAGCAGGTTGGGCGAACCCGTGCGGTGCACGAAGAACTTGTACTGCGAACCGTTGCCACACTTGGTACCGGGCAGCGTCACCTTCTCCCAGTTGTAGGTGTTGCCGCCGTCCACCAGCACGTCGACGATGCCTTCCACCAGCACCTCGGCGCGAGCGGAGCTCACGGGGGCGGCGAGGGCCAGAAGGCTCATCCAGAGAAACGGTTTCATGCGGCTTCCTCCAAGGGGGGAGTGAATGGGGTGCGGCCGCGGATGATACGGGTTTGCCTATCAGTCGTAAGCCCGGAAGGTGCGCTTGCGCAGAAAATAATGAATTTCATGGAGGGTGCAGCTTTCCATCCGGCAGGGCTGGAGTTGCCGCTTTGCGTCAGGAGTTGAACAGTCTTTGATGCGGCGCGCCATGTCTTAAATGTATCATTTGCGCGGTGCGTTGCGGGTGCGGTGTGAGCGGGTTGCGGTGGGCGTCCGGCGCGCGGTATGGCCTTTCCGCATGAGCACGCGCGCGCGATGGAAGTTGCCCCTGGCCACGGCGGGAGTCCTCGCCCTGGCGGTGGGGGCCTGGCTGGCCCTGGCTGGCAATGGCCCCCGGGCCGACGACGGCGCGGCGTCCGGGCCCCCTCCAGCCGCGATGACGCCCGACACGCGGCCTCCGCCGGTGTTCGCGTCCCCGTCCGGGGTGCCGCGCACGCGGGACGGCGGGCTGGACCTGGCGGGCGCGGCGGCGGCGCAGGTGCAGTCGCCTCCGGAGGAGGAGCCGTCGGGGCCCTACCCGGCGGACCTGGAGGCGCTGCGCGCGAAGCTGCCGGACAACCTGTACTGGGACACCGGCGTGCCCACCCAGGAGCCGGCGGAGCTGCGCCGGCGCGCGGAGGTGGAGGCGAAGTGGAACACCCTCTTCGGCAAGGTGCAGTCCAACGAGGCCACCGAGGCGGAGGTGAAGCAGTACTACGAGCACCGCCGCAAGGTGTCCGAGGACGCCATCTCCTTCGCCACCACGATGCTCGCGGACTACGGCGACAAGCTGCCGGCCCAGGACAAGGGGCTGTTGGAGTTGAGCGTGCGCATGCACCGTACGCGGCTGTCGGAGCTTCCCCGGCAGCAGGAGGAGGCGCTCGCGCGCCGCGAGGCCCATGCCCAGCGGCAGCGCGAGTGGCGTGAGCAGGGCGGTGGTGCCCGTCAGCCCTGAAGCGGATCCTTCGCGCCGGGGAACGTCCGGATGAGCGGGGAGCGGACGGTGGAGGAGGCCACCCAGAGCTGGTGGGAGGAGCGGGTGACGGCGACGTGCAGCCGGCGCCGGGCCTCGTCGTCCGCGGGGTAGGCGCGCGCCGTCACGTCCGGCAGCACGACGTAGTCGAACTCCAGCCCCTTCACGTTGTCCACGTCCGTCACGTCCACGCCGGGCTCGAAGGAGAAGTCTCCCTCCAGCACCAGCCGCGCCCAGGGCATCTCCGCGATGACGCGGTGGAAGGACTGGGCGGACTCGCGGCTGCTGGCGATGACGCCCACCGACGCGTGCGGCTCGCGCAGCACCAGGTCGCGCAGGGCGTCTCCCAGGAACAGCCACGCCTGCGCCTCGTCCGGGAAGTGGTGGAAGCCCACGGGCGCGCCTTCGCGGCCGGGGCGCGCGGGGGAGGCCGGGGCCTGCGTTCCCAGCACGTGCTGCGCCAATTCCACCACCGGGCGCGGGCAGCGGTAGGACACCTGGAGCCGGCAGGTGGCGGCGTCGCGGATGCCCAGCTCCTCCAGGGCCGCGTCCCAGCCGGCGAAGCCCGCCGTCGTCTGTTGCATCTCGTCGCCCGCGAGCGTGCAGCTGCGGCTGTCGCCCAGCAATTGCCCGACGACGAAGAGCTCGAAGAGCGAGAAGTCCTCCGCCTCGTCCAGGACGACGTGCGCCAGCCGGTCCGCGCCCAGCGCGCCCCGCTGCGCCTTGAGGAACATCAGGATGGGCAGGTCGTCGAAGTCGAGCGTGCCCGCGAGCGCGTCCGGCGTGTCGCTCTCAATCGCCTTGCCATCCACGGTGACGAGGCTGTCCGGATCATAGTCCCGGTACTGGCGCTCCAGCGGCACGGCGGTCTGCAGCTTGGTGTGCTCCACCGTCTCGCCCACCACCGTGCGGGGCAGCTCGCCGCGGGCGTCCGCCACCACGGCCTCCAGGAACGCGCGGTCCATGAAGGCGTCCGCCAGCCGGATGCGCAGCCGCTCCAGCGTGAGGGGCTGGGTCTTGCCCCTGGGCACGGACACGCGGGCCGCCAGCGCGCGGCGCAGCACGGGGTGGCGCTTGAGGCGCGAGACGAGCGCGGGCGTCTCCGGGGCCAGCTTGAGGCCCGGCACGCTGAAGGCCGTGCGCGCGGTGCTCAGGGACCAAGCGTCCAGCGTCTCCACGGACACCTTGCCCAGCCCCAGGGGCGCGAGCAGCCGGCGCGTCAGCCGGGCCAGGCCCTCCTCGGGGACGACGACCTTGGTGCGCGCCTGCGGGTACTTCTTCGCGTCGTCGAAGGCGACCTTCGCCAGCCGGTGCAGCGCCACCGTCGTCTTGCCGCTGCCCGCGCTGCCCAGCACCAGCAGCGGTTGATCCGGCCCGGTGCTGACGGCCGCGTACTGCTCCGCGTCCAGGAGCGCGGTGACACCGAAGGCGTCCTCGGTGTGCGTCGTGCCCTGGCCCACGCCCAGGGAGCCGGGCCGGGCGGCGGTGCCGGTGCCGCCGGAGAGCACGGAGGACGCGTCGCGCCCGCGCGAGTGCCACCGGCCGCTCGGGTCGCGCTGGAGCAGGTGGGGGCCGGTGCTGATGCGGGTGAGGACGCCCTTCTCGATGATGACCAGCCGGCGCGCCTCCACCTCACCCTCGGAGAGCCGGTCGCCGAAGTACTCCTCGTAGGAGTCGCCCTCCTCGTAGTTGTAGAAGACGCGGGCGACGGGGGCGAAGCGCCAGTCGATGACGCGCACGCCTGCGGCGAGGTTCGCGAAGCTGGTGCGGCCGAGCAGGTAGTCGCGCTGCCCGGTGGGGCCGGCGAGGCGCAGGTGCGCGAAGTAGGGGGCGTGGCTGTCCGGCAGCGGCACGGTCTCCTGCCGCTCCAGCATGGCGCGCACCTCGTTCATCTGGGTGAAGACGTGCGGCAGGTCCGCGGCGTGCGCCGTGGTGGCGTCGTCGCGCAGCACCTGCAGCTGGGCCATCAGCCCCTGGGTGTCCAGCGTCCGCTCCGCGGCCTGGCGGCGCGCCTCGGCGAGCGCGTCCTGGACCCGTGACAGCAGGGCCTCTTCCTCGGCGATGAGCGCGAGCGCCTCGGGCGACAGTTCCTGCTCCGGGCCGGCCATGTCCTTTCCTTTCGCGCCGCGCGAGCGCTCCAGCACCACGCCAGAGGCTCCCTGTTGCGTTTCGCGGCGCGCGCAAGGTGACCTCTGGCACAGCGCGGGTCAACCCGTTGGATTTCCGGGCCGTCTTGCTAAGGTGATGTGCAGGGTCGAGGCGCCATGCCTCCCCTGGGGACGATCCCGATGTCTGCCAATGGTCGCTCCGGATGCCTGTCTGTCGGCTGGCGGCGCGCACCGGAGGCAGGCGGCTTCTCTCCGCGCTCAGGGCTTGCTTGCGTCCGCCCCCGTCTCGAACACACGGAGGATGGACCGGATGATCTCGATGAACTCGCCATTCCGCTGGACGCTGTCACTCGCCGCCGCGTTGGGGCTCGCCACCTCCGCGGGGGCCCAGGACATGGTGACCCCGACGGAGCCGGAGACGGAAACGGAGATGCGCACGGAGATGGCTCCGGCGCACGGAGCGGCCGGACGCATGGGCCCGGAACTCGCCGTGAGCGGCAACGTGGGGCTGGGCGCGGGGTACGTCTACAAGAACGGCTTGAGCGCCGCGGGCACCGTGGAGAGCTTGAAGATCACCGACTCCGCGACGGTGTCCATCCCCGTCATCGTGGAGCTGGGGTTCCGCGCGACGCCGCGCTTCTACCTGGGCGTGTGGGGCAGCTGGGAGAATGTCTTCACCAAGGAGAACCCGCTGTCGTGTCCGGAGGGGTTCGACTGCTCCAGCCATCAGTGGCGCATCGGGCCGGAGGTCCGCTACCACCTGTCGCCGGGCGGGGGCTTTGATCCGTGGATCGGCCTGGGCCTGGGCCTGGAGATCCTCGAGAGCCACGTGCAGGGCACCACGCAGGTCCCGGTCGCGCCGGGCGTGACCGTCCCCGCGGACGTGGACACGCACGTCACGGACCGGGGCCCCACCTTCGCCCGCCTCACGCTGGGCGGCGACGTGCGCCTGAGCCGCGCCCTGTCGGTGGGGCCCATCTTCACCGCGTCCATTGGCAGCTACACCGTGCGCACCGGCAGCCAGACGCTGGACATCACCGGCGTGGGTTCGCGCGAAGGACCGGTGGCCCGCGTGGACGACGGCTTCCACGCGCTGTTCACGCTGGGCCTGCGGCTGGCCCTGCTCCCGCTGTGAGCGGGTGACGGCGGGGGAAGGGGTTTGGAAAAAGCGAGGGCCCCTGGAACCCGGCCCCCGGGTGAGGTGTCTTGGGGCGCGACCCCTCCCTCCCCCCGGGGGGAGCATGTCTCGCAAGGTGTTCGTCGTGGTGGCGGGGCTGGCCCTCGTGCTGGCCCTGGCCCTCGTCCTCGGCTGGCTGCGCGCCGCCCCGACCGCGACCGTTCCTGATGCCGCCGCTCAGGCCTCCACGCCGGGAGGGTCTCCGACGGCCGGGGGCGCGCCTGCTCCGCGACGGAGCGCGTCCGCGACGACGGCGCCCGTGGAGCAGGCGATGCGCGACGCGGAGGGCGCGCTGCGCGTGTTCCTCCAGACGGGCGCGTCGGTGCCGGACGAGGCGCGGCGGCGCGAGCTGGGCGCGCCGGGCAGTCCGGCGGTGCTCACGCTGCACCGGAGTGGTCAGCCGCTGTCGCTCACGTTCACCCGCGCACGCTGAGCCCGGGACGCGGACGCGTGGCTTGAAAGGGTGGGGCGGGCCCTGCCAGCATGCCGCGCCTCCCTTCGCGACAGGGCCTGCCATGGATGAGCGCTTCACCCCGGAGCACGAGGCATTCCGTCGCACCGTGCGTCAGTTCGTGGAGAAGGAGCTGGCCCCGCACGCGCTGGAGTGGGACCAGGCCGGGGAGTTCCCCCGCGAGGTGTTCCGCCGCTGCGGCGAATTGGGCTTCTTCGGCATCAGCCATGATCCGGCGTACGGCGGCAGCGGGCTGGACGCCTGGTACGTCGCCGTCTTCGCGGAGGAGCTGGCGCGCGCGCAGAACGGCGGCGTGGCGATGTCGCTCCTGGTGCAGGGGCAGATGGCCACGCCGGTCATCAACGAGCTGGGCACCGATGAACAGAAGCGCGAGTTTCTCGCCCCCGCGCTCACCGGGGAGCGCATCGCGGCGCTGGCGATGAGCGAACCGGACGCGGGCTCGGACCTGGCGCGGCTGCGCACCACGGCGCGGCGCGACGGCGACGACTACGTCATCAATGGCGCAAAGATGTGGATCTCCAACGGCGCCCGTGCGGACTTCCTGGTGCTGGCGGTGCGCACGGGAGGGGAGGGTGCTCCGGGCATCTCGCTGGTGACGCTGCCCACGGACGTGAAGGGCTTCGCCGTGTCGAAGCGGCTCCAGAAGGTGGGCCACCGCTCCTCGGACATGGCCATCCTCTACTTCGAGGACTGCCGCATCCCCGCCCGCTACGTGCTGGGCCGGGAGAACGATGGCTTCTTCCACATCATGAACAGCTTCCACGCGGAGCGCCTGGTGACGGCGCTCTACACGGTGGCGGTGATGGAGGGATTGTTGCGCGAAGCCCACCGCTACGGCCGCGAGCGCAAGGCTTTCGGCCAGCGGCTCATCGACTTCCAGGTGTGGCGCCACACCTTCGTGGACCACCACACCCGCCTGGAGGCGGCCCGTCAGCTCACCTACCACGCGGTGCAGCTCTTCAATCGCAAACGCAAGCAGAAGCCCGTGAAGGAGATCGCGATGGCGAAGCTGCTCACCACGGAGCTGGCCCAGCGCGTGGCCTATGACTGCCAGCAGTTCTACGGCGGCATGGGGTACGTGGAGGAGAGCCACGTCGCCCGGGCCTGGCGCGACGTGCGCATGCTTACCATTGGCGGGGGCACGTCCGAGGTGATGAAGGAGATCATCGCCGGGACGCTGGCCCTGTAGGCCCCGTGGGCTCAGCCGCCCAGGATTCCGCCGAGCATCCCGCCCAGTCCGCCGCCACCCTGCGGGCCGCTGCCGCCGGAGCCGCCGGTGAGCATGGGCACCACTGCGAGGATCTTCCCCACCAGGGCCGGGTCCAGCCGGGACTTGAGGAAGTTGAGGAGCAGGGGCGCCACCAGCGCGGCCTTGCCCGCGTCCAGGTTGAAGCGCTGGAGGATGGCCACCACGCCGGCCACCTCGCCTGCGTGGGCCGCCGCGCCGCCCAGGGCGCCCATCAGGCCTCCACCGCCCCCGCCGCCCATGAGCCCGCCCAGGGCGCCCATGAGTCCGCCGCCGTCGGCCGTCGGGGCCTGCGCCGCCGCCGTCTGCTGCCAGCCCTGCATCTCCGGGATGGCCTGGTCCATCTGCCGCGCGGCGTCCGGGCCCACCTTCTCCTGCACCGTGCCCTGCACCAGCTTCAGGAGGGAGCCCGCGAGCCCCTGTGCCTGCGTGCCATCCACTCCGAGTTGCTGCGAAAGCTGTCCGATGAGGTCCATGCCGCTCCTTGCGTTTCCGCGTGAGAGCCGGGGTTGTAGCGGGCCTGGCCGGAAAGCTCGCGGGAAACCCACGGGAAGGCCCCGGGGAGCGTTGGTCGCAGGACGCCCCACGGCCCTCCGTCCAGCCGCTACAGCCGGGTGAAGGACCAGCTCACCGCGTGGCCGTCGGCGTAGGGCATGACGCCGTGGAAGGGGCGCGGGTCCGCGTCGAACACGAGCGGCAGGAAGTGCCGGTCCCCGTCCCAGAGCGACAGCGACAGGATGGACGACACCGGGACCCACGACAGCGAGCCCTCGGGGTTTCGTTCCAGGGGCGTGCCCTCGAAGGCGTCGATGCGGAAGATGAAGCCCAGCCAGTCCTCGCCGTGCTTGCCGAAGCCGGGCCAGGACAGGGTGCCGCGCAGCACCATGCGCGTGCACTCGATGCCGGCCTCCTCGCGGATCTCCCGGCGCATGCACGCGGCCACGTCCTCGTCGCGGTCCAGCTTGCCGCCCAGGCCGTTGTACTTGCCGTAGTGGGCGTCGTCCGGGCGCGTGTTGCGGTGGATGAGCAGCACCTGCTGGCCATCCGGCGACAGCACGTAGCCCAGCGTGGCGACGATGGGGGTGTAGGGCATGGAGGCGCCTCCTGGGCGTGACACGGAAGGGACGCGCGACATACCGCGCGCGGGCCTCCGGGCCATCAGGAAAGAGGCTCAGGGCTCGGCGAGGGTCGCGGTGACGCTGGGGGGCTCATGGCGCCGCCACACCTCCACGGCGGGGGACTCCGGCGACACCCCGCGCGTGTAGTTCGCCTTGAACCACCGGCGGCTGTTGGCGGAGAGCTGCCATTGCCCACGGGACCCCAGCAGCGCGAAGTCACACTGCCCCAGCAGCGCGAGCATCCTTCGCTGCGAGCCCGGAGCGGCGAAGGCCGCCGCCGCGTCCTCGAAGCGGGCCCCGGCCACGAGCGCGTCCTGGAGCATCAGCGCGTACGGATCCACGACCACGGGCTGTCCGGGCAGCACCGGAGGCAGCCGCCCCGCGAGCAGTCCCCAGCCTGGCTCGAAGCCGCACAGGACCGCGTCCGGAGGGACCTGCGCCCGCACGTAGCGCGCTTGGAGGACCTGCTCCGGAGGCCGGACCTCCGCCCCGCGCAGCGTCTCGCGCATCGAGTGGAGCGGCGCGAGCACGACCAGGCCCACCGCCACCGCGCCCACGGGGCGGGCTCGTGATGCCGCGAAGCCCACGAGCGCCGCCGCGCCCAGTCCGGCCAGCAGCGCCTCCGGCCCGGCGAGGAACGCGTTGTAGTTGGACCAGTAGCTGTGCGCGGCGAGGTACGCGGCCACGGTGAGCAGGTAGGCGCAGGCCACGAAGCGCTCGGGCGCGGCGTCCGTCCGGGAGCTGCGGCGCGCGGCCCGCGTCAGCGCGACGAGGAGGCCCAGCAGGGCGAGCAGCACGGCGTACCGGCGACGCTCATGGGTCATCTCCAGGAGCCGCTCCCAGCGCGACACGATGCCGTCCTCGGGCCGGACGGACTGGAACCACAGCACGTCCCGCACGAAGGCCCCGGGGGCCGACAGCGCCAGGGGACCCACCAGCGCCAGGGCCGTCAGGGACGCGGCGCCCACGAACCGCCGCGCCAGGCTCCAGCGGGGCCCGGGAGCACGGGACAGGAGCGCCGCCGCGCCCCAGATGCCGCCCAGCACCTTCACCGAAACCATCACCCCGGCCAGCATCCCGGCGAGGCCCGCGCGGCGGGGCAGGGGCGCGCGCCCTGACGGCAGGAGCCACATGTTCGCGAGCCCCAGGCCGCACAGGTTGAGCAGCGGATCCAGGAACGGGCCGCGCTCCATGGTGACGATCTCCGGGTGCGTCGCATAGGCCAGCGCGGCCACCACGCCCGCCACGAGTCCCCAGGCCCGCATCGCCAGCCGCCCCACGAGCACGGTGCTCGCGGCGCCCATCACCGTGGCGAGCCAGCGCGCGAGGGCGAAGCCCACCGACGGATCCCCGAACGCACCCACCGCTGCGGCGGGGGCCCCCAGGAGCAGCGCGCCCGGCGGGTGCACGAAGAGGTAGTCGCGGTAGGGCAGCAGGCCCTTCCACAGGAGCGCGGACGCCGCGTAGTAGACACCCTCGTCGTAGTTGACGACGTACCCGGGCGCGCCGGCGCGGTGGAAGAAGGGCAGGGCCCGGAGCACCCACGCGCTCACGGCCACTGCGGCCAGCACCCAGGGCCATCCGCGCCACGTCCGTCCATCGTCCATCCGCCGCGCGAATCCTTCCAAAGCGCGCGCATGCTACGCGCGGGTGTCACATCACGCGAGCCGTCTTTCGCGGGCCACGCTCCGGAGGGAAACGAGCACACGGAGTGTATCGGCGCGAAACACAATCGGTAACACGCGGGACATTTTCGCGGCACATGCGGGGCGCACCTTCTCGTCCTGTCAGCCCGGAAGCCCCGGGCCTGCGCGACACGGGACCTCGTGGGGGCGACCCCTCCCCGTCGGTCCTCCGCGGTGTCCCCGTGCCGCCAGGCCCCAGCTTCCGGGTGCGGTCATCTCAAGCACGCTGAAGGAGCGTCACCATGAAGCGCCACCTGTTCATGCTGGGCCTGCTGTTGTCCGTTCCCGCCTTCGCCGAAGCCACCCCCACGCAGGACGCGACCCGGGGGCCGCCCCGGCCGCCGCCCTTCGCGCGCCCCTCCCCGGTCCAGCTGCTGCTCGACCATCGCCAGGAGCTGGCCCTGACCGACGCCCAGGCCACGGGCCTGGAGCGGATCCAGGCGGCCCTGGAGACGAAGAACGCGCCCGTGAAGCAGTCGCTCGAAGCCCTGCGCCCGGCAGGCCCGCCGCCCGCCAGCGGCACGCAGGACGACGCCACGCACCGGGCGAACCGCGAGAAGGCCCACGGCTACTTCGAGCAGCTCCGGACGAACGACACCCAGGCCTATCAGGAGGCCGAGCAGCTCCTGACGGACGCCCAGAAGACCCAGGCCCGGGCGTTGATCACCGCCGCGTGGGAGGCCCACGGGCCGGGCCCCGGGGGCCGGGGCGGTCACCGCCGGGGCGAGTAGCCGAGCGAGCCCGGGCCGGCCTCTCTCCCCATGAGGGGCCTGCAATCGCGCCGTTGGAACGTCGTTTCCTGAAAGTCACGAACTCCCCGTCAGGATGTCAGAGGGGCTCCGTATGTTCGGGGACATGGAGGCGATGATGCAGACGGTGTTGGTGTTCGTACCGGTGGCCCTGTTGGTGGGGGCCGTGCTGATGATTCCCCGCTCCCGCCGCCGCGTGCGGCGATGGAAGGTGCGGGTCGGGTAGGGCGGATCCGCGGTGCCGGATCCGGCCTCCGAAAAGGGGGTGGAAACGGAATGATCTGGGGCCCGAAAACGTATGCTTGACAGGGGCGGTAGGGGTCGGTACAAGCCGCCTCACTGAAGCAACGGCGGGCCGCCAAGAAGGGCGGATAGCTCAGCGGTAGAGCGGCGCCCTTACAAGGCGATGGTCACAGGTTCAATCCCTGTTCCGCCCAAAGATTTTGTGGGGAGTTAGTTCAGTTGGTTAGAACGCCGGCCTGTCACGCCGGAGGCCACGGGTTCAAGTCCCGTACTCCTCGCCACTAGAAGGGCCCGGAACCGAAAGGTTCCGGGCCTTTCGCTTTTCTGCGCCCTGGCTTCTCCAGGCCGCTCATTCATTCGTAGCGCTTCCGGCTGTGTCCCGCCTGGCGCCAGAGGACTCCCGCCAGCGTCAGCAGGAGCAGGAACGACGTGCCGGCCGCACCAGGGCCGGTGCTGCAGCCGCAGCCAGACTCCTCCGACCCGCCGTCGTCTGGAGGGTCGTTCTTCGGCACGCAGGTTCCCTCGCGGCACTCACCCGTGTCGCAGACGGTTCCGTCCGGCGCCTGCGTGGTGGGGAAGTCCCCGGTTTCGGGATCACACACCGGGGTGATGACCTGACACGGGCCGGGCGCGGGCGCGGTCTTGGGAACTCCGCTGCAGCTCGCGCCCCCGCAGACGTCCTTCTCCGTGCACGCCTTCCCGTCGTCGCAGGTGGCGGTGTCCGCCCGGGGGCCGCAGGTTCCGTCCGCCGCCGCGCCTGCCGCCATGCTGCAGGCGTTGCAGTCGGATGTGCCGCCGCCGCAGGCGGAGTCGCAGCACACGCCGTCCACGCAGAAGCCACTGCCGCAGTCGGTCGCGGTGCCACAGGCCGTGCCCAGGACGGAGCGGGTGCGTCCCGTGCTCGCGTGCACCCGCATCGCGCCTTGCCCCGGCTCATCCTGTTCCCAGACGGCGATGACCGCGCCGGCCGCGGAGACCGCGATGGACGAGGCGCGTTCGTCCGTGGGCTGCTTCGCGAGCGCCACCGCTGGCGGCCCCACGAGCGCCGTGTCGAACTGCCGCCCCATGGCGCGCCAGCTGCCGACGGTGCGCTGCGTCCACGTCAGGAACACGGCGTGGCCGTCCGACGCGAGCTGGGGCTCGCGCACGTCCACCTCGGTCGAGACCTCGACCGGTTTCCCATCCAGCACCGTTCCCGCCGTCGTGAACCGGGCCGCGAGCAGCGCGGGACTCGTCTTCTTCGTCGACTTCCAGGCGGCCACGAACCGGGTGCCGTCGAACGTGAGGCCCGCGAGCTGGGTCAAATCCTCGAGGGGAGAGACGAACATCGGCGCTGCGTTCAACTTCGTCAGGTAGGCGTCGAACCGGTACAGGGCCAGGGGATGGAAACCCCGGGAGTCCATCGGGAGCACCGTCGCGCAGAGGCCACCCGGCGTGCAGGCAAGCCCGAAGCTGGTGGAAGCAGCCTTCGCGACGGTGACGTGCCCGCTCACCCAACCCGTGGGGTTGACCTGCACGAGCTTCACCTCACCGTCCTGCCACCAGCCCACGACGTAATTCCGTCCGTCGAAGGCCGCCCGGGGATGCTGACGCGATATCGGGGGGCTCAGGGCAGGGGCGCCCGCGGCGATGGCAATCCCCTGCGCGTCCAGCACCGCCCCCTCCGCGGTGACTCGCGCGCCGTAGATGTCACGCCGGAGGCCGGTGTCATCATTCCGGTCGTCCCGCCAGACCACGAGGAAGTCCTCTCCGTTCGACACCACGTCCGGCGCGTCCTGGTTGTCATCCGCACCGGAGATGACGAACGGCGTCCCGTCCAGGGGCTGGAGGTTCGCATCCAGCCGGACGCCGTGGATGTCCCAGGCCGTGCCATTCCAGGCCGACCAGACCATCAGGGCGCGGTCCCGGGACCAGGCCACGCGAGGCGTCACCTGCGCCGGCGCCCCCACCGAAAGCGTCACGGGCGCCGCATCCACGCGGGTGCCCTCCGGATCCACCCGGGCGGCGACGACGTCGTTGCCACTGTCGGGGAGGAGCCGGGTCCCCGCCACCAGGAAGGTGCCCCCGCCGAATGCCACGCTCGGCTCCGTGGTCTCCCCCTGTGGGTCGAGCACGGTGATGGGCCCGCCGGCCACCACGCTGCCAGCCGCGGTGACACGCACGGCGAGGACCTTCTTGGAAGCCTCCTCGGACCAGGCCACGAGCGCGTGCGTCCCATCGAAGGCGAGGGCGGGCTGCTGCTTGCCATGGCCTGCCGTCCCATCCGCGATGAGAAACCGGTCGACCGGGGTGCTGCCCGGTGTCACGAGGGTGCCCTGGATGTCCCATTCCGCGCCCCCGGTCGAACCCGAGTCCTCCCAGGCGACAAGCACGTTGTCTCCCACCCGCGCCGCGGACGGCCTGACGGCGAGGACGTTGCCGCTCAGGCTGAAGGGGGCGGCATCCACGGGCGCCCCCGACTCGTTGAAGCGGCGCGCCCAGATGCCCAGGCTCCCGCCGGCGGTGAGCTGTCCGGACCCGACGACGAGGTAGTTCGTGCCATCGAAGATGACCGTCAGGTCCTCGCCCAGGCTCGTGCCCGCGACCAGCTCGATGGATCTGGCCGCAGGGGTACCGCTCTCATCGAAGAGCAGGCCATTGATGCGCGTGCCAATGGACCAGGCCGCCAGGAAACCGTGGGCGCCCACGGCGACCTTCATTGCGCGTGGCTGGGTGATGTTCAGCTGCGGCGCTGAATTGGAGCGCCGGATGGCGCCGGATGGGCTGACGAACGCGGATTCGACGGTGACGAGGACGCTCGTGTACTGCGAGTCGATGCCGCGCTGCCAGACCACGAGATGCTCATTCCCATTCCAGGCGATGCCAGGGGCCGCCACGCGGTAGTTCTCCACCGCCTCTCCAATGGCGAACCCCACGGGGTCGGCGAGCGTTCCATTCGCCGCCATGCGCACGCCGCGAATGTTTCCGGTGCCATGCACCCGCGCGTCCAACCAGACCGCCAGGAAGCCGGTGCCATCGGAGGAGAGCGCGGGCAGTTGCTGGTCGAACGCGGACGGCAGGGGCGTGGTCGCGCCGAAGGTGCGCTCATCGCCAGGTGCCACGAGCCGCGCGGCATCCCGCGTCGTCACCTTCGCCGCTTCCGGTGCCTCCGGAGGTGGCGGCGTGGAACAGGAGAACAGCAGCGGAAGCACGAGACAGAAGCGCCGGAGCAGGGAGGTGGTGTGCATGGTGAGGTACCGGGTGGCAATGATTGTCGGGTTCAAGGCAACAGCAGGGAACGCTCGGGAACGCGCGCGAACGCGGGGATTCCATGGCCGAGCTGGCCATTTGAGTTGTCACCCCAGGCCCACACGGTGCCATCCGACTTGACGGCCAGCGAATGGCCCTGTCCCGCGGCCAGCACGAGCCCCAGACACACAGCCCACAGTCCGGACCTTCGGTTTCCATCAGCACCTTGCAAGTGTTTCCCCCTCTGTGCGCGGCGAGTCTGGAGAGGAAGGTGCGAGCAGGTCAAGCTCCCTCGGGGTGGGCCGGGCTCGGATTTTCGTTCATGGCGCGCTGCGAGTTGACGAACCCCGGGCCCCGTGGAGGCAGGCACCGGCAAGCGCCTGTCCGTGGGGGGCGAGCAGGTGTTCATCCCCCGCGTCTACTATCCCGCCATCGACACGCGATGGGTCCCGGGGACAGCGGAGCACCCCAGCTTCCAGCTTCGCGCGCGCTTCACCTACCAGGGGAAGCCCCACGTGCTGGAGTTCGCCTTCCAGTCGGACGAGCCCATGCGCTTCGAACGCCGGGGCGTGTCGAACCTGCATGGGCCCCCTTCCACCCTGCCAGGACGGATGAGGGCCCACGCGGGCCGGGCCGGCCGCGAAACCGCGCAGGCCCGGGTCCGGCTAGATGCCGAAGAACGTGCGGAGGGTGTCGTTCTGGAGGACTTCGTCGACCACCTTCGAGCGGCTGACCTGGAGCGGGTGCTCCAGGAAGACCCGCTGGTGGAGCTGCTCCACGGTGTCGATGACCTCCGACGATTCGCTGCGCGTGAGGGCCTCGATCCTGTCGACGTAGTCGGTGTTGAACACGAGGTGCTCCGGGTCCACCGCGCCGCTGCGCACATAGCTCCGGGTCTTCTTGTGGCACCGGCACGGGTTGGCCAGGTTGACGAGCCCGCAGCGCTGGTTCATCCAGCTGTACAGGTCCTTGCGCGCCCGGGAGAGCCGGACGCGGAAGTTCCCCGGAGAGATTTCCAGAATCTCCCCGCCCAGCTGATGGTCCACTCCGAACAACTCTCCGAGCACGTAGGTGATCCGCTGCTCGCGGTCGAGGCACATCAACATGCCCGTTGTGCAGCGGATCCGCAGCTCCTCGACCGAACGGCCGGCGTCCCGCAGCTCCTGCGGAGTCAACGCCTCGTCTGGAACCGCCGCGATGGCGGAGAAGTAGGTCTCGAAATCGTCGACCAGCACCTCCATCCCGCGCCGGCGGCTCTTCAAGAGGTGATTGACCGTGAGGCGATAGAGCCAGGTCCGGAAGGCACTCTCCGCCCGGAAGGTGCGCAGGGACGTGATGACCTTCACGAAGACCTCCTGGGTGAGGTCTTCCGCGTCCTCCCGCCGCCCGCACATCTTCAGCGCCAGGTTGTAGACGAAGGGCTGGTGCCGGGAGACCAGCTCGCGCAGCGCGTCCTTGCTGCCGTCGACGGCGCGCTCCACGAGGCCGCGGTCGCCGTCGGTGTCGTACCCGGCGTGGAAGGGATTGTCGTCACGCGACTTCATACCTGGCGCAGGCCTCCGTCGACCGCGAGCTCCGTGCCCGTGACATAGGACGAATCGGGAGACGCGAGGAACAGCACGGCGTGGGCAATCTCCTCGGGGCGGCCCCAGCGCTTCATCGGAATCTGCGCGGTGATGCTCTCACCCGCGGCCTTGAGCTGCTCGGGGGGCAGGCCCAGCTTGCCCCACAGCGGAGTCTCGATGGCGCCGGGGCACACCGCGTTGACGCGAATCCCCCGCGGGGCGAGCTCCGCGGCGGCCACCCGGACGAGCGAACGGAGCGCGGCCTTCGTCATGCTCAGCACGCTCGAGCCCTCGAAGCCGATGCGATTGAACCACGACGTCGTCACCACCACCGACGCGCCAGCGTTGAGGTGGGGAATGGCCTGCCGCAACGTATTGAACGTCCCCTTCATGTTCACCGCGACGAGCTCGTCGAACAGCGCCTCGGTGGTATCGGACACTGGCGCCAGCTTCACCACCGCCGCGTTCGCGAACAGCACGTCGATTCCGCCGAAGCGCTCGCGGGTCTCCTGAAACAGACGCTCCAGGTCCGCCACGCGCGTCACGTCCCCGCGCACCGCATGTGCGTTCGGCCCGAGCGACTTCACCGTCTGCGCCAGGCCCTCCTCCGAGCGCGCGAAGACGACGACCCTCGCCCCTTCCTCGACGAGCAGCCGCGCGGTGGCAAGTCCGATTCCGCTGGTACCCCCGGTGATGACCGCGACCTTCTGCGTGAACTGCTTCATGGGCAACCTCCCGTGTTCGAGTTGGGGGTTGGACCCACCGGCTGGCCGGGTGTTACAGACCGGATTCAACTCATTCCTCCCGCCCCCGCGCGAAGCCGTGCGCCAGCACTCCGCACCCCACGAGGCGGTGGCCGTGCGTGCCGCCCTCACGGACGGGCACGGAGGACCTGGCCCCTGGAACCGGGTCCCGGCGTATGCTTGCCCCCTGCGGCGCTGCATCACGTCTGTCGAATTTGGAGCGTGCCATGAGGAGCCTGACCGTCCTGCTGTGGTCGTGTGGGTTGCTCGGTGCGGGTCCGGCTCACGCGGAAGCACCGGCGGCCGCCGCCACCGAGCGCGAGCTTCGAACGCTGCTCGCGCGCTGCCTCGCGGGGACCGAGGCGTGCAAGGAATTGGATTCGTACGCCACCTCCGAATCGGAAGACCTGGACATCGTGAGGACTGCTGTGCGCAGGCTTACCGAGAAGCTCGGTCAGGAAGGGGGCGCCGATTCGCTTCCACTGCTCTGGCAACTGACTGCACGCGGTTCGTTCGAGGTGACATCCGCCCGGGAGGCCCTCCAGACACGGTTGATGACCCAGGCCCTCGCCACGCGCCCCTGTGTTCCTCCGTCCAGCGAGGAGGTCACCGCGGAACGGGCCCGCCTGGGCGACTTCGCGGCCCTCCGCGTCCAGGGCGGCAAGCTCGTTGCCTTGCAGCCCACGCAGGAGGAACTCGAGGACCTCGCATACTTCCTCGTCGCGGTCCGCGAAGCGGGCCCGCCCGTGGGGGAGACACAGGAACCCGGTGGCGACTGGCGCAGGCCCGCGCCAGCCAATGACTCGCTCGACGCGGCCTCTGCGGAATTGGAGTCGGCCCGCCTCCGAGGCGACCTCCGAAGCATGGACGCCGCGGCACGGCGCTACCTGGTGCTGCTGGGTTATCCAGCCCCTCTGAAAGCCAGCGAGGAGAACGCCTATGGCTGGCATGGCGCGCGCTACGAGTCGGTGATGCGGGAGTGGGCCGCGGTGCAGGAGGACCTTGGCGCCTTCGGCGAAGCCGCGGCCCTCTATCGCCGCGCCAATCCGGGAAGTGGCGCCTGCGGGACAGGCTGGGACGAGGCCCTGAAGGACCTGATCCTCGGCACCATTCGGACCACCGAGCAACACGCGGGCTGCCTCGGTGTCGTCGCTGAACGGCTCCAGGACGTCGACAACTACTTCTGGGGCGTCTTCGAAGTGCCGTCACCCTATGGGCCCGCACGGCTGCGCGAGGCAGGCTTCGACCTGGCGCGGCTCTACCGGGGCGCCCTGGTGACGCGCCACCGGGACCTCCCCCCGGAGGAGCTGAAGCGGGTGCTCTCCGCGGCCCCGGAGCCCTTGCGCACGGACGCCCTCCGGCGCCTCCAGGAGCGCGGCCCCGAGGCGTGGGAGAAGCGCGTGCGGGCCCTGGAGGGCTTCGCGGACGTCGGCCAGCGGGACGCGCTGGAGCCGCTGCTCGCCCTGGCCCTCGGCTCCCAGGGGGAGACGCAGCACCGTGCGGTCGTCGCGCTCGGTACTCTCACGGCACGGCCTGAGAAGGACCCCTGTGCGAAGAACGAGTTCCTGGGCGGAGAGCGCTATGGCTCGGAAAAACGCTACATCCACATGCTCGGAGAGCAGTGCGCCACGGCGCTGAACCCGGGGGAGCGGGATGCCATCGCGACACGCCTCCTGCCGCTCCTCAAGTCGAAGGACGGATGGACCCGGGAAGTCACGGTGAAGGCACTGGGTCGGCTCGGCTCGCCGCTGGCCGTCCCCCGGTTGCGGCAACTGTCCAGGGATCCGTACACGCGAGGGGGCTATTTCTCCAAGGACCACACCCGGACGTTTCCGCACTACCCCGTTCGGGAAGCAGCGGCCGAGGCCCTGAAACAGCTCCCGTGAGACAGACGTCGGCCTCTGGAGACCGGATGCACCGGGGCCACGCTCGCGGCCGCGAGTCTTTCCGCGCGCAGCCGGCACAGGCGACGGTTGCTGATCGTCAACCCGTCGATTCCACCGGCTGCCGTCCGCGTGAACGTGACCGTTCCGAGTCAACCCGCGCGGCGCCCCGCCCGACAGCGCCGAGAAGCGCCACACGTGCGTCGACTCGCCCGGACGGAACGCGCCATTGCCCATGGGCACGAGGGCCGTGGGCACGTCGACCTGGCGCAGCGCCGCTGGCGACGCCACCACCAAGCCGTGGCCATGCGGTGCCACGACCGAGCCCGAGGGGCGCGGCGGGGCACTCCTACGCCACGTTGGCGGCGGAGGCGCTGGGGGGATGTCGGACGGTGCGGTGCGCGCGTCGCTGCTGCACGACAACACGCGCGAGGACGTGGAGCGGCTGCTGGCGGGGCTGGATTCACTGCCATGAGTCCGGTGGTCATCAGCAGCGCAGGGCAGCGCGTCACCGGAAGCGGTAATAGGGGTCGTGTCCGAAGCCGCCTCCGGGGTCGAGCTGTACCGCGAAGGAGAGATACCGCTCCTTGAATTGCGTGATGAGCTCCTTGCAGAGCGGGTCCCACCGCTCTTCGGCCGTCTTGATCCGGTGCAGGTTCTGGCTGTCGAGCGCGGCCTTGTCGATATCGATGACCTGCATGCCATTGGCGCCGCGGTTCTTGGAGGCAAGCCAGCGCGTGATGATGCTGACCTCCTTCCGGTTCGTGATCGAGCGCACCGGATCCGGGTCGGAGTAGAGGCCGGGAGCCGCCGAGCCCCAGGGCGAGGCGGGGAGCTTCCCCGCGGCGGCCTTGGAGGCGAGCTTCCGGGTCTTGTCCGTTGCTCCCGCTGATGCATCGAACACCGTGATCCCCAACTGCTTGTCCTTGTTGAGTGAGCGATCGATGACGCGGAAAGAGCCCTGAGCGGCGGACTCCACGTACTCGAGCTCCGAAGACCACAGGTACGCCTTCTCCTGGACGTCGGGATCCGTTGGATGCGAGACGAAGTTCAGCCAGTTGTAGTGCTTGGAAAGGCTCTGTCCATAAGGGATGCGTGCGGCGACCAGGTCCATCAGCATCAGGTTGGTCAGGAATGCGCGCGGGTTCCGAAAGGACTCCGCCAGGAACAGCACGGAGGCCAGGAGCGGTATCGCGGCCATGGGCCCCGAGGTACCGACACTCCTGCCCTTGAGGACATCGCGCAGGTTGTCCAGGGCGGTCAGCAGATCGTAGTGATGGTCCACGAAGTACGCGGCGATCTTCGCGTACGCGGGATTGTCGCCGAACGCCCGGATGCTCTCGTCGCTGAAGTAGTAGGACTTGTTCGCCTTGATGATTTCCCGGTGACCGATGTTGTAGATCGTCACGGGCGCCTTGCTCTTGCCCTCGTTCCAGCTCCCCGACTCCCGTTCGTCGGCGTCGAGGTATCGCGTATAGACGATGTCCTCCAGCCACCGCAGCGGTGTCAACGCGGCGCGCTCGCTCTCCCGGCTCATCTGTACCAGGTGTCGATTGTACTCCTCGACCAGGCGATCGAACTGCTTGGCTGAGAGGTACTGCGAGCTGTGGTGAGATTGCACGAAATCCGAGAGGGTCAGCGACCCCTGGGGGGCGTTCACGGAGAGCTGGACGATGCGGCCATCAGGGACATCCCTCCGCATGCCTGGGTCGAACCCCGTTCGCAATCGCGTCTCGATTTCCTCGTAGGCCATCGCCGCGAGATAGAGGAGCGCGGTGCCATCGATGTAGTGGCCCCCGGAGTTCTTCAGGAAGATGCCCTTGTTTCCGATTCCCGGCATGGAAGCCCCTCATGGACGACTCGGATGAACAGCCAGGACCTTCCGTCGTGGGGCCGCCGGCCGCAAGTACCCGAGGGGTTCCGCGATGCGTATGTGTATCGGCGGGATGGACGCACTGGGGAGGGTGAGGGCTGGAGCGGAGGAGCCGAGGAGGGCCGCTGACGGGGGCCGCACCAGCCGCGAGCCCCCTTGGGGTAGACGCCGGCCCTGGCCAATGGAATGTCTTCAGGAGGGGATGCGGCCAGCGGCACCGGCGAGGCAGCCCGCTCGAACTCGGGTCACCTGCGGCGAATGAACGTGGGAGGGCGGCGTGACGCCGGCCCCGCTTCGCTACCGGGAGAAGACCCATGACGTGCATGCACTGGCGTGTCGCCACCACGCAGCGGGAGATCGATGACGCGACCCGCATCCGCTGGGCTGTGTTCGGCGGAGAGCTGGGATTGCTGTCGGGGCAGCCGTCGCCGTCGCGGCGGGAGGTGACGTGCCTCGACACGCTCGACACCACGTTGCACCTGCTCGTCTATGCCGACACCGAACCCGTGGCGACGCTGCGGCTGCTGTTGCCCAACCCGGAGGTGGCGGCGCGCGTGGGCGGGACGGTGGGCATCGACATGGAGCAGCGGGTGGACCTCTCGGGGGTGATCCGGCCGGAGATGGTCATCGCGGAGCCCTCGCGCTTCTGCGTGCTGGAGCCGTGGCGGCGCTCCGAGGCCGTCACGTGGCTGCAGGCGGCCCTCTACGTGGAGAGCCGGCGGCGCGGGGTGACGCACCTGATCGCCTCCGCGAACCTGGACACGGACTCCCGCGAGGACGCGCTGCTGGCGTGGCAGGTGGCGGCCTCCCGGGGATGGCTGAGTCCGCACTGGCGGGTGGACGTGCCCGACCCGTGGCAGGCCCCGGCGCATCCCCGCAGTCCCTTCTACACGCCGGAGGAGCGGGCGCAGGCGGCGCAGGGGGCGCTGGACGGACTGCGGCTGCCCAGGGCGCCCTCGCTCTTCGCCCGGTCGCTGGGCGCGCGCTTCATCGCGGAGCCGCTCTTCGACACGTACTTTCGTTGGTTCACGCTGCCGCTCATCATCGCGCTCGATGAGGTTCCGGCGGACTCCGTCGCGCGCTTCCTCGCGCTGGAGAACGGCGCGCGCCCCGCCGTCTAGGCCCGGGGCGGTTCCTTCCTTCCCTTCACCTTCAACACGCAACAACCGGGAGCCCCAACGCGCCCCGGACGGGAGACGTACGTGCAAACACAGACGGAGAGTCAGTCAGGGACGAAGTGGGTGGCGTTGCTGGACGAGGAGGCGCGAGGGCTGGTGGCGGCCGTGGATGCGCATCCCGATGCCCGCCGCGTCTTCAACGGCACCATCGACGCGGCGGGCTACATCCACTACCTCATCCAGACGTATCACTATGCCCGCTGGAGCACGCCCATCCTCGGCGAGGCGGGGGAGCGGTTGAAGCGGTTGGGACGGCACCCGGAGCTGGCGGAGCTGTTGATCCAGAAGGCGGGGGAGGAGCGCGGGCACGAACTGTGGTTGCTGTCGGACCTGAAGAACCTGGGGTGCTCGCAGGCGCAGGTGGAGGCGGCGGCGCGGAGCCCGGCGGTGGATGCCTATACGGGATGGAACTTCTTCACGTCGCGCTCGGGCGCGCCCACGGCGGTGCTGGGGACCGCGTACGTGCTGGAGTACCTGTCACAGGCGCGGGCGGGCGTGGGGGCGGAGCGGCTGCAGGCGGTGGCTGCCATTCCCAACATCCACAAGGCGGTGACGTTCCTGCGCAGCCATGGGGCGCTGGACGGAGACCACGTGGCGGAGATGGCGAGGATCCTGGAGCGGCTGACGGATCCGGAGGAGCAGGCGGCGATCCTCTTCTCCGCCCGGGCCACCCGGAGCATCTACCCGGGCATCTTCCGGGAGGGGGACCCCTCCGGCCTCCCCCTCGCGAGGTAGCGCGTTCCACCGAGGCCGCCCCTTGCGGACGCAGGGGGCGCGCCTGTTTCCTCAGACAGGCTTGTTGAGACGGGCGGCCTGGTAGAGCAGATCCGCGCGGCTGTCGACGCCCAGCTTGTTGCGGATGTTGCGCACGTGGGTATCCACGGTCAGGACGGCGATGCCGAGCTCACTGGCGATCTGCTCGCTGGACCATTTGCGGAGCAGGTACTTCGCGATCTCTGCCTCGCGAGGGGTGAGCTTGCGCCGCATGTCCACGGGGAGCGGGATGGACATCGGGATCTCGTTCATCAGGAGGGCCCATCGCCGCGGACCCTCGCGGGCGGGCAGCTCGACGAACCGGACCGTGCGGTAGCCATCCTCCTGGAGCGAGGTCCAGACGTTCTTCTCGAGCCGCTTGTCCGCATCCATGCGAACCAGCGCATCCAGCCGCTCCTTGAGAGGCAGGGGGAGTCCGGAGGCGTGGAAGTCGGAGGGCGCGAACCACCGCTCCAGGAGGACGGCGGCGTGCGGAGAGCGCATCACCTCGCGGGAGGGAGGCTCCACGACGAGATACGCGGTGTCAGGGCGGCCGTAGAGCTCTTCGAGGAGGTGGGCGCCGGTGCTCAAGGCCTGGACGTCACTGCAGTTGCGCACCGCGTTCACCAGGTGCTGGGTGAGGCTGGAGAGGACGGTGGCGCACCGGGAGGGGAAGGCGCGTCGCCGGGTCCGGTAGAGCGCGAGGGCGCCGAGGAAGTCGGGGCGGATGGGAAGGAGGACGGCCATGACGTGCTCCAGGCCCAGCCCCAGCTCCCGGCTGCGTTGGTAGAGGAGGCTGTGTTCATACTCCCCGCGGGGGAGCATCTCCTCATCGACGAGGACCTCGTTGGGCCGGGCGAAGATGGGGGCCCGGACGAAGTCATGGTCGGACACGCTGGCATACTCATCCCCATCCAGCAGGGGGATGGGGGGGCCCGGGACCAGCCATTGGAAGTCGAGGACCGGCGTGGTCCGCATCAGGCACAAAGCCATGGTGTCGGACGGTGCGAGCTCGAGGAGGGGGGCTCGCGCGGCTTCAAGGACCTCGGAGAAGGACAGGGAGCTGTTGAGCGCCGTGATGACCCTGTCCCTGAGCATGTGCTCGTGGGTATTGAGATTCATTGAGCCGGACATCCGCCCTCCCGGGGGTAGGCCACGCTGTGGGTGTGCACATGGCGTACCCCATCCATAGGCACGGAGTGAAATCCTGTCCCTCACTCCTGCGGGGGATTGACAGCGGAGGGCGGTTTGCGGCAGCAGTTGCCCGGGGTCGCGCGACGAGAGGCGGCAGGCGCCCGGTTGTCTGGGGGCAGGGCACTCGATATGAAGCGGCGCCAATGATTCGCAACCTGTGGATGTCTGTCGGCCTGAACGGCGTGTTCTGAGGCCTCGTGGAAGGTCTCAGGCGGGCTACCAGCGAACCGGCCCGAAGCGATCGATGAACCGACCCGTGCCGGCGTCGGCGCCCTCGGTCGCGAGCGCGACGATGGCGTCCGTGCCTTCCCTGAGGGTCTGCGGGCCGCTGTGTCCGTTCAGGTCCGTCGCGGTGTAGCCCGGGTCGACGGCGTTCACCCGGATGCCGGGCAGCGCTCGTGCGTACTGGGTCGTGAGCATCGTGACCGCCGCCTTGGAGGCCGTGTAGAGCGGGAGGATGGGTTTTGATTCGACGCGGTCCGGGTCGTGGGTGAGCGCGAACGAGCCCATCCCGCTGCTGACGTTGATCACCGCCGGGTGCTTGGAGCGTCGAAGCAATGGCAGGAACGCGTGTGTGACGCGCACGATGCTGGCCACGTTCGTGTTGAGGACCTCGACGGCGTCCGGGCCCGTCAGCTGTTCGGCCGGGAGGTGTGAACCGCTGATCCCGGCGTTGTTGATGAGCACGTCGAGGTGCCCCTCGTGCGCCGTGATGTCGGCCGCGGCGCGGGCGACCGATTCGTCGTTGGTGACATCGATGGGCACGAATCGAGCGCCGAGCCGCTCGGCCGCGGTCCGGCCCCGCGCGGGGTCGCGGGCTCCGATGAGGACGGTGTGGCCAAGCTCGATGAGGCGGCGAGCGGTCTCGTAGCCGAGGCCCTTGTTGCTACCGGTGATGAACGTGATGGTCATGCCGACAATCTCGCTCACCGATGGGCTCGCTACCAGGGACAGCGCGACGGTAGGAACAGGAGTACCAGCCTCAGCGCGTCGGTTGCGCTACCATGACGTAGATGATGCTCGGGCAGACCCGCCTCGGAACGACGCTTCGGGTGTGGCGTGACCGCCTGCCTCCCGCTCAAGTCGGCCTGCCCGCCGGTCGATCGCGCCGCACCGTGGGTCTGCGACGAGAGGAACTCGCCGAGTTGGCCGGTGTGTCGGTCGACTACATCGTACGTCTCGAGCAGGGCCGGGCGACCACGCCGTCCGTCGAGGTCGTGGCTGCGCTCGCCCGGGTCCTCCAGCTGACGCGCGCCGAACGCGATCATCTCTACAGCCTGGCGGGGCTGCAGCCTCCGGGGGATCGAATCATCAGCGATGAGCTCACACCCGGAGTGCAGCGTCTGCTCTCACGGCTGGGGGAGATCGCGGTGGGGGTGTTCGCCGCCGACTGGCGTCTCTTGTGGTGGAGCCGAACCTGGGCGGCGCTCCTCGGCGATCCGTCCCGCGTCGCACCGGAGGACCGCAACTTCGTGCGTGCGCGCTTCCCGGTCGCGGGCAGCAGCGCATGCGTTTCGCAATGGCCGGTCCGCGTCACCTTCCAGGACGCGAGCGATCGCGCGATCGTCGCCGACGTGCGACGCGCGAGCGCTCGTTACCCCGAAGACCGCCGCCTCACCGAACTTCTCCAGCGCACGCTCGACGGCAACGCCCACTTCGCGCAGCTCTGGGGCGACGGCGCGGTCGGTGAGCACGCCGAGGATCGCAAGACGGTCGAGCACCCCCTCGTTGGCGAGATCAGGGTCGATTGTGATGTCCTCCACGCCAGCGACGCCGACCTGAGGCTCGTCGTCATGACCGCCGCACCCGGCAGCGAGGATGCCCGCAGGATCGCGCGTGCCGTCGCTCACGCCAGGTAGGCGTCTGCGAACCACGGCCGAACCTTTTCACCGCGCCGGTGTCGAACAGCGGGATTCGAGACCGGAGGATGTGCACCTTGTCGCCGACCCCCACCCTTTCCCGCCGTGAAGTGCTTGCCGCTGCCTCCGCCGTCGGACTCCTCGGGTGCGGGGCGCGGTCCTCCCTGAAACCCACGGCGCCGGCCAGGAGCGCGGTCGTGCTGGGGGCTGGACTCGCGGGGCTTGTCGCGGCGTTCGAGCTGATGAAGCGCGGCTTCGACGTCCACGTGCTCGAAGCGAATGCTCAACCCGGAGGACGCATCCGGACGATCCGCGCTCCGTTTCCGGACGGGCTCTACGTCGAGGCTGGAGCCACCCATGTGGTCGGTGATCCCGACCTGCTGGCGCTGTTCTCCGAGCTGAACGTCGGCCTGTTCGAGCCGGCTCGGCGCAGGTGGCCGAAACAGGTGCTGTTCAAGCGTGGACAGCGGTCGGTCTTCAGCGCCGGTGAGGCCATTCCCGAGGAGGACCTGCCCCTTCGCGAAGACGAAGCCTCATTGGATTTCAACGGGATGCTGGAGAAGTACTTCGGCACGTTGAAAGACCACGACCCTCGCAAGCTCGACGGGGCTGGCTCCGAATACTCACGCCTCGATGGCCTCACGGCCGAGCAGCTCTTGATGGAACGGGGTGCCTCCGAAGGCTTTCGCCAGCTGGCGGAGACCTCTTTCTGCCCGAGCGGCAGCTTGAAGACGATGTCTGGGTTGGCCTTGATGCGCGAGGCGCTCAACATCCAGCTGGAGATTGGCTGGGGCAGCGCCAGGCGGGTGGTGGGAGGCTCGGACACGTTGCCCAGGGCACTGGCTCAACGGCTTGGCGACCGCGTCATCCTGGGTGCGCTCGCGCGCCGCATTGAACAAGGAGCGCAGGGGGCTACGGTGACGTTCACCCGGAAGGGTGAAATGCATCAGCTCTCGGCCCGGCACATCGTCTGCGCGCTGCCTGGAACGCTCGTGCCCCGGTTGGAGATGGCTCCGGTCCTCCCCGCGGCCCAGCTTCAAGCGTTCTCCCTCATCAACACGGTGTCGGTCGTTCAGGTCTACGCGGCCACGAAGACGCGCTACTGGAATGCGCGCGGGGAGAGCGGCAACGCCGACACGGATCTTCCGGTGGGGCGCATCAAGGATGAGTCGGCATTGCAAGAAGCGACGGCAGGAATCCTGGGCGCCCATCCCAGTGGAGCCGAGAGCAGGCGCTTGAGCTCGCTCGCGGACGGAGTGCTCCACCGCGAGGTCATCGACGCGATGGAGCGCGTTCATCCGGGGCTCCAGGACCAGCTGCTGTCCGTTCATTCGGTCTGCTGGGACAACGAGCCGAACATCCGGGGCGCCTTTACGTGGCTCGGCGTCGGACAGCTGACGCAGCAGCAGCCGCTGCTTCGCAGACCCCACGGCGCCATGGTGTTCGCCGGCGACTACAACTCGCATCGACCCGGCTTCATGCATGGCGCGTTGGCGTCCGCACGAAGGGCCGTCGCGGAAGTCGTCAGCCGTGAGGCGATGCTCGCTACTTGACGGCCCCGAACTCTCTCATTCGTGCCTCGGGCGCGCCGGGACGGAGCGAGCGGGTGCTCGCGGGCGTGGACGCCCCGCACTCACTTCCCGCAGACACGGTTTGCATCGGCCACGCAGTCGTGGGTGTTCTGGCAGCTCGTGCAGCGCAACTTCGTGCTGTTGTGTTTGTAGTAGCAGCCGACGGGCTCGGAGCGGGCATCACGCACCTCGCAGAATACGATGGTGCCGGTGGAGCAGAGCGGCTCCGCGACCGGCTCGCCGCAGCAGCCCTCGCCGTCGAAGTGGGGCCGCACCTCCGTGGTGCACTCCATTCCGGTCGGCCCCCCCTCTCCTCCGGGGTCCGTGCCGTCACAAGCGGTGAGGGTCAGTGCGAGGAGCCATCGCCACGGTCTGGAAGTCACGCGTCGTTCCTGTCTTGGGAGGTGGGATTGCCGGTGTGAGTGTATCGAGGAGATGACGCCTCCGTGCAACCCTGGAGGAACCCTCATGATGCGATGGCGCTGACGGACGACGCGTGCATGACGGGCTTCAGCGCGGAGCAGGTGCAGCGCATCGGTCTGGGAGTCGCCGCGCGCCTCATGCGGGACGGCGCCAACGTCCTGCTGTTCGGGCGGACGCCAGCACGACGAGCTTCCCCCTCGTCAGCAGCGTGCCGGCATGCAGCGAGCCGGTGATGATGAGGCTCCGGTGCGGCGGGTTGACGAGGAGCCCGTCCACCCGCAGGTCTCCGAGGATGATGGAGGTCCCGCCCGCCTGCTCCAGCTCCGCCAGGTGTACGGGGCCGGGGAAGACAGTGGTGCCCTCCTGGAGTGGGCCAAGGTAGTCCCCGAACTCAGGAGGGATGCGGGCGTTGGGGCTCGCGGCTTCATCGGCGGACAATGGGCGCGGGGTGGGCG
>NZ_RAWA01000590.1 GCF_003611675.1 Corallococcus sp. CA053C
CGCGGGTGGGAGTACCGGCGGAGGCGGCCGGAGCGGACGGTGTTGTATGCGGTGGTGAGGGACAACCTCGCCACGTTGCTGGCGGAGGGAGCGAGCTGGGGCGCGGCCAGCCCCGGTACGTGGAGCGGGACTTCGCCAAGTACCTGGAGTGTGGAGGGTTGGCGCACGGCTTCGCGCGGGTGCGCTGTGAGCGTTGTAAGGAAGAACTTCTCGTCGCCTTCTCGTGCAAGGGACGAGGGGTGTGCCCGTCCTGCAATGCGAAGCGGGCGCATGTGACGGCGGCGCACCAGGTGGAGCGGGTGCTGCCGCACGTGGCTTATCGACAGTGCTCCACCCAGAGTGCACCGGCATAGCGCACAGCTCGTGGGCTCCCGTCAGCGGCCTTCCTCTACCTCTCTGCTCCCACCCGCTGTCCTCGACATTGCCTCCATTCCTTTTATGCGCCGCGACATGTGCCATCTGCCCTTGATGCGGTTGGGCATGGGCGGCGGCGAGCGGGATACGAAGCGGCTCCAGGCGCTCGATCACGGGAGGCGCATCGACACACAGCACGCGGGAAGCTAGCCTCCCTGGCCTCGAATCGGGGGACTGATGGAACTCGCCGTCACTGGTTTGGGCATGGTGTCATCGGTCGGTCTCGGAGTCGTGCCCGCTTGCGCGGCCATCCGGGCAGGCATCGTGCGCCCGCAGCCGCTACGGTCCTTCCAGGTCCTCGAGAGCGAGCCTGTCGAGTCCCTGCCGCTCGTCGCGCATCCCATCGAGGGCTACACGGAGGGTTTTCTCGCCGTGGGCCGCTGGCTGCGGCTGGCCGCGGGCGCATTCGACGACCTGCTCACGTACGGCACGCCGCCAGGCCGGAGTAGCACGGCCTTCTGGAGACAGACGGGGCTCGTCGCCGCCCTTCCGTTTCCGGATGAGGAAAGCCTGAGCGGGCACCTCCAGCGGGACCTTGAACTCCTCAGGAAGGCCTACGTACTGCCGCTCCTGCGCATCGTCGGCGTTCCCATCTCGCCCGAGCACACACAGTTGCTCTGGAGCGGGCATGCCGGCGCCCTGGATGCCGTGTGTCATGCACAGCGCATGTTGGAGGCAGGACGAGTCGAGCGGGTGGTCGTCATCGCCGCCGACTCATACCTGGATGAGCGCACGCTTGAGGAACTGCTGGATCAGCGTCGGCTGAAGTCTCCTTCCGTGCCTTGTGGGCTGATGCCGGGCGAGGCTGCGGCCTGCTTCCTGCTCGAGACGCGGCGGAGTCTAAGAGCCCGCCAGGTACGGCCAGAAGCCATCATTCGTGGAGCCGTCACGGCAAGGAACGAGCGGTCCTCGATGACGGACCCACCCACGGGTGAGCTGCTCGCCCAGGTCACCCAGCAGACGCTCGACATGGCGGGACTCACCTCGCCCTTCTCAGGGGATCTACACACCGACTTGAATGGAGAGAACTGGCGCGCTTCCCACGTGGCATACGCCCGGGTTCGTCTGTCGGAGCGGCTGTCCCCGGACGTCCGCCTCCGCACCACGGCGCTCTCCCTGGGCGACGTGGGCGCCGCGAGCGGAGCCGTCTCTCTCTGCGTCGCATGCCGTGCCTGGCGGCGTGGCTATTCCCTCACGGATACCTCGCTCATCCTCATGCTCTCCGAGCGAGGTCACGGAGGAGCATTGCTCCTGGAAAAGGTATGGAGCTGACATGTCCCACGACACGAATAGCCCGCGGAAGAAGTCTCCCAAGGAAGAACACCTCGATGCGGTCCAGGGGCGCACCCACCACTCCACCAAGGGGTTCGACGATGGCAAGTGCCTGTGGCGCGGCATCTACAAATATAACGTGCACTCATGCAGCTACCGGTACCAGGCGCGTGGCAGGGCGGAAGAAGACCCGTCCGTCTACAACTGGCCGGCCTACCAGAAGGCAGCCACCGGGCAGAAGACCCAGACGGACTACAACGCGGAGACGGACTACCCCAAGTGGTACCGCACCGAGCTCGATGCCCCCACCGATACCGGCAAGGAATGGGACATCAAGGGCAAGAACTTCAAGGGCGGTCTCAAGCCCTACTGGAACGACGCCCACCACCTCATCCCCGTTGCCGCCCTCGAGAAGGGCCTTGAGGCGGTGGCCGAGGACCTTGCCACGACGCGCCGGAAGGAAGGCAAGGAAATGATGACCTCCGGGTCGGACATCCGCCTCTACTTCGAGGAGTCCCTGCTTCGCGCCGGATACAACATCAATCACAAGACGAACATGCTCATCCTGCCCATGGACCACGTCATCTCGGACATCCTGCGGATGCCCAAGCATGGCGGGCCCAGTTCCAACAACCATATCCAGTACAATCGTCTCGTCCAGAGCCAGATGGATAAAATCATGGATGTCTTCCGCGACAACTTCAGCGACCTGCCGGACAAGGAACACCTGTCCGACAAAGACCGGCGGCTCCAGAAGGCGCGGCTCGAATCCCTATCCAACCGTCTCTACAAACTGCTCACCCAGGACAGTCTTCGGGGCGCGCCTCCACCGGCCCAGCCCTACGCGGGGGGCGGGTCCGTGGAAGAGCGAGTGCCGGGGTTGAAGGTCGCGCTCGGGTCAAGCTAGTGAGCGGCAGCGCGCTTCGAACCTGGTTCCAACCCGAGGAGGGTATACGTGAGATTCTACAGTTGGACGACCCTGGGGCAGCCGGACGTGGAGCAGTGCTTCCTGGATGCCGCCCCTCAGGGCCTCGGCGCCCGAAGCTCCTTCCTGGCGCGAGGCAAGTCCGTCAAGGGGCTCTACCCGGAGTCTCCTCGCATCGACTTGAGTGAGGAGAACCCTGGCCTCCGACTGGAGTCCTTCGTTGGCAACATCAAGCGGATGCTGGTGGTGTCCCGTCCCCTGCGCGCGCTCCTCGAGCAGTGGTGCAAGGGGCAGGAGGTCGAATACCTGCCGGTGCACATCTACAACCATCGCGGCAGGCTCCACACCGATGACTACAGCATCGTCAACCCGCTCGGCACACTCGACTGCATCGACCTGGAACGGAGTGAGGTGGAAATGATGGAGGGAGAGGTCGTAGGCGTGGGCCGCATCGTGCTCTCGCCCGCGAAGCTGGAGCGGCCTCCCCACCTCTTCCGGGTGCGAGAGGCCCCCGACTTCTACGTCATCAGCGAGCCCCTGGCAGAGGCTCTGAAGGCGGGTGGTTTCACCAATGTGGTCCTCGAACCCCTGGAGGTCGCGAATACATGACCCTGGCCTCCACCTTCCTGCCTGTCTTCCGCAAGAACGCACTGTACGAGAACGCACAGAAGATTCCCGCCATGCGCGCGGGGAGGGCCAGCGCCGCGGAAGTGGTTGAACTCTGCCGGAACTACCGCGTCGCCGGCATCTGCTCGCTCCTGATGTCGGCATCGGCCCGGGAGTTCCATCACTTCCTGCGCAAGAGTGCCTCGGCGTTGGCGTTCTGCACGTCACGGGGCACACCCGCCTTCACTCGGGTCCGGGCCTTGCCCCTCCTGCTGGATGCCCTCTGCTGTGGGGAGGTCCAGGTGGCCGAGGCCTTCGCACGGAAGACTGGGGCGACCTGGGACTCCCGCTCCGAATACGAGGAGGACTTCCTCTATGCGAGCTTCCTCTGCTCACACTTCCTCCTGCCTCCGGATGTGGCCCGAGACACCGAGCTCGTGGACCGGTATGTCGGGCTCGTGGGCTCGGGAGAGGAGCCGCGGCTGGTCGTCGTGCAGGCGTTTCTCGGGAACGACGGAGCGCTGTTCGAGCAGGGCCTGGAGTCGCTGCTGGCGGCGCGGGCCGCACGTTACCAGCGCCTCGCGGCAAGGGAGGCCATTCCCCGTTGGGAAGCCGCGACCGAAGGCTGTGTATGCATCGAAGGCCTGGCGCTGGTTGCACTCGCGGAGAGCAAAGGATTCCGTACCCGCAGGGACTACCTGCACGTGCCCTCGCTCGTCAGACTGCCCGCTCCGCCCTCTGCTGTTCCCAGTTCCTGGGAGGACGTGCGCGCGTGAGGCGCATGGCCTGAAGCCAGTACACGGCCGCCGCCACGTCCAATGCCGCTACCATGGGCGGAGTCAGGCTGTGGCCGTGGTTCGGCCAGATGCAGACAGCTCACCACTCCAACAACGAGCGACGCCGGTCGTTCTCACCCTGGCCCGCCCGGATGGCACCCGGAAGGACAACCTCGAACTCCCCTGTACTCCTGCGCGCGCGGTTGAGGGAAGCGGCGCACCGGCTCGCCACCACTCCCCCAGCAGGAGAGGAAGGGGAGTGCGTGGCGCGTGATGCAGCGAGCAGGAAGGAGCCGAAGAAGGAGAGGACACCGCGAGTGGACTGGGCCGAGTTGCTCAGGAGGACGTTCGACTTCGACGTGTTCGCCTGCGTGAGGTGTGGAGGCAGGCTTAAGGGGCTTGGCGTACCCAAGGGGGCTCAAGCGGCCTGTCCACCGGCCGGGAGCATCGCTCGGGCGGCCCCTCTGCACCCTCCC
>NZ_RAWA01000591.1 GCF_003611675.1 Corallococcus sp. CA053C
CATTCCGCGTTTCGGCCTCCCGCCGCCGACCCCGGTCGCGACGAGCGACAAGGCGCATCCCACGGAGCCGGTCTATCGGCTGATGGCCCGGGCCATCGCACGAAACTTCGTCGCCCGGTACGAGCTCGGGACGCTCAGTCGGCACTTCGAATGCCGAGGGGTCGCGGTCGAATAGCCGACAGGCTCCGAAGCCGTCGGCGCTCAGCGGACCCGGCCGGCCGGCTGAGCCGGGTCCGGCGTGGGCAGGATCTCGACGTACCCGTCCGTTCCATGCACGCGGATCCGCTGTCCATCCTGGATCCGCCGGGTGGCCTGCTCCACTCCCACGACGGCCGGCAAGCCATACTCCCGCGCGATCACCGCGCCATGGGTCATCAGGCCTCCGACCTCCGTCACCAGGCCCTTGATCGCGACGAACGCGGGCGTCCAGCTGGGGTCCGTATAGGCGGTGACCAGGATGTCGCCCGCTTCGAGATCGGCCTCCGCCATGTCCAGGATGACGCGGGCCCGCCCCTCGATGGTCCCGGCGGAAACCGCCAGGCCCACCAGCGCGCCGGCCGGTAGACCGTCGCGTCGGTACGCCCCGGCGATGACCTCGCCCTCCGACGTGAGCACGCGGGGCGGCGTGAGCGATTGATATGACCTGAACGCGTCCTTGCGCTGGCGGATGAGCAGGTCATCCACTGTGTTCGTGCGCACGACGTCGTGGAGCTCCTGGAACGTGAGGAAGAAGATGTCTTCCTTCTCACGCAGCACGCGGGCCTGCACGAGGCGCTCGGCCTCTTCCAACAGGGCCTGCTTGTAGACGAAGTAGCGGTTGACGATGCCGTACTTCGGATACTCCCGGTACCCGATGAAGGTCCGGACCCGGTCGATCATCCGCTTGGCCTCTTCAGCCTTTCGCTCCCCGTCCGGCAAGGCCCGCAGGCGCTCCAGCAGCTCCTGTTCCTTCTTCCAGGCCCCCTGCCGCCCTTGCTCGAAGCGCCGCTCGTTGGCGCCCGGCTCGAAGTTCTTGATGTTGCCGAGGATGAGGGGCACGAGCGTGGTGGGGCGTTCACTCCACCGCGGCTTCGTGATGTCGATCTCTCCGGCGCAGCGCATGCCGTACGTGTCGAGCCAGGCCCGGATGGCGTCCCGCGCTTCCCGCCCGCCCGCGAGCCCGGGCAGCTCGTCCAGGAAGCCCTCGTCCTCGACGTGCCGCAGAAAAGCCACCACGTCCGGATGCGGGCGGATCACATCCGCGACGTCCAGGAGCGCCAGGCCCATCTCCGACGTGACGTTGTGGGGGACGGACTGCGTGAGCGTGTCGGCCGCGTTCTTCTCGCCCAGCCACGCCTGCAGCTGCTCGTTGAGCCACCAGGTGGCCTCCACCCCCGCCATGATCACCTGATTGCTCTGCGGATCGAACAAGAACCGCTTCAGCTCCTGGAGGTCCGCCAGGATGAAGTCGAGCAGCGCCGGTCCTGACTTCGTCCGGATGTCGCGCTTCAAGACGGCGAGGGAGGCCTGGTTGCGCCCGATCAGCGCGTCGACAATGGCTGGATCGGCCTCGATCGGGGCTGGCGCGCCGCCAGCCCGCGCCCCGCCGGGTCCCTCGTCCGGGAGCGACCGGATGAAGTCGCCGCGTCCGAGCACGGTCCGCAGCGCGTCCCCGATCAGCGGATCGGATTTACCCGCGAGCCCCAGGAGACCCGCGCGGCCCGCTGGCGAAGCCAGGTTCTGGGTGACGTCGACGAACAACCTCCCGCCGGCCTCGTACATCGGCCGCATGGCCGTCAGCTGGAACAGGGAGAGCCCCAGGGGCTTCATGGCGTCGGTCATCATCTGCTGATGCCCGACGGAGATGTAGACGTGGTTCTCTCCGTCGCCGGCCACGGGGATGGGGAACAGCGTGGTGATGGGCCGACTCTGGACGATGTGGAAGCCATCGTTGACGAGGCACCATTCGATGTCCTGGGGGCGGCCGAAGTGCGCTTCGATCCGCCGGCCCAGCTGCACGAGCCGCACGACCTGCGCATCCGTCAGCGCGGGCTGCTGCTGCCGCTCCAGTTCAATCGCCTGATCCTGCGTCCCGCCTGCCGGCGAGGCGTGGATGGCAAGCTGCTTGGTGCCGATCGCCTTGGCGATGATCTCGCCGTCCCGCACCTTGTAGACGTCCGCGTTCACCCGGCCGGAGACCAGGGCCTCACCAAGACCGAAACTGGCCTCCACGGAGCTGACCTTCCGGTGGGAGGTGACGGGGTCGACCGTGAACAGGATACCGGCCGCCTGCGGGAAGACCATCTGCTGCACGACCACCGCCATGCGGACCTTCCGGTGGTCGAAGCCGTTCCGCAGGCGGTAGGTCACAGCCCGCTCGGTGAAGAGCGAAGCCCAGCACCGGCGGACGTGCTGGAGGATCGCCGCCGGACCCACGACGTTCAGGTACGTGTCCTGCTGGCCCGCGAAGGAGGCCGTCGGCAAGTCCTCCGCCGTCGCGCTCGACCGGACGGCGTAGGCGGCCTGCTCGCCGAGTTGGGCGAGTGGGCGGGTGATCGCCGCCGCCAGATCGTCAGGGATGGTGGTCCCTTCGAGGGTTCGGCGGATCTCAGCACTGAGCGCGCGGAGCTGCTCCCGGTCGTCCAGCTTCAGGCGCGACAGCCGGTCGAGCTGATCATCCATCGACGGCGCTTCCGCCATGATCCGCTGGAAGGCGTCCGTCGTCACGCAAAGGCCAGCCGGCACGCGGATGCCTTCGATCCGCGAAAGCTCCCCCAGATGCGCACCCTTGCCGCCAACGACCGCGACCTGCGTCTGGTCGACCTCCTGGAGACCCAACACGTAGCAGCGCATCCGCTCACCTCCCTCTCGCCAAAAGGCGGCACTGTTCAACCTACCAGGCGGGACAGGACAGCCCGTTCGGGCCACAGGCGTTGCGCTCCATGCAGTAGCCGCCATCGTTCGTCCGCCAGGCGTAGGCCATGGGCAGGCCCGGGCCACAGTCGACATACGGTCCGGACACCTGACAGTCATTGGGGCCGTCGCAGTCACCCTCGGCGTACTCCGCGGCCGAGTGCGTCGACGCCTCGACGTCGGACGGCGCCTCCATTCCGCCACAGCCGGAGAGGCCCACCGCCCCCGCCACCAGCAGACATGCCCACGACTTCTTCACCTGAGACAGGACTGCGTGCATGTGATTCTCCTCGGAAGCCCCGGCATGGGTGTGCACCCGTCCAGACAAGGATCACGCACGTCACGAGGAAAACGCAAAGGGCCTGCGAGCGTGAAGCGATGGCAGACTTCACGCTGGCGCCAAAAAGGTGGCGTTGCTGACCGTCTTGCCGCGCGGGGTCCGCGACCTCGAGCCGTGCTTCACCGCGCGCCAGGGGGCCTCGTGGCCGCCCTTCAGTCGGGGCGGATCACCAGGCTCACGTGCCCGCCCATGGACACAGCCTGGCTCGTCACCCGCAGGGCGTAGCGCTGGCCTGCCACCAGCGGGTGGGTGAGCTTCGCGCATGCCGACGCCGAGCTGCCGTCCGCCTGGGCCTGCGCGAGCAGCACCGCGCCCGCCTCATCGAAGAGCTCGAGGCCGGTCGTCTTGCCCTCGCAGTACAGCAGCTCGAAGGTGTGCGGGCCGCTGACGCTGGCGGGCGCCACCTTCACCCAGCGCGGCGGCTCGCCCTGGTAGGAGAAGAAGCCGTGCTGGCAGCCGCCGCCGGCCTGCACCGTGGGCGCCGCGGAGAGCTGCTCGGAGGCCTGCCCCGTCCCCACGCACTGCAACGTGGCGAGGAGCGGCTTCAGGGTCTCGTAGTCGAGCAGCACCTGCTCGCCGCAGCCGGCATTTTGATCGTTGGTGACGACCCGCTGCTCCTGGCCGGCCGCATCCACCGTCACCAGCGCGTACTCCTGGATGTCCTCCAAGCAGTCAGTGTTCCCCGGGATGAGCTTGAGCCCGTCGAGCGCGTCGACCTGCTCGTCCGTCAGCGCCGCGCCAGGTGACACCCACGTGAAGGAGCCGCCCCAGAAGCCGAAGCTCTGCAGGGTGACTTGTTGAGAGCTCAGATTCGACAGGGTTCCCCGGGTGCCGTCGGCGCCCGTCGAGCACGCGCCAACGAGAGAACCGAGGACCACCGCCATGACACTGCTTCGCATGCGTTTTGAGGTCATGGGCAGACAGTCTGCAACCAGCGCGCCACGGACTGCCCCCCTCAATACCAGAGCGACGCTGCCTGGGATGCGTCCCGCCCGTGCGCCGAAAATCTGAGAAGCCTCAAACCTCCCCGGCGGCTTTCCGAGACCCGTGCCCGCGAACCCCCTCGCGCAGGGTCCAATCCCTGCAATCCAAGGCTTCCGAAGATGGGGCGTTGCCTCTCGCTCAGCCCCTGAGCCGCGAGAGCGTGCGCACCGCGGCGCGCAGGCCCGCGGGGCTCGCCCCGGAGAACCCCAGCAC
>NZ_RAWA01000592.1 GCF_003611675.1 Corallococcus sp. CA053C
GGCGGGGATGGCCAGCCCCAGCACCACGCCGGACAGCGTCGCGTGGATGCCCGCGTGGTGCATGGCGTACCAGAGCGCGGCGCCCACCAGGGCGTACGCAAGGCCGTTGCGCACGTAGAAGTGGTTGAGCGCCCAGAGCACCGCGCCCAGGCCCGCGCTGACGGCGAGCCAGTCCCCGTGGATGCCGGTGCCGTAGAAGACGGCGATGACGAGGATGCCGCCGATGTCGTCGAAGATGGCGAGCGCAGTGAGGAACACCACCAGCCCGTGGCCCACACGCGCCTTCACCAGCGTGAGGCACCCGATGGCGAAGGCGATGTCGGTGGCCATGGGGATGGCCCAGCCGCCCTGCGCGGGGGTGCCGTGGGTGAAGACGAGGTACAGCACGGCGGGCACCACCATGCCGCCCAGCGCGGCGATGAGGGGCAGCAGGGCGCGGGACAGGGTGCGCAATTCGCCCGACGACAGCTCGCGTTTGATCTCCATCCCCACGAGGAAGAAGAAGAGCGTCATCAGCCCGTCGTTGATGAGCTCCCGGAAGGTGAACTCGCCGCCGTGGCCGGCGAACTCCACGTGGAGGGGGGCGTCGAAGACGGCCGCGTAGGTGCCGCCCCAGGGGGAGTTGGCCCACGCGAGCGCGGCCACCGCACAGAGCGCCAGGAGGATGCCGCTGCTGGCCTCCAGGCGGAAGAACGCCTGCACGGGGGCGAGCGCCACCTGGAACAGGGCGGGGACGGCCGGTCGGTTCGGCTTGGAGGGGGTCGCCATGTCGGCGGGCAGCCTGCCGGGGGCCGTCCGGGCTGGAAACCGTTTTCGGCGGTGCGGCGTCCGGAAATGTCGGACAGAGGTGGTAGGCAGACGCCCTGGGTAGGGCGTCCGGTTCGTTGATCCGGACGTAGGGGCGTGGGAGAAGGCGGGGGATGGCGGTGACACAGCAGATGAAGACGGACAAGGCAGCGGCGGTGGTGATGGCCGAGGACGAAGCAACCCCGGACGTCGGGACGACCGAAGCACCCGCGGGCGCGCGGGAGCTCGCCTCCCTGACCCCGATGATGCGCCAGTACCTGGAGGTGAAGGCGCTCCATCCGGACACGGTGCTGTTCTTCCGGATGGGCGACTTCTACGAGATGTTCTTCGAGGACGCGGTGAAGGCCTCGGAGCTGCTCCAGATCACCCTGACGGCGCGGTCCAAGGGCGCGGACAAGGTCCCGATGTGCGGGTTCCCGTACCACTCGGCGCGCCGGTACATCGCGAAGCTGATTGAACACGGCCTGAAGGTGGCCATCTGTGAGCAGGTGACGGAGCCGGGCGCGGGGCCGGGCATCGTGCAGCGGGAGGTGACCCGCGTCATCACCCCGGGGATGGTGCTGGACGACGAGGTGCTGGAGCCGCAGGCCAGCAACTTCCTCGCGGCCGTGTGCTGGGACGAGTCCGGCTTCGGCGCGGCGCTCCTGGAGGCGTCCACCGGCGAGTTCTACACCTTCGAGGCCTCAAGCCTGTCGGAGCTGGTGGAGGGGCTGTCGCGCGTGGAGCCGCGCGAGCTGCTGGTGCCGCAGGGGCAGCGCGAGGCGCCGGAGGTGGTGCAGGTGTGCCAGCGGCTGTCGCGCGCGCCGGCGGTGGCGGAGGGCGAGGGCGCGGCGTTCGAGCACACCCGGGCGGCGGCCTTCCTGCGCACGCACTTCCACGTCCAGTCGCTGTCCGCGTTCGGGCTGGACGGCTCGCCGCTGGCCACCGGGGCGGCCGGGGCGGCGCTGCGCTACCTGAAGGACACGCAGAAGACGGCGGCCGCGCACGTGGATCGGCTGTCCCGGCAGGAGAAGGCCGGCTGCCTGGTGATGGACGAGTCCTCGCGGGGCAACCTGGAGGTGCTCAAGAGCCTGCGCGACGGGGGCCGCAAGGGGTCGCTGCTGGGCGTGTTGGACCGGACCGCGACGGGGCTGGGGGCGAGGAAGCTGGCGCGCTGGCTGTCCGCGCCGCTGTGCTCGCTGCCGGAGATCACCGCGCGGCTGGACGCGGTGGAGGAGCTTTCGGGCAAGAGCGTGTGGCGCGAGGAGCTGGTGGCCACGCTCAAGGAGGTGGGCGACCTGGAGCGGCTGTGCGGGCGGCTGTCGCTGGGCGCGGGCAACGCGAGGGACCTGCGCGCGCTGGGGCTGTCGCTGTCGCAGCTGCCCCGGCTGGGCGCGGCGCTGGCGCGGTGTGACGCGGGGCTGCTCAAGTCCTTGTCGGGGCCGCTGGGCGCGCTGCCGGAGCTGGCGGAGCTGCTGCTGCGCGCGGTGACGGACGAGCCGCCGGTGGTCATCCGCGACGGCGGCTTCATCCGGCCGGGCTTCCACGCGGAGCTGGATGAGCTGGTGGCGCTGTCCACGTCCGGCAAGGACTACCTGCTGCGGATTGAACAGCGGGAGAAGGAGCGCACGGGCATCAGCTCGCTGAAGATCCGCTTCAACAAGGTCTTCGGGTACTACCTGGAGGTGACGAAGGCGAACCTGCACGCGGTGCCCAAGGACTACATCCGCAAGCAGACGACGGTGGGCGCGGAGCGCTTCGTCACCGAGGAGTTGAAGGAGTACGAGGAGAAGGTGCTGACGGCGGAGGAGCGCCGCACGGTGCTGGAGCTGCAGCTCTTCGAGGAGCTGCGGGCCCAGGTGATTTCGGCGGCGCCGCGGATCCGTTCCGCGGCGGAGGCGGTGGCGACGGCGGACGCGCTGGTGTCGTTCGCGCGGTGCGCGGCGGAGTACGGCTACACGCGGCCGCAGGTGGATGCAACGGAGGGGCTGGTCATCACGGGGGGCCGGCACCCGGTGGTGGAGCGGATGCTGGGGGCGGGCGAGTCCTTCGTGCCCAACGACGTGCGGTTGGATCCGGAGGACGCGCAGCTGCTGGTCATCACGGGCCCGAACATGGCGGGCAAGAGCACGGTGATGCGGCAGGTGGCGCTGACGGCGCTGATGGCGCAGGCGGGCTCGTTCGTGCCAGCGAAGGCGGCGCGCATCGGTCTGTGCGACCGGATCTTCACGCGCGTGGGCGCGGCGGACAACCTGGCGCGCGGGCAGTCCACGTTCATGGTGGAGATGACGGAGACGAGCCACATCCTCCACCACGCGACCAGCAAGAGCCTGGTCATCCTGGATGAGATTGGCCGAGGCACGTCCACGTACGACGGCCTCTCCATCGCGTGGGCGGTGGCGGAGCACATCCACGACAAGGTGGGCGCGAGGGCGCTCTTCGCCACGCACTACCACGAGCTGGTGGACCTGGCGCGCGAGCGGCCCCGGGTGAAGAACCTGTGCGTCGCGGTGAAGGAGCACGGCGGCAAGGTCATCTTCCTGCGCAAGCTGGTGCCCGGCGGGGCCAGCCGCTCCTACGGCATCGAGGTCGCGAAGCTGGCGGGCCTGCCGCCGGAGGTGGTGCTGCGAGCCCGGGAGCTGCTGCAGAACCTGGAAGCCGGAGAGCTGGATGAAGCCGGAAGGCCCCGGGTGGCGGTGCGCTCGTCGACGAAGCGCGCGGTGGCGGCAGGGCAGTTGGGGCTGTTCGGTGGAGCGCCACCGGCACCGGCCGCGCCGCCTCCCGCGCACGCGGAGGTGCTGGACGCGCTCCGGGCAGCGTCCATCGACCGGATGACGCCGCTGGACGCGCTCAACCTGCTGGCGAAGTTGCAGCGGGAGCTGGGTTCGTCCTGAGGGACCGGCGCGGTGCCATTCGGCGCCGCGCCTTCACGAAGTCAGTCGAAGCGCGCGTGCACCGCCGCCAACCACCGTGACACCACCGCCATCTCCGCGTCGGTGAAGCCCTCGGTCAAGGTGGCGTTCAGGGCGCCCAGTTCGGCCAGGGCGTGGGTGCCGACTTCGCGGCCCAGGCGCGTCAACCAGAGTCGGCTGATGCGCTTGTCTTCGGGGTCGGTCCGCCGGTCGATCAGCCCTGCACGCACCATGCGGTCGGCGAGGCCCGTCATCGCCGGAGGGGCGATGTCCAGCGAAGTAATGTCGCGTAAACCACGACCCGGGTGCACGAAGGGCGCATCAATGGCAGACAGCGTGCGGTAGGCTCGCGGCCCTCATGCAACTGGCCATCCCCCATGCTCCGCGCCGTGTCCGCCTGGCCCAGGTGCCCGGGGCGGTGGCGCGGCTGGTGCGAGGGGCGCTCCTGGGCCTGGGCGTGATGGCGCTCCTGGGCCTGGGCGCCGCGTGGGTGGGGCGCTTCTTCGTGGAGGAGCAGCGCTTCGCGGCCCGCGCGGAGGAGGTCGATGCGCGGGTGGCCCGCAGCCATGCCCCGCCTCCGTCCGCGCGCGAGGACGCGGAAGGGACGCTGGACGTGCTCTACACGTTCGCGGACGTGGAGCACTCCGTGGCCGGGGTGCGCACGCGCGCGGACTTCGCGGCGGGGCTGGGGCCGGG
>NZ_RAWA01000593.1 GCF_003611675.1 Corallococcus sp. CA053C
CCCGTTGACGTCCCCCGCGCCCGACAGCGCCGAGCGCACCATGTGGCTGAAGACGCCCGAGCGGATGGCGCTCCACTCGTGGCTCTCCTGCTCCGACGACGTGGACAGCACCACGCCCACCTGCGGGAAGCGCTCCAGCTCACGGCCGCCCAGGAGCCCCTTCACCGCGTCCGCGTACGCGGGGCCCACCGGCAGCGAGCCCCGCGAGTGGACGAAGAAGTACGAATCACACGCGTCCACGATGAGCTGGAGGAACGACGCCTTGCTCGGCGTGAGCACGCGCGAGAACAGCTCCGTGCGCGTCAGGGGCCCGTCCAGCAGGCTCACGCTGCCCTCGCCCGCGGCGCCGCGCTTGCCATGGCCCACGAAGACGAAGGACAGCACCGGCACCGCGCCTCGAGCCCGGTCCTCGGCCATGCGGCCGTTCAGGCGGGCGAGCGCATCCCACAGCGCGGCATGCGTGGGGGGCCGCGTCTTCGCGGCGAGCCCCGGGTGCAGGGCCTGCGTGTCGGCGTCCAGGACGCTCAGCAGCACCACCTCGCGCGAGCGGGGCGCGAACAGCTCGTAGTACCGGGCGCCGTCGTCGTCGGCGTAGCGCAGGGGCGCCTGGGACGGTTCGGTGCCGGTGTTGCTGGCCACGATGAGCGCGTAGTGGACCTGTTCGGGGGCGGCGCTCGCGGCGGTTCCCACCAGGAGGAGCACACCCAGGGCCAGGGTCCTGTGGGAGGGCGATCGCATGGAGAGATGGCGCGGTGCGCGGCACGAAAGGATGCCACGGAAAACATCCGGCAATCCACCCGGGGCTGCTCGTGACAACAGGAAGTGACGGGACCGCGACGGTCGCGGTAAGCCCCTGAGGGATGGAGTGGGATGACGACACGCTGCGCCGGTTTCGCGAAGGCACCCCGGAGGTGTTGGCGGAGGTGTATCGCGCGCACGCGGAGCCGCTCGCACGCCTGCTCAAGGCGGCCGCCTGGCGGGGGAGCTTCACCCGCTTGAGGAACGCGATGGAGCTGGAGAACACCCTGCTGGAGACCTTCGCCCGCGCCTTCGAGCCGCGCACGCGCACGGCCTACAACGGCACGCGTCCCTACGCCCACTTCCTGATGGGCATCGCGCGCAACGTGCTGCTGGAGCAGTCGCGCGAGCGCGAGGTCGTCGGCAGGGACGAGCCCTTCGAGGGGCTCACCGAGGCATCAGCCGAGGACGGAGGACTCGCGGAGCTGCTGGAGGACCGCGAGGTGGAAGCGCTCCTCGCGGCGTTCAAGGACGGGCTGTCGCGCGAGGAGCACCGGCTGTTCGAGCTGCGCTTCGGCGAGGGAGTCGCCCAGGAAGAGGCCGCCACGGTGCTGGGCCTCACGCGCATCCAGGTGCGGCGGCGCGAGTTCGGGTTGAAGTCCAGGCTGCTCGGGTTCCTCCAGTCGAAGGGGTACCTGGAGGACCTGGAGACGCAGGGCTGGAGCTTCTTCAAGCGGCGGAGTGCACGATGAGCGGATGTGACGACCGTCAGGCGAAGAAGGCGATGGCGGCCCTCTTCGAGAAGGGGACGGACGGAGTGGACGCCGCGGGCTTCGGCCGCCTGCGCGCGCACCTGGCGACGTGCCCGGAGTGCCAGGAGACCTACGACAAGCTCTCCCGCGTGGAGTCGGTGCTGGAGCAGCGCGCGCTGCCGAAGGCCCGCGGCGCGCTGTTGGAACAGGCGCTGTTCGCGAAGCTCGCGCAAGCCGCCGGGCCCGCCCCACGCAAGGTGGTGCGGCCCGAGCGCCGGTGGTTCACATCCCCCTTCCTCGTGCCCCTGTCGCTGGGCGCCGCGGCGGCCGTGGTGGCGCTGGTGGTCGTGGGGCCCTCGCGCCAGCATCCCGACGTGACGGCGACGGAGGAGTGGCAGGCGCGCTCGGCAGCTCCGGGAGTCGGAGCCTGGGGCGTGCGGGCGTTCTGCGTCGCGCCCACGGGCACGGTGCTCGCGGAGGCCCGTCCGGGCGGGACGCTCGCGTGCACGGAGGGCAACGCGGTGCAGTTCAGCTACACCGCGCCGGAGCGCGTGCACCTGTCGGTGGAAGGGCTGTCGAAGACGGGTGAGCCCCTGCGCTTCTTCCCGAGCGAGGGCGCGGCCCCGGAGGTCGCGGCGGGCGTGGACGTGCCGCTGCCGTTCAGCACGCCGGTGCAGGGCGGTTGGCTGAAGGACGCCGTGCGCGTGCGCGCGAGCTTCACCGATGCGCAGGGCCGGACGCTCGCGGACACGCAGGTGACGCTCACCCCCTGAAACGAACAACCCCTCCCCCGTGCGAACACGGGGAAGGGGCGGGGACCGTCGTGCCGGGTGGGGTCCGTGACTACGGACGCGGGACGCGGCGGTCCACTTCCGCGGTGCCGGTGTACTGCGTGGGCGCGTTGAGGAAGCCTTTGAGCTGCACGCGCCACGTACCGGCGATGGGGTTCGAAATGGTGACGGCTTCGCCCGTGGACGTGCCCTCGGCGCTGGAGGCCACGAGCGCGCCGTTGGGTCCATAGACATACAGGTCCAGGTCGTAGCCGGGGTTGCCCCAGTCGGTGCGGATGCGCAGGGCGTTGGCGCCCGCGGGCACCTCGAGCGTGTGCTCGTCCTGGGCGGATGCGAGGGACAGGTCCACCACCGGGATGTTGAGGCTGGTCTGCACCGTGCCGCTCCAACCTGGCAGCGCGGTCGTCTGCGTGGTGTAGCGCGTGCCGGTGCTGTCATTGACCAGGCGCACGGCCTCATAGACATCCGCGTAGCCCGCGCCGACCTCCCACGTCTCCAGTTGCCGCGTGGCGCCCGTCGCATCCGTCGCGAACATCGGCCGCGCGGTGGACGTGACGGCCGCGAGCACACCGTCCATGTTCAGCGACGGGTTCACCTCCAGGAGGAGCGCGGCGACACCGGACATATGCGGCGCGGCCATGGAGGTGCCGGAGATGGCCGTGTAGAACGGCTCCGGGTGCAGGCCGTCCAGGCCCAGGTACGGCTGCACGATGGTGCCGGTGAGGGCGCGCGCGGCGACGATGTTCACGCCCGGCAGCGTGATGTCCGGGTGGTGGTACGCGTCGCCCGGGATGCCGCGGCTGGAGAAGTCCGCCAGCTCGCCCGGCTTGTCCTGGCTGAGCAGCGGGTTGGTGGCCGCGGTGGTGTCGCGCGACGTGCCGGCCGCGACGGAGATGACACAAGGCGAGGCGCTGTACGGGTTGAGCGTGTCGGGAGACGAGCCCTCGTTGCCCGCCGCGAACACCACCACCATGCCCAGGTCATAGGCGCGCTTGGTGGCGATGGAGATGGGATCGAAGGGTGCGAAGTGGCTGCCGCTCGTGCCCCACGAGTTGGAGATGACGCGCACGTTGTGCGTCTCCCGCACGTCCGGATCCATCAGGAAGTCGAAGCCCTCCAGCGCGAACAGGATGCTCAGCGCGTCCCCCGTGCCCACGCCGATGAGGTTCGCCCCGGGAGCCACGCCCTGGTGCGCCCCACCGGAGCGCGCCCCGGATCCGCCGATGATGCTGGCGCAGTGGGTGCCATGGCCGCTCGTCAGGTCGCTGTTGGGCGTGTCCAGGTACAGCGCGCCGCCCACGCCCACGTCCACCAGCGGGGCCACCACCTTCACGTTGCGCGACACATGGGGGAAGTCCCCGTGCGTGCCGTCGAGCCCGGAGTCGATGATGCCAACGCCGATGCCCGCGCCGGTCGTCTGGTACGCGGTGCGGGCCGTGTCCGCGTGGATGTACGGCACGCTGGTGTCCAGGAAGTACTGGAGCGACTTGTCCTCGTAGATGGACAGCAGGCCCAGCGGCTGGAGCAGCTGCCGCAGCGTCGTGGTGAGCAGCGGCGTGACAGGCAGCTTCACGGCCACCATGGGCAACGACTTGAACGCGCCCACGCCCTTGCCCGGCGTCAGCCGCAGCGTGCGGGTGAGCAGGTTCATCGCCGGGGCCACCGCGGCGTCGGTGTTGAAGGAGAGGATGAGCGTGCGCACCGCGCCGTCCGCATGGAGCGCGGGGTCGACCACCGCCTGCGTGAGCGCCGCTTGGGACGCGCCGGACGCATAGAGGGCGGTACAGGCGCTGGGGCCGGTGACACCGACGATGGGCGGCGTGGCCGACGTGACGGCGGCGCGCTGCGTCCCGGCCGGTGCGGACGCTTCCGGTGAAGGCCCGGCCCCGCAGCCGAGGACGGCGGTGGTGGTGAAGGCCCAGCCCAGTGACTTCAAACGCTTCATGTGGTGCTCCCCCAGGTGTTCGGCGCGGCTTCCGAAATGCGCTCGAAATGGGTGTGTCGTGAGGGGGCCGGGATGGATCGCGGTGCCTGGGGACTGTCGTGAACTGGAGGAAAGCCGGGGGCCTGGCCGGGGAGGGCAGGGTCCTGGAGTCCCCGCTCCGGTG
>NZ_RAWA01000594.1 GCF_003611675.1 Corallococcus sp. CA053C
AACCTCTTCCACCGGGTGGAAGGGATCAGCAGAAAGCACAGGGGAGAACACCGGGGTAGGACCGGAATTTTTCCCGATTCCCCCCATGTGCGCCTGATGTGGCACGCCGTAACCCACCGAAGTCCAAGGGTTTTCCCTCTGACTCAACGCTGGCACACGCGCTGCTAAGAGCCACCGCCAGAAGCGTGCTGATCGGCCCCGCAGGGCCGGTGGACAAGCAGCACTCGCCAGACATCAGTCGAACGAAGGAGAGCGGAAGATGGGAATGCGGCGCACGGGGTTCTGGACGGTGATGGGGATGCTCCTCCTGTCGGGTTGTGCTCACCAGCAGACGCTGAAGGTCGACAACGCGGATCAGCCGTACCGGATTGGTCGCGAGGACGTGCTGGACGTCAGCGTGTGGCGTGACGCGGAGCTGTCGCGCACGGTGCCGGTGCGGCCCGACGGCTTCATCTCCGTCCCGATGGTCGGGGAGATTCAAGCCGCGGGCAAGACGCCCACGGAGCTGGCGGAGGCGCTCAAGACGGGCCTGCAGCCGTACGTGCAGGAGCCCCGCGTGACGGTCATCGTCCGCGAGGTCAACAGCACCCGCGTGTTCGTGACGGGGGAAGTGGCCCACCCGGGCGCCTACCCGCTGCGCGGTCGCGTGTCGCTGCTCCAGGCCATCGCGCTGGCGGGCGGCTTCACGGACTTCGCCAACTCCGACGGCATCGTCGTCATCCGCACGGACGGCAAGGGCGGGCAGATCCCGGTGCGCTACAGCGACCTGGTCTCCCCCGAGGGTGAGAACGTCATCCTGCGTCCCGGTGACACCGTCGTCGTTCCGTGAAGCGACGCGGGCACGGCGACAAAGACAGACGGCGAAACAGCGACATGGAAACGGGCGTGGGCGTGGGTAGGGACGGGAGGGCGACGGTGAGGGGCAACTGGAAGCGGGCAGTGATCGCGGGCTGTCTCATCGCCGCGCCGGCGGCTCAGGCCGCCACCATCCTGGAGCCGCGCCTCCGCATCACCGCGGAAGAGCGCTTCGACAATGACTTGCGCCTGGGCGCGAACGCCGCGGGCGGGCAGTTCATGACGAAGCTGTCTCCCCGGCTGGGCCTGGACGTGAAGAACGAGCAGCTCACGCTGGACACGTTCTACGCCACGGACCTGCTCGCCCGGCACGGCTCCGGGAAGACGACGTTGGATCACCGCGGCGGGTTCGGCTTCCGCGACGTGCTGTCGCGGCGGCTGCGCCTGGACGCGAGCGCCAAGGCGTTCCGCGTCACCGACCCCACGTCGCTGCCGCGTGACGGCCTGGCGCGCTCCACCTCGCCCACCTTCTATGCACAGACGAAGGTGGGGCTGACGGGGCGCGTAACGGAGCGCATGGATGTGCGCGGCAACTACAGCTTCGAAGCGACGCGCATCATCGAGCCGGGACGGGAGGCGGGCTACGCGCACACCCCGTCGGTGGAGCTCTGGTACCGCTCCACGCGCCGGCTCTCGCTGGGGGCGGAGTACCGCTACCAGGGGTTCCTGTACGCAGGGGACTACAGCCAGGCGCACGGCGCTTCCGCGGCCCTGCGCTACCGGCTGTCGCGGCCCACCACGCTCACCGTCAAGGGCGGGCCGGTGCGCTACCTGCCGTCGGACGCTTCTCGCGGTGGATGGCTGCCTCGCGTGTCGCTGGAGCTGATGCGCGAGGGAGAGCGGTCGGAAGTGGCCTTCGCCATCGGACACGACCTGGTGGGTGCCAGCGGGTTCTCCGGGGCGGTCTGGGCGGATTTCGCGTCATTGATGGCGGCGCACCGGTTCACGGCGAAGTTGTCTGCCTTTGGGGTGGCCAGCTTCTTCCGGAACGGGGCGGCGCCGGCTGAGAACTACACGCAGTGGCGGAACACCACGAACGTGTCGCAGGGCTATGCAGTGGGCGGCGGCGTCGAGTACCGGCTGAGCCGGAAGCTCGCGCTGCAAGGGGCGGTGGATCGCATCGCGCAAGTGGGCGCGGCGGACACCGCGGCGGCGGGGGACCTGACACGCAATGTGTTTGCCCTCCGTCTGGTCATGACACCTTGGTAGGGAGCATTCGAGTGCGAGGCATGGAGGAGCGGATCATGGAGCGTGGGATGACGGCGGACCAGATGCTTTCGGCGCTGTGGCGTCGCAAGGCCCTGGTGGGGGCGATCGCTGCAGCAATCTTCGTGGTGGGCGCAGCCATCGTGATGACGCGGCCAAGCATCTACGAGGCTTCCGTGGTGGTGCGCGTGGAACCGCAGCGCCCCGGTGAGGAGATGGTCCAGCGCACGGTGAGCGAGCTCATCGAACAGCGGCTGGTCACGGTGCGCCAGGAGCTCCTGGCGCGTCCGGTGCTCCAGAAGGCCATTGAAGAGATGAACCTCTACCCGGAGCTCGTCTCCGAGAAGGGCATCGAGGCGGCGGTGGAGCAGATGCGCAAGGACCTCACGGTGCGCGTCGAAGGGGAGACGGCGTTCGAGCTGACCTATTCGGGGCGTGACCCGCAGGTGGTGGCGCAGGTGACCAACCGCCTGCCGGCCATCTTCTCCGAGGAGACGCTGAAGATCCGCCAGGCGCAGGCGGCCCGCGCCACCAACCTCTTCACGGAGGAGATGGTGTCCATGGGCAAGGCCGTGTCCGCGTGGGAGGCCAACATCTCCCGCTTCAAGGTGGACCACCTGGGCGAACTGCCCGAGCAGATGGAGATGAACATGCGCGGCCTGGAGCGCATCAGCGCCCAGCTGCAGACGAAGTCCGAGGAGCTGCGCAGCGCCGAGGCGCGCCGCTCCGACCTGGCCCGGGCCCGCAATGCCGCGGACAGCGAGGCGGGCCGGCTGGAGGCCGCGGAGAGCGGGCTGAACCGCACGCTCACCCAGGCCAAGACGCAGTGGACCGAGGACCACCCGGAGGTGAAGCGGATGGAGCGCGAGCTGGGCACCGTCGCCGAGCAGCGCAAGGACGCCGAGGGCCGCATGTTCGCCGAGCGCAACGAGCGCACCCGCGTCGCCACGCTCATCACCAACATCCAGAAGGACATCGTGGACCTGCAGAAGCAGGCCGAGGCCTACCAGGCGCGGCTGAACAACACGCCCCGCTGGGCCCACGAGCTGGCCGTGATGAACCGGGACTATGAGATTGCCCGCACCAAGTACCAGAGCGTCGTGAGCCGCAAGGTGGAGGCGGAGATCGCCCAGGAGCTGGAGGCCAAGAGTGCCCAGAGCCTGTTCAACGTCATCTCGCCCGCCGGGGTGCCTTCCGCCCCGGCCCGCCCGGACCGCATGAGCGGCCTGCTCATCGCCGCCCTGATTGCCCTGGCCCTGGGTGTCCTCACCGGCACCGTGCTCGAGATGCGCGACGACAGCCTGCGCGACGGCTCCGAGGTCCGCGAGCGCATCACGCTGCCTGTCCTGGCGGTGGTCCCGAACATGCAAGGCAAGACAGAGAAGCGGGTGTTGATGCCCATGGCCGGGAGCAAGAACAGCGTCTCCTCGTCCACTTCGCTGAATTAATTGCCGACCCCCTACGGAAAAGATTGGAGCACTGAGATGGATTCGACGATGGAGCGGGCCGGGAACTTCCTCCCGCGTGTGGATGAGAGTGCGGCTTCCTCGAACGCGGTGGACCGGCGGGTGGTGACGTTGACGGCCCCGGCCTCCGCGGCCGCCGAGCAGTACCGGACGCTGTACTACCGGCTGGAGCGGATGCGGGAGCAGCGCCCGATGAAGGTGGTGGCGCTCACCTCGGCCATGCCGGGCGAGGGCAAGACGGTGACGAGCGTGAACCTGGCGCTCGCCGCCGCCCGGGCGAACCCGGAGCGCCGCATCCTGCTGGTGGACGCGGACCTGCGCCGGGGCCAGGTGGCCCCCACGCTGGGCATGCGCAACAAGCAGGGCCTGTCGGAGCTGCTGGCCGGTGAGTGCGATGTGCGCGACGTGGTGCGCCGCTTCAACGCCACGCGGCTGGCGGTCATCCCCGCCGGCGCCACGCCGGAGGAGAGCACCCAGGTGCTGGCGAGCGCCCGGATGAAGCAGTTCCTCAAGGCGGTGCGCGAGGGCTTCGACGAGGTGTACGTGGACCTGCCGCCCACGCTGCCGTTCGCGGACGCGGCCATCCTCGGCCACCAGATGGACGGCGTGCTGATGGTCATCCGCGCCAACGTCACCCCCTCCAAGGTGGTGAACCAGGCGGTGGAGCAGCTGGCGGGCGCGGCCCTCGTGGGGTGCGTGCTCAACGGGGCCGAAGTGAACGCGACGCCGTACCTGAAGAACTACGTGAAGAAGTAGCAGCGCGGACCTGGGAGTGAGTGCGGTCTTGTGGGCCCTTCCCGTCCCCTCCGTCGAAAGGCGGAGGGGCGGGGGCCTGGAG
>NZ_RAWA01000595.1 GCF_003611675.1 Corallococcus sp. CA053C
TCACGGGCTTGCGCTTGGCGGCCGCCACCAGCACGGGCGCATCCGACGCGAGGGCCGCGCTGGCGGGGGACGCGGCCAGCAGCAGGACGGTCAGGAGGGGGGCAATGACGCGGGTCATCATGGGGTTCCCGAAAGGGGGACGACGCGGCCCGTCGAAATGGGCGGCCGCCCCTCCACGCTACCCCGGCTCGCGGCACTCGTGCACGGGAGTGCACACAAGCTGCGGACGCCCCTTGCGACAGCGCCACGCTCCGGGGGGTGGACTCCCCCGAACCCGCGAACCCGCGTGAAGTTGCGCGGATGTCACGCCGGCGTGGTGGAGGGGACCTCCGAGCGGGGCGCGGTGCCGTGGGCCAGCTCCTGCCCCAGGGCATGCGGGTCGAAGTAGGCGAAGAAGCGGCGGATGCGGTCGCCGTCCCACTCGATGATGGAGACGCCCTCGTAGGCGATGGCGGCGCCGTTGTGGGCGGTGCCCTGCGTCTCCCACTCCAGGGCCACGCGGTCGCCGGATTCAATCATGTTGCGGAAGGTGGATTTCACCTGTCCGAGGGTGCCTTTGTATTCGGTCCAGAAGCGGCGGGCGCCGTCGGCCCCGGAGAAGACGCTGGGCGAGGCGACGTTGCTCACCTGGGCGTCCTCGGCGAAGAGCGCGACCAGCGAGTCGATGTCGCCGTGCTCCTCCAGTTTCAGCAGTGCGTCCACGAACCGCTGCGCTCGTTCCATCGGCATCGCGCGTCCTCACTTCAGGGAAGGTGTTTCCGGGAAGGGTGGACACGCGGGGTGGGAGCGGCCTCCAAGCGCTGTCGCTCCCTCGCTCCCCAGCCGGAGGCTCCACCCCCCTGCCCCCGGGTGGCCCGTGGCACGGACACTGTCTCCTCGGAGTGAGGCCCGGTGCGGGGCCGCCCCCTTGCTCCCGGAGGGGTGGGCAGAGGATGACTGTCCCCGAGGAGCATCCATGTCCCAGCAGGCCCACCGCCCCGCGCCGCCCACCACCGACGAGACGCCCGACGCTCCAGCGCCGGTGGTCGCGGAGACGTTCCTTCCGCTCGCGGTGCTGTTGGAGGAGGTGAAGTCGCCCGGGGTGCTGCGCTCGGACATCGACGCGCTCATCGCGGCGCTGGGCCGGGCTCCACCGCCGGACGAGTCGCTCCGGGAGCGGGCGGACCTGCTGCTGGGGCTGATGGCCCGTGAGAACCCCGTGGGGGACTACGTGGGCAAGGGCGGGCGGAAGGTGCGTCACGCGGCGAAGGACGCCCTGCTGTCCCTGGGGTATCCGTACGCGCTGGAGCTGCCGCCCGAGCTGCTGGAGCCGCAGGCTCCCGTCACGACCTCTGACGAGGTCCCGTCACCGGGGCCGGGCCCGGGCGGAGTGATCATCACGCTGCTGTCCGTGCTGTGCCAGACGCTGTTCTGCGTCCTGGGGCAGCTGCTCAGCGGCTACTTCGGGAAGGACTTCCGGGGGCAGGTGCTGAGTCCCTTCGTCCTGGCCGGGTTGATCATCTGGGTGTCCACCCTGTCTTCCTTCTTCGGCCACAGCCTGGGGAACCGGACGCTGCAACGCGGTGGCTCGGTGGGGCTGTGGCTCCAGTTCGTGTTCTGGGCGGTGGCGAGCCTCTTCGTCCTGAGCAGCGAGAACCCCTTGGCCTTCGTCTTCCTGCCCTGGCACCTGACGCTGGGGGCCGCCCTCTCCATGCGTCCGGTCCCGGAGGCGGAGGAGCCGCTGGCGCCGAAGCTCCCCACGCCCACGCCATGAGCGCGACCCCACTGCCCACGGTGAGGCCCGCGACGCGCGAGGACCGGGCCGCCATCGCGGCCATCTACAACGCGGCCCTCGCCGAGCGCGCCTCCACCTTCGAGACGCGGCCCCGCACGCCCGAGGACATCGACGCGTGGCTGGGCAAGCGCCACCCGGTGCTCGTGGCGGAGGAGGACGGGCGCGTCATCGCGTATGCGTCCACGGGCGCCTACAGCCCGCGCGAGTGCTACGCGGGCGTCGCGGACTTCAGCATCTACGTGGCCCCGGAGGCCCGGGGTCGGAACGTGGGGCAGCACGTGCTCCAGGCGCTGCTGAAGGAAGCGGAGGCGGCGGGCTTCCACAAGCTCACCTCGCGCGTCTTCGCGACCAACGTGCGCAGCCGCGTGCTGCTCGGGCGGCTGGGATTTCGGGAGGTGGGGGTGCATGAGAAGCACGCTCCGCTCGATGGCGTGTGGCACGACGTGGTGGTGGTGGAGAAGCTGCTGCCCGCGAACGTGCGGTGATCAGCGCCGCGAGTCCTCCGCCCACTCCTCGCGGGTCCAGCCCTGCCGTTCGTAGAGGGCGCGGCGCTCCGCGGGGAGGGCGTCCCAGGAGGTGCCGGGGTCCAGGTCCTTCGGGCGGCTGAAGACGCCGGGGACGTCGCGGCGGAGGGCCTGTGCAGCGCGCTCGGGGGTGAGGCCGCGCAGGCCGTAGCCCAGCTTGAGGCTGGCGTGGTGTTGGCCGGTCTTGTCGGAGAGTTCGAAGGCCACGCCGCCGCCGAACTCCGCGGTGCGAGCGTTGAGGTTCACGTGCGCGCGGGCATGCGACCCCGCGCCCAAGGACAGCTCCACCTTGCCCTGCGAGTCGCGGCTCACGCTGGCGATGCCCAGGTCCAGTTGGAGCTCCGTCTCGGATTCGCCGTGCACGTCCGTCATGACCTCCAGCTCCAGGGGGCCGGCCTTCGCGACGACGCCGGCCTGCGTCTGGAGTTCGGAGGGTCCGCGTGAGGCGAGCCGGGCCTCGCTCTTCACCCGGAGCAGGTCGTGGGACGCGCTCGCCTCAGCGGTGAGGAAGGTGCCGGCGGGCCTCTGTCCGGAGAGGACCAGCGCACGGGCGGTGGCCGTTTCGTAGGCCTGAACGAGGGAGTGCTGGGGCCGACCAATGCCCGCCTTCCATTCCGCTTCGTAGCGTTCACGGCGAGGGTCGGCCCAGGAGAGTCCAAGCACGGTTTCGCGCAGGTCCAGCGCCTGGGGAGCACCGAGCGAGCGCAGTGCACGGAGGCTGTCCGACTGTCCGACAGCTTCGCCATGGCGTTGCAGATAGGCGTCGTAAGAGAGGACCGCGGCGCGCCCCGTGTCGATGGCGTGGGCATTCACCGCGTCGCGCAGTGCCCCGGGCAGCTTCGGATCATTGACGAAGATCTCCGGTCGCCCCGGCATGCCGAGCGGGCCGGTGACGCCCCCCGAGCGCCGCTGGAGGACGCCGTTGGACACGGCCTGGTCGAGGAAGGACTGTCGGGAGGGAGCGTCCAGTCGGGACACGTAGGTGGCGAGCAGCCCGTCACGGTCCATGCGCTCCAGCGTGGCGCGGTAGGCGTCACGAGGAACGGAGCCGAGCGCGCTGTGCGTGGCCTGGACGTCGCTGCCGGTGAGGAGGGGGTTGGACAGGCTGCGCGTCAGGTGTGACTTGAGCGCGGTGTAGACGTCCTCCGGGACGGGGGACGATGGAGGACGCGGCCGGCTGCCCAGTGCAAGTTCGCGCGCGGACACGGTGGGGCCCGCGAGGCCGGTGGGCGGAGGGGCCACGGCAGGAGCGCCGGGCGGACCGTCATAGGTCCGCAGCTCGTTGCGCGTGGACGACGGCGCGGGAGGCTTCAGCGCCGTGGGCGCGTCCACTTCGGGAAGGGGGCTGTCGGGGGAAACAGGGCTGCTGCCGGAAGAATCGATTCGGGACATCGGGCTCGCTCCGAGAAGGGAGGAGCCCGTCCCTGTGCAGCCGGTGCGCCAGCGTCAGGTGCCTGGAATCACGAGTCGCCTGTCACGAAGGATCCCCTTTCCGGACGCGGGATCCCTCCGTTCAGACGGGTGAATCACGGCTCAGCCCAGCACGCCCTGCGCGCGGCGGTAGTACATCTCGCGGCTGGCCATGCCGTTGTAGCCGCCGTTGATGCGGCGGGTGACCTCGCGGAAGTTGCCCGCGTCCGCGTAGCTGTTCAGGTTGCGCGAACCCCAGTACCAACCCGCGATGCGGAACGCGACGTCCGGATCCTTCGCGCGCTCCGGGTGGCCTTCCAGGTCGATGCCCAGCGCCTTGCCCGCCGCGCGGTAATTGGCTCGGCCCGTGAGCTGGATGGGACCCCGGCCCTTGTAGCGCTTGCCGTCACCCGGCTGCGTGTTGCCCAGGTCCTTGCGGCCCTCGTACGCCGCGCCGGAAGCAATCTCTTCCATGTAGCGCAGCTCGCCGCTCTCGTGCGCCAGCTGCGCGAGGAACATCTCCTGACGCTTCGGCGTGTTGATCTTCGCCTCGGCCATCGCCTTGTTCAGGTGCGGCAGGTACTGCTCCGCCTTCGCCTGCGACAGGTTCGGCATGATCTTCCGCAGCTGCGCCACCGACACGCCACCCTTC
>NZ_RAWA01000596.1 GCF_003611675.1 Corallococcus sp. CA053C
CCCCCTGAGTCAAGCAACCCTCCGCCCCTCCTCAATGCGCGACGTGTGCGGGTGGCACCGGGTCCGGCGGGATGTTCTGGTTCACACGGAAGAGGTTGGTGGGGTCGTAGCGGTTCTTCACCTCCACCAGCCGCGCGTAGTTGTCGCCGTAGGTCGCGCGCACGCGGTCCTGCCCCTCGTCCATCATGAAGTTCACGTAGGCGCCGCCCGCGGAGTACGGGTGCACCGCGTTCCAGTAGTCCTTCGCCCAGGCGCTGATGTCCGCCGCCTTCTCCGGCGAGGGGTCCACGCCCACCATGACCTGGTTCCAGCGTGCGTCGCGGTAGCGGAAGGCCGTGTCATGCGGGCCCACCCGGTGCGCCGCCCCGTCCACGGGGTAGAGGTGCATCGTGGAGTGCATCGACGGCAGCCGCTCGGCGAACTCCACGTGGCGCGCGATGGCGTCGTCGCTCAGCTCGCGCACGAAGTCCGCGCGCCAGTACCACTGCAGCCCGGGCGGATAGAGCCCGTCGAAGGCCGCCTGCAGCAGGGGGTAGGGCATGGGCTGCACGCCGTGCAGGGCGGGCTTGAGCGCCTTCACGGGCGCGAACAGCGCATCCGCGCGCGCGGGGGCCCCGGTGTAGCACCACACCACGCCGCACATCTTCTGCAGGTGCAGGGACTCCGGGAACGGAGGCGCGGGAGGCACGGTCATGAAGGCGAAGAAGCCGTTGAGGTCCTCGGGCGCGGCGGGCAGGAATTCGCGGTACCAGCGCATCACCTCCGCCGCTCGGTCCAGCGGCCAGAGCGTGGGTCCTCCGATGATGGTGTCCACCGGGTGGGCCCGGAAGAGGAACGACGTCACGACGCCGAAGTTGCCGCCCCCGCCGCGCACCGCCCAGAACAGGTCCGGGTGCTGTTCGGCGTTGGCCGTGACGAGGCGACCGTCCGCGAGCACCAGGTCCACGGCGAGCAGGTTGTCGATGGTGAGGCCGAAGCGCCGCGTGAGGTGGCCCGTGCCGCCGCCCAGCGTGAGCCCGGCCACGCCCGTGGTGGAGATGATGCCCGAGGGCACCGCCAGCCCGAAGGCGTGGGTGGCGTGGTCCACGTCTCCCCAGACGCAGCCCCCCGCGACCCGCACCGTGCGGGCCTGGGGGTCCACCCGCACGCCGCGCATGTTCGACAGGTCGATCACCAGCCCGTCGTCGACCAGCCCCATGCCACCGCCGCTGTGTCCCCCGCCGCGCACGGCCAGCAGCAGGCCCTGCTCGCGAGCGAAGGTCACCGAGGCGATGACGTCCGCCACGTCCGCGCACCGGGCCACCATGGCCGGGCGCTTGTGGATCATCGCGTTGTACAGCTGGCATGCCTCCTCGTAGTCAGCGTCTCCGGGGCGGATGAGCGGGCCCCGAAGCTGTGCCCGGAAGCGTTCCACACTGTCCGGTGGCAGTCCTGCTCCGGACTTCGGCTGCGCGCGGTGGGTTTCGAGAGTCACGGGTTTCCTCCTGACGGAACGGCGGCGACACGGCGCCTGGATCAACGAATGCGCACGGTGTGGGCCTCACGCAGGAGGGGCGAGCACGGGAGGCAGGGGGCAGCTTCCTCGCACGCGCCTCCCCACGGGGCCAACGCAGCGCTCCCCCGTCCGTGACGTCCGACAATGGCAACTCAAGCGGCACAGGGCCTCATCCGCTCCGGCCGTACGACCCCGCCCACCTTCGGAGTACGGAAAGGCCTCATCATTTGATGGACGCCGCAAAGACATGACAGCCTCCAAGCGCCACCCCCGTGGCCTACTTCCTGGAGTTCATCCCTTTGCGCGCATTCTTCAAGTCCTCGGCAACCCTGCTTGTCTCCCTTTCCCTCCTGGCCGGCTGCGGCGAGGGCGTCAGTGCTTCGGAGGCGCCGGAGGTCGGCGTCAGCACCGCCGCGCTCCTGGGCCCCGGCGAGCACATGCGTGAGGTTTCCTCCACCACCGACGCGGCGGGAAACCAGACGTTCGTGACGGAGTACGCGGCCGGCATCTACAACCTGCCGGACGGGCAGTCCGGTTCCGTCGCCTCGGTCACCATCAAGACGTTCATCCCCGCCACGGGCGGCACCAGCGGCTCCTGCATCACCAGCACCATCGAGAAGCTGGAAGCGGTGCCGGGCTGGACGACGACGGTGAACCGGGCCGGTGGCTGTGACCGGGAGATCCGCGTGGAGGTGTCGAACAGCTCCACCCGCCAGGAGGCGGACTTCTCCTTCCTGATGATCTTCGGGAAGACCCGCATCGACAGCGGCCTGATTCGCTGAAGCGGCACTGACGCTGAAAAAGAACACGCGCCCCGGCTTCGCGAGGAGCCGGGGCTTTTTCGTGCGCTTCGGGTTCCCAAGGCACTCAAGGCGGGCGAGGTCTCGCGCTTCCTCGACTCGGCCCGCCCCACCATCGCGATGGACAGCGATACCGGGGCCGCTCGGAGACCTGCGACTCCACGGCACCTGTTACGGTCGGCGCCGTCTTCTCGGAGGTTGCCTGCCGGTGCTCCTGGTTTCCCGTCCGTTGCTGTTGCTGTCCCTTCTCCTGTTGGGCACGAACGTCACGGCTCAGGAGCCCCCACGAGGGCGTGAGCTGGTGCAGCGGCGGGTGACGCTCTCTCAGGCCGCAGCCGGCAAGCCGGTGGAGCTGCACGTCGCTTCTGGCTCCCTCACGGTGCTGGAGTTCGACTCCCCCGTGGACCGCGCGGCTGTGAAGCTGGGGGACGCCAGAGACCGTTTCGAGGTGATCGTGGCCACGGACCGGCTGATCATGCTCAAGCCCACGGGCGACGTGGCGACGGGAGAGCGTGTGCTGTTGACCGTGCCCTTCGCGGACGGCCTGTCCCCGGTGCGGGCCGTGTTCGCGCTCGTCACGAACGCCATACAGGTGGACGTACAGGTCCAGGTGTCGCGGCTGCCACGCACGGCCGAGGCGGTACAGGCTGAACTGGACGAGGTGCGCGCCGCATGCGCGGGCAAGGACGCCGAGTTGGAAGCGCTCCGGGCACGAAGCGCGGCCACGGGGCCTTCGGGCATGATCCTGACCGGGACGATGGACCGTATGGGTGTCCAAGCGAAAGACCTTCGAGTAGAGGAGGTGCTCAAGCCCACTGACGTGTTGAAGGCAGAGCGCGTCGTCGCTTTCCGAGGGACAGGTTGGGTCGCGCTTTCGCTTGAAGTGACGAATGGAGGGGCAGTGCCCTGGACGCCCACGGAGGCCCGACTGTCCCCGGCAGGTGGTGGGCGTTCCCGTGCCGCGACCGTGGCGATGCGAGGGCCTCACATCGCTCCCGGCGGGAAGGCGCTGATCGTGGTGGAGGCCCGTGGCGAGGATTGGCCCGAAGACGCCGCCCTCCGGGTGGAGCTACGCGACAGCACAGGCGCTCGGCGCCTTCTCATTCCTTCCCTGGTGTTCTAGAAGCGCGGGCCATGCTGCTTTTCATTCCCGCCAGCTTGAAGCCCGGGCAGATGGTGGATGGCTGGCGCGTGGTGAAGCCCCTGGGCGCGGGCTCCTTCGGCGCCGTCTACCTCGTGGAGAAGGACGGCCAGCGCTTCGCGATGAAGATGGCCCTGCGCCGTGCCAGCAGCGGGGACGCGGAGCAATCGGACGCGCGCCTGCTGCGGGAGATGGTCTGCCTCGTCCAGGTAGAGGGCCACCCCAACATCGTACGGCCCCACGCGTATGGCCGGTGGAACGACGCGACACGGGGCTGGCTCTACGTCGTCGAGGACTACGTGGAGGGCTCCACGCTGGGTGAGTGGCTGGAGAAGATGCACCCCACGGCGCACGAAGTGGTGGCCCTTTTCGTCAAGCTGGCGTCGGCCCTCGCCCACGTGCACTCGCGGGGCGTCTTCCACCGGGATTTGAAGCTGAACAACATCCTGGTGCGCGCTTCCGACGGCGAGCCCTTCCTGCTGGACTTCGGGGTGGGCAGCTATGCGCAGGCGCCCGAATTGACGGATTCCCCCCTGCCGCCCGGTACCCGGCGCTACCGCTCCCCCGAGGCCACGAAGTTCCTGCGCGAGCATGGCGAGGAGTCCGAGGCGCGCTACGCTTTCAAGGCCACGGATGATGTCTACGCGCTGGGCATCTGCCTCTACGATTTGCTGACGATGGCGCGCCCCTGGAGTGAATCTCCGGCCATGTTCCTGGGCGGCCGGTTGGAGTTGCCCGCGCCGCATTCGCTCAACCCTCGGGTGCCAGCGGCCCTGGGCGCGGCGGTCCTCCATTTCGTTGCCCGGGACCCGGAGAAGCGTGCCCCCACGGCGGAGGTGATGCGGCGCGAACTGGCGGCGCTGCTGCCCGAGGTGGGAGTCGCTTGGAGAGAGCCCTGCCACGTTCCCAAGCCCCCCGTC
>NZ_RAWA01000597.1 GCF_003611675.1 Corallococcus sp. CA053C
CTGCAAAAGGGCCAGGGCATCACCTTCCCAGGGAGTGCCCATGACGACCTCGACCGCTGCCGTCCCCCGTCCGCAGTCCGCCGGCCCCATCCACCCGATGCCGCCGCGATCCAGGAATGCGCCCTTCTTACAAATAGAAGGGAATTTCTCCTCTCCGTGAAGGGAGTCCCTCGATGGTTGGACGTGATGGAAGGAACCGGGGTGGCCGGCTGCTGCCGCTCGCGGCGCTGCTCGTGGCCACCGCCTGTGAGCCGCGCGCCGTAACACCTCCGGCCGACACCGTGGCGACGGTGAAGCTGGGCGCGGGCAGCTTCTCCGCCACCGTCCGGCGCACCGCGCACGGCATCCCCCACGTGCTGGCGGACGACTTCGCCAGCCTGGGCTACGGCTACGGCTACGCGTTCGCGCAGGACAACCTCTGCGAGCTGGCGAACGTGCTGGTGACGGTGAACGCGCAGCGCTCGCGCTACTTCGGGCCGGACGCCACCTACCCGGCGCCGCTGGGCGGCGACCTGATCAACCTGAAGAGCGACTTCTTCTACCAGTCCATCGTGGACGCCGGCACCGTGGACGCGCTGCTCGCGAAGCCCGCGCCGCTGGGCCCTTCGCAGGACGCACGCGAGCTGGTGCGAGGCTACGCCGCCGGCTTCAACCGCTACCTGCGGGAGACGGGCGTGGACGCGCTGCCGGATCCGCGCTGCCGGGGCGCCGCCTGGGTGCGCCCCATCACCGAACACGACCTCTACCTGCGCTACTACCAGCTCAGCCTCTTCGCCAGCTCCGGCTTCTTCCTGGACGCGCTGGTGGACGCGAAGCCCCCCGCGCTGCTGCCGGACGGCTCGCTGCCCCTGCCGCTGCCCGTGCCCGCGAGCCTGGACCGCAACGTCTTCCCCCACTCGGAGTCCATGGGCCTGGGCAGCAACGCCTTCGGCCTCGGGGGACAGGCCACGCGCAACGGCAAGGGCATGGTGCTGGCCAACCCGCACTTCCCCTGGGAGGGCTCGGAGCGCTTCTACCAGGCGCACCTCACCGTGCCCGGCAAGCTCAACGTCAGCGGCGTGAGCCTGCTGGGCGTGCCCGCCATCCTCATCGGCCACAACGAGACGCTGGCCTGGAGCCACACCGTCTCCACCGCGTACCGCTTCACGCCGTTCGAGTTGAAGCTCGTCCCCGGCAGCCCCACCACCTACCTCTACGACGGGCAGCTGCGGCAGATGACCACGCAGACGGTGACGGTGCAGGCGCGGGAGGCGGGCGGCTCGCTCTCCTCGCGGCAGCACACCTTCTACCGCTCGCACCTGGGCCCGATGCTGGAGTACCCCGCCGGCCTGATGACCTGGAACGGGCTCACCGGCTACGCGTTCGCGGACGCCAACGCCAGCAACCTGCGCGTGCTGGACACCTTCTTCGCCATGGACCGCGCCACCAACGTGGAGGAGCTGCGGCAGGCGCAGGCCACGTGGCAGGGCATCCCATGGGTCAACACGCTGGCGGCGGACGCGCAGGGCCGCTCGTACTACGCGGACATGGGCGTCGTGCCCCACGTCACCAACGCGCACCTCGCCCGCTGCGTGCTGTCCCCCATCCCGCTGCTCATCCTCCAGCAAGCGGGGCTGCCGGTGCTGGACGGGTCGCGCTCCGACTGCGCCTGGGGCACCGACGCGGACGCGGTGGAGCCGGGCATCCTGGGCCCGTCGCGCATGCCGCACCTCACGCGCAACGACTACGTCACCAACTCCAATGACAGCTATTGGCTGCCCAACCCCGCCCAGCCCCTCACCGGCTTCCCGCGCATCCTGGGCGAGGAGAACAGCGTGCGCAGCCTGCGCACCCGGCTGGGTTTGAAGATGGTGCAGGGCCGGCTCGCGGGCACCGACGACCTGGAGGGCCAGCGCTTCACGCTGGAGCAACTCCAGACGGTGATGCTCAACAACCGCGCCCACTCCGGAGAGCTGCTGCGCGACGCCGCGGTGGCGCTGTGCCGCCGCACGCCCTTCGTGCTGATGGCGGACGGCACCTTCGAGGACCTGCGCCCCGCCTGCCCGGTGCTCGCGCAGTGGGACCTGAAGGGCAACCTGGACAGCCGCGGCGAGCTGCTGTGGCGCGTGTTCATCTTCAATGCCGTCGCGGTGACGGGCGGCCCGTACCTGGTCCCCTTCAACCCCGCGGATCCGGTCAACACGCCCCGCACGCTCAACACCCTGCACCCGCAGGTGGCCCAGGCACTGGGCACCGCCATCCGCACGCTGCGCACGCGCAACATCGCCCTGGATGCGACGACGGGCTCCGTGCAGGGCAAGCGCAAGAACGGCGTGTTCATCCCCATCCACGGGTGCAGCCACGACGAGGGCTGCTTCAACCAGATCTCCAACCGCCTGCTGCCGGATGGCACCTACGAGCCCGTGCTGGGCTCCAGCTTCATCATGGCCGTGTCCTTCACCGACGCGGGGCCCGTGGCGAAGTCCGTCCTCACCTACTCCCAATCCAACAACCCGGCCTCGCCCTGGTACGCGGACCAGACGGCGATGTTCTCCCAGAAGCAGTGGGTGGACATGCGCTACACGGAGGCCGACATCGCCAGCGATCCGGCGCTCTCCATCACGCAACTCCAGGAGTAACCAGGGCTGCGAAACTCGCCTGTTCTCATGAATTGATAATGATTGTCATATCACTCCAGGGCCGTCAGTATTCACGGTGAGTCAAACGGACTTTCCGCCCGCTGACGCAGGGTGCGCCATGGCGGGGTCCAGCAAGAGGAGGCCACCGTGAAGCTCGTTCGTTGGGGTGTCGCAGCGCTGGCGATGTTCGTCGTGGGATGCGGGCCCGTGGAGGAGTCCACTCCTGCCGGGCCTGACGAGGTAATGGGCACGCAGGAGGCGGGACTGGCCCTGGCCTGTACGAACGGGCTGGGGTGCCGTGAGAGTTGTGTTTGCCAGGGCGGCTACTGCGTGCCGGACGGTTTCAGCCCCGCGCCGCCCCCGGGGCACTGCGACACGCCGCCCGTGCGCGCCTGCAGCACGGGGTCGGACTGCGCCTCCGGGTGCAACTGCGTGGGCAACGTCTGCGTCAACGACGGGTTCAGCCCGCCGGCCAACTGCCTGCTGGCGCCTCCGGACTCCTTCGAGAGCGACAACACGCACACCTCCGCCTCGTCGTACATGGGCACGCCGCAGCTCAAGCACACGTCCCACCGCGCGGGTGACGTGGACTGGGCGCTCGTGGCCACCCCCATCAATCAGGTGATGACGGTGGAGGCGTACAACCTGCGCAACGGCGCCCAACTGCGCGTGGAGATCTACGCGTATGACTACGCCACCCGGACGCTGGGCGCGCTCCTGGGCTCGACCCAGTCCCTCATCTGCTCGCAGATCACCCCCTCCTGCTTCGTCTACCGGGCGACGGCCAACGTCGTGGCGGGCGGCGTCTACGCGGTGAAGGTGACGGACCGGCGCACCGTGCCGTCGGGAAGCGACTGGCGGCCCACCGCAGGGTACGACCTGAAGATGTACTGAGCAGCTCCGGGCTCCAAGGTCAGCGGCGGAGCGGCGCGTCGTCGGCCGTTCCGTCGATGATCCGCTTCGCGATGGCGAAGGAGAAGCCCGCGCGCGCGAGCGCCGCCAGGTCCCGCTGGCGGTTGTCCGCGCGCGTGCTGGCGTCGCGCCGGAAGGGGCCCAGCCGCTTCTTGCGCGCCCAGATGAGGGCGGCGGCGTCCTCGGACACGTCCTCGGTGGCCTCCGCCAGCTTCTGCTGCACCAGTTCCGGGGCCACGCCCTTCATGCGCAGCTTCTGGGTGATGACGCGCGCGCTGCGGCCCGAAGCGCGCAGCGAGTGCGCCTTGGTCTGTGCGTAGGCCCCGTCGTTGATGAGGTTGTTGCGGATGAGCTTCTCCGCGAGCGCATCCACCCACCCCACCGCCTCCTTGCGGTCGGTGCCGTGGGCCTTCACCGAGCGGTCCACCCTGCGCATCAGCACGCGCTTCAACTGGCTCACCGTGGCCGAGTAGCGCTTGAGGTAGTGCAGCGCGGCATTCTCCAGGTAGCGCTGCGACACCTTGCGAGGGGGCTTCGGCTTGCGTGGCTCCCGGCGTCGGTCGCCGTCCCTGTCGGTTGGATCATCCATGGCACGACAGATGTAGCACCCGGGTCCGACCCCGGGGGGCGCGTCCGGCCTCCCACCGGGCACACCCTGCCGGGGCACGTCCTGTCGCCTGGTCCGCCTTCCGGTGACAAGAATCGACGGGCCCCTGTCGATCCCTCCCATCCTCGTTCGTCGCGCGAGTAGGACCTGGAACATCCCGTCCGCGAAAGAAGGAGCCACCCCATGCGCTTCATGCTCATCCCC